>JAJYHY010000280.1 GCA_021784555.1 bacterium
TCTCCATGACCGACGCGGAAAAGGTCGATCTGCAGCAGTACATCTCGCGTTGTTACGGGTCTCTGACGACCTTCAACCTGCTCTTCAAGAACAAGGAAGACCAGTTCTCCTCGAGGGCCTGAATCGAAGCATACCGGAGCGGTGTGCGGTAGCACTGTAGCACTTGCCAGGGGTTACATATACCCTCCCTCTCTGCCGTTGACCGCTGGCTGTTCGATACTGGATGTTGGACGTTTCCTGTTCGTTCTTGGGCGGCTGCTCAGGCGTTGGAACATTAAAAAAATCCAGCCGTGGCGCTCCCTTAACCAACCGCAGAGGGAAGTTTTGTGACGGTCCCGCCGCCATTGGCAACGCCCTGGAGGCGTGGATTTCCTTCGACGCCCGGCTGAAATCCCCCTAACGTTTCCGGCTATGGCCAGCGATGTGCAACTCACGCCGATGATGGCGCAGTATCGCCGTATCAAGAGCGAACTGCCCAGGGACGCGCTGTTACTCTTCCGGCTGGGCGATTTTTACGAAATGTTTTTCGAGGACGCCCAGGTCGGGGCGCAACTGCTCAACGTCGCGCTGACCAAACGCGGAGCGGTTCCGATGTGCGGGATTCCCTTTCACGCGGCTAATGCGTACGTCGGCAGGCTCCTGAAGGCGGGGCGCAAGGTCGCCCTCTGCGACCAGGTCGAGGACGCCCGGCCGGGCCAATTGGTCAAGCGGGAGGTTACGCGGATTCTCAGTCCGGGCGCCCACTTCGATGAGCGGATGCTGGCGGCGGAGCGAAACAATTACCTGGCCGCCGTTTATCGGCTCGGCCCGGTGCTTGGCTTGGCGCTGGCGGATCTCACTACTGGTGATTTCATCGCCACCGAGCTTGAGAGTGAAGCCGGTCTGCTCACCGAACTCCAGCGGTTACAGCCCGCTGAAATCATCTACCCTGCCGAGAGCCAAGCCCTGGCGGCCTTGCTGTCGGGAGAGGGCGCAAGTCCTTTTGGGAGTCCCGGCACTCCAGGCGTCACGACGGAACTCACTCAGGATTCCGCGGGATGGAATGTGCCACCGACCCGCGCGCCCGGGGGCCGGCGGTCCGCCTCACCGGACGCTCCGCGCCAGTTTGGCTGGATTCTCGACGGCTACGAAGGCTGGGCCTTCGCGCCGGAAACCGCCGTCTTCACGGTTCGTGACCATTTCAAGGTGGCCTCTCTGGACGGCTTCGGCTTGAAAGACCGGCCGGCGGCGATTGGGGCCGCCGGAGCCGTCCTGCACTACCTGACGCAGCATCTAAGGCGCGATGTCTCGAACCTGACGCGGCTCTCGTTTTATGAGCGGAGCGAGTATCTCGTGCTCGATTTCACCACGTTGCGCCACCTGGAGGTCCTTGAGCCGCTTCGTCCGGGGGTGCCAGGCCAGGCCTCGCTCTACCGCGCCCTGAACCGCACGGTCACTCCTATGGGCGCCCGCCGCCTGCGCGACTGGCTGTCTCAGCCGCTGGGAAAGCTTGAACCGGTTCGCCGCCGCCAGGAAGCGGTACAAACGCTCATCGACCATCCGGCCGAACTCCAAGACCTGCGCGCCGGCCTTGGCCAGGTGCGCGATTTGGAGCGAACGATTGGCCGGCTCAGCGGCGGCAATGGCAATGCGCGGGACCTCTTGGCGTTGCGGCTGGGGCTGGAGCAGATTCCCGGCCTCAAACAAGGCCTGGCTGGATTGACATCCGTCGAACGGCAAAGGGCCGCATCCAAGAACGGCGAACCCGACCTGTTGCCGCCCGATCCGGCGGAGTCGTCCAAGCCTGACGGGCTGAGGGAGAATCCGGGGCCGGGCCCCGGTTTGCTGGAGGAACTGCGCGCCGAGGTGATCGAACTGCCGGACCTCCAGGGCCTGATAACGCGCGCCATCGCCGATGAACCGCCCCTGGCCCTGAAGGAAGGGGGCCTGATTCGCGACGGCTTTGACCCCGCTCTGGATGAGTTGCGCAACGCGATGCGCGGTGGCAAGGATTGGATAGCAAAGTTGCAGCAGGATGAGACTACCCGCACCGGCATCCAATCCCTCAAGGTCCGCTTCAATTCGGTTTTTGGCTACTACATCGAGGTCACCAAGGCCAACCTCGACAAGGTGCCGGCGGATTACATCCGCAAGCAGACTATTGCCAACGGTGAACGGTTTATTACCCCTCAGCTCAAGGAGATGGAAGGGAAAATCCTGGGGGCCGAAGAGCGGAGTTTCAAGCTTGAATACGAACTGTTCCAGAACGTGCGCGGCCAGGTCTTGAGCCGGCTGCGGGAGGTCCAGCAGAGCGCCGCCGCCCTCGCCCAGCTTGACGTGCTGAGCGCCTTCGCCGAGACCGCGCGGCTCTACGCCTACTGCCGCCCGCGGATGGAGGCCGAGGGGGTCATCTCCATCCGCGAGGGGCGCCACCCGGTGCTGGAGCAAACGCTGGCCGAAGAACGATTCGTTCCCAACGACACGCGGCTCGATCCTGGCATCCAGATCGCGCTCATCACGGGACCTAATATGGCCGGGAAGAGCACCTACATCCGCCAGGTCGCCCTTCTCGTTCTTCTCGCCCATACCGGCTCCTTCATCCCGGCCACCGAGGCGCGCATCGATCTGGTGGACCGCATCTTCTCCCGCATCGGCGCCAGCGACGACCTGGCTCGCGGCCAATCGACCTTCATGGTCGAGATGTGCGAGACCGCCAACATCCTCAACCATGCCACACCCAACAGCCTGATTGTTCTCGATGAAATCGGGCGCGGCACCAGCACCTTCGACGGGCTGAGCCTGGCCTGGTCCATCCTGGAGCATTTGCACAACCAGGCCGGCTCAAAAACCCTCTTCGCCACCCACTATCACGAGCTAACCGAGTTGGCCGCGCGCCTGCCACGGCTCAAAAATTACAACGTCGCCGTCCGCGAATGGCGCGACCAGATCGTCTTTCTGCGCCGCATCGTTGAAGGGGGCACCGACAAGAGTTACGGCATCCAGGTCGCCCGGCTTGCCGGCGTGCCCAAGAGCGTGCTGGACCGCGCCAAAGAAATCCTTCAAAACCTCGAGGAATCTGAGCTCACGCCCGAAGGAAATGTCCGCCCCGCCCGCCGCCGCCAGCGCGACCGCGAACTGCTCCAGAAACTGCCTCCCACCCCGCAACTGGACCTGTTTGGGTAACACGCCAGCATGTCATTGCTCGAAATCAAGAATCTCACGCTCGACTTCACCGTGACCGGCGCCCGCCTGCGCGCGGTGGACGATCTCTCCCTCTCGATTGAGGCCGGCGAGACCCTTTGCCTGGTGGGTGAGAGCGGCTGCGGCAAGAGCACCGCCGCCCTCGCCATCGCGAAGCTGGTTCCGGCTCCGCCCGCCCGGTATTCGGGAGGGCAAATCCTGGTGAACGGACGGGATGTGCTCCAGATGGCCAACGGCGATTTGCGCCGGCTTCGGGGACGGATGGTCAGTTACGTTTTTCAGGAGCCGGGCGCCTCGCTTAACCCGGTCGTGCGGGTGGGCAAGCAGATCAAGGAAGCCCTGAAGCTGCACCGCCCGGAGGCCGCAACCGAGGACGAAGTGGCGCGACTGCTCAAGCTGGTCGGCATCCCGGCGCCGGAGGCGCGCGCCCGGGATTACCCGCACCAACTGTCGGGGGGGATGCAGCAGCGGGTAATGCTGGCGATGGCGCTGGCCCCTCAACCCCAACTGTTGGTGGCCGATGAGCCAACCACCGCGCTCGATGTCACGATCCAGGCTCAGATACTCGAGCTGCTGCGTGAGCTCAAACAGCGCCTTGGGATGAGCATCCTGCTCATCACGCACAATCTGGGCGTGGTCGGAGAAATCGCCGACCGGGTGGCGGTCATGTATGCGGGCCAGATCGTGGAGGTGGCGCCCGCGCGGGAACTGCTTCAGCGGCCGCTGCACCCCTATACCAAAGCGCTCATGGGTTCGGTGCCAGCCCTCGGCTCCGAGGCGCCGCGGCTCTCGACCATTCCCGGCAACGTGCCCCGGCTCGGAAACTGCCCATTCGGCTGCCGGTTCCAACCCCGATGTTCCGTAGCCCGGCCGGACTGTGCGACGTTGGTCCCCTCCCTGGCCGAATTAGAGCCGGGCCGGCTGGTGCGGTGTCCTTTTGGCGTTGGGGTCAGTCCTGCGCCCTTTTCCGCCACTTCGGCTTCCATTCCCGCGGAAACAGCGAGGATTGACCCCGGCGCCGCCCCATCGAATGAGCCTGCTTGACGTTCAGAATCTCAAAGTCTATTTCCCCGTAAGCCGCGGCCCGCTCCGCCGCGCGCGGGAGCATCTGAAAGCGGTCGATGAGGTGAGCCTGTCCATCGAGCCCGGCGAGACCCTGGGTCTGGTGGGCGAAAGCGGCTGCGGCAAGACAACGCTGGGCCGGGCCATCCTGCGCTTGGTCCAGCC
Source organism: bacterium (assembly GCA_021784555.1). GTDB lineage: Bacteria > Verrucomicrobiota > Verrucomicrobiia > Limisphaerales > UBA8199 > JAJYHY01. Next base: position 4,408 of record JAJYHY010000280.1, read on the forward strand.
CACCGCCGGAAGAATCCTGTTCGAAGGCGAAGATCTCTCGCGGATAAATGGAGCCGCCCTGCGCGCGCGACGGCGCAAGCTGCAGATCATTTTTCAGGACCCTTACAGCTCGCTCAACCCGCGGATGCGGGTGGGCCACATCATCGGCGAGGCCCTCGACATCCACAGGCTGGCACCGGACCGGGCGGCGCGCCAGAAGCGCATTCGGGAACTGCTCGCGGCGGTGGGGCTGGAGGCGGCTCACGCGGACCGCTACCCGCATGAATTCAGCGGCGGCCAGCGCCAGCGCATCGGCATCGCTCGGGCCCTGGCGGTTGAACCCAAGCTCATCGTGTGCGACGAGCCGGTCAGCGCGCTGGATGTGTCCGTGCAGGCGCAGGTGGTCAACCTTTTGCGGGACTTGCGGCAGCAGCGCGGCATTGCCTATCTCTTCATCGCGCACGACTTGGCGGTGGTCGAGCACATCAGCCACCGCGTGGCCGTGATGTATCTTGGCCGCATCGTGGAACTGGCCGGGGCCAAAACCCTCGTGCGCGAGCCGATGCATCCCTACACCCAGGCGCTAATCTCAGCCGTGCCGGTAATCGACCCGGACGCAAAGCGCCGGCGCATCGTGCTGCCGGGAGACGTGCCCTCGCCTGTTCATCCGCCGCCCGGCTGCCCCTTCCACCCGCGTTGTCCGCTGGCGGAGGACCGCTGCCGGACCGAGGCGCCCGCCTGGCGTCAGGTTCGCCCCGGCCACTGGGCTGCATGTCATTTGGCTGAAATCGCAAATCGAAAATCATGAGTTCGCCGCCGGACTTGCGCCCCGAAGCACCTAATGGCCATGCTTTCCGGCGAAAAGTGGTCTATGTTGTCTAATATGCCAACGCAAATAGCAAAGGCGCCACGGGCCGAGAGGGCCATCCAGTTCTCCGTTTTCACGCCGAACCGGCTGGGCCGCCTCCGCGACTTGATCGGGGTTTTCGGCGCACAGGCGGTCCACGTCCTGGCGCTGACCGTCCTCGACACGACCGACAGCGCCATTATCCGCCTGGTCGTGGACGACCCCGACCGGGCCCGTGAATTGTTAGTCAAGGAAAGGTTTCCCTTCACCGAAAGCGAGATCGTGGTGGTGGAGGCAACTTCGACGGACCTGACACGCCTGATGTCAGTCCTGTTGGAGGCGGAATTAAACGTCAACTATCTCTACTCCTTCATCCCCCACTCCCAGGGCCGGTCGCTGGTCGGCATGAGCATGGAGGACAACGAAATGGCTGAGCACGCCCTCCAGCGCCACCAGTTCCGGACCTTGCGCCAAAGCGACATCTCGCGCTAAAAAGCAAAGCTATGCCAGGCCGAAGCCGTAGCGATCGGGAATGCGGCGCGCTGGGGCTGCCCCTGGCTCGAATCGCGTCATTTCAGCCCCGCTCGCTCGCCCTGTCCGCTGAACAGGCCGTGCATCTGCTCGAGATTGCAGACGTTCAAGGCGCCCACCGCATAACGCCCGTAGCAGTTCGATTGCCGGGAGACGCATCGAAACCAGGATTACGGGGCTTTCCGCGTTATCAGTTCGACCTTCACCGGAATCTCAGGCGGCACCGGTTTGCCCCTGATGACGTCCAGAGCATTCTCAACCGCCAACCGGCCCATCTCCTCCGGATGTTGCGCCACTGAACCGGCCATCGTCCCCTCGTGAATCGCTTTGCGCCCATCCTCCGTCGCGTCAAAGCCGATAACCCGCACCTGGCCCTGCTTCCCCGCCGCGGCGATAGCTTGCACGGCCCCCAGCGCCATCAGGTCGTTGCAGGCGAAAATGCCTTGCACGTCCGGATGAGCCTGCAGGATGTTTTGGCAGACGTTGTAACCCTGGTCGCGTTCCCAGTTGGCGGTTTGCGAGGCGACGACCTCAATGCCCGGATGGGAGACTATCGCTTCGTGAAAGCCCTTGAGCCGCGCGTCGCTGGTCTCAGCGCCCGGAATCCCCTCCAGGATTGCCACCTTCCCTTTCCCGCCCAGGAGCTTGACCATGTAGCGTCCGGCGATCCGCCCGCCTTCCACATTGTCAGAGCCGATAAACGTCACGATCCGCCCGCCGGCTGCTTTGAGAGCCGGCATATCGGTGCGCGTGTCAATGATCAGGACCGGAATGCCGGCTTTATTGGCTTCAACAATGGCCGGGACGATCTCCTTCGACCCGCTGGGCGCAATGCACAACGCGCTGACTTTCCGCTGGATCAAATCTTCGACAATCTCCATCTGCCTTTCGACATCTATCTCCCGCTCAGCGGCCTGAACAATCAGGTTGACTCCCAGGCGTTTTGCCGCCGCCTTTGCCCCGCGCTGCATGTCAATGAAGAAGGGATTATTGAGCGTCTTCATCACGAGAGCCACGGTGGGGCCGGTCGAGGCGGGCGCTTCAGCCCGGCGGCAGCCGGTCAAGGCGGGGAGTGTAAGAGCAACCAGGCTCCCGAGCAAGAGCCTCAGGGCGGAGCAATGTTTTGTCGTCATAAGCGGGTTAAGTTTTGGTTTTCTTGAGGGTGATGTCCAGGAATACGGCAATGATAATGACCGAGCCAATGACGATCTGCTGAATATAGGAGGAAACGTTCAGGAGGTTGAGGCCATCGCGGAGCACGCCCATGATCAAGGCGCCAACCAGCGTTCCGAACATCTTGCCCTCGCCCCCCATCAGGCTGGTTCCGCCGATGACGGTGGCGGCGATGGCATCCAGTTCGTACATAATGCCGGCAATGGGCTGGGCGGAGTCGAGCCTGGCCGTCAATATCACCGCGGCCAGGCCGCTCAGCAGGCCGGAGATGCCATAGACCAGCGTCTTGTAGAGGCGCACGTTGACGCCGGAGAGCCGCGTGGCCTGCTCGTTTCCTCCAATGGCGTATGTATAACGGCCGAGCTTGGTCCGGCTGAGGAGGAAATGGCCCACGCCATACACTGCCAGCATGATTAAGACCGGCATCGGAATGCGCCACACGTGGCCGGTGGCCAGAAAGCGGAAACCGGCCGAGAAGCCGGAGATGGGCCGTCCGTGGGTATAGACGAGGGCGGCCCCGCGCGCCACGCTCATCGTGCCCAGCGTGACGATGAAGGGCGGAAGCTCGCCAAAGGCAATGAGAACTCCATTGGCCGCGCCACAGAGCAGCCCTACCACCAGCCCGGCCATGACCGAGAAGAACGCCGAATGCCCACCGGCCAGCGCGCTCCCCAGAACGACGCCGGCAAAGGCAACGATCGAACCGACGGACAGGTCGATGCCGGCCGTAATAATGACGAAGGTCATGCCGGCGGCGATGATGGCGTTGATCGCCGTTTGCTGAACAACATTCAGGAGGTTGGAGATGGTCAGGAAATAGGGCGTCAGCGCGGTGAGTGCCCCGCATAGAAGGAGCAATCCCGTGACGGTCCCCAACTGCCGGCCATATCTGGAAAGAATGCGCCCAATTCTGCCGCGCCCTACGGAAACGGCGGAGCTTTCCGCCGACCTCAAGCCCTCCGGGCTGGGGGCGGTTAGTTCAGGGGACTTGTTCATGCTGGGCCCGGTTAAATCGGTCGGGAGCGTCCGGGTCAGGCCTCACTTTTTCCCCGGCAACTGAGGGCGAAGCGGCGGAAAAAGACGCAGGACTGGCGCCGACGCCCAACGCGCCGCGCATAATGGCTTCCTGAGAGGCCTCTTCCGCGTCGAGCTCAGCGGTGATCGCTCCGCGGCACAAGGTAAGGACACGGTCGCTCATGCCCAGGATCTCCGGCATGTCGGACGAGATCATGAGGATGGCCGAACCGGCGGCAGTGAGCTGATTCATCCATTCATAAATCTCCACCTTGGCGCCGACATCAATTCCGCGTGTCGGTTCGTCAAAAATAAAAAGGCGGGCTTGGGCGCAGAGCCATTTGCTGAGCACGACCTTCTGCTGGTTGCCCCCGCTGAGGAGGTTGACCGATTGCTCAATGCCCTGGCTTCGAATCCGAAGTTGCCGGCGGTACTGCTCCGAGGCGCACCGCTCCCTCGCGCGCCCCACGACACCCCAGCGGCAGAAGCGGGCCAGGCTGGGCAGCGAGGTGTTCTCACGCAGCGAGAGCATCAGCACCAGCCCATCGGTCCGGCGGTCTTCGGCAAGAAAGCCGATGCCCAGCTTGATGGCCTGCCCCGGGGAGTCAATCCGGCAGGGGCGTCCCTCCAGGAAGATGGCGCCGGAATCTATTGGCTCCGCCCCGAACAGGGCGCGAGCCAGGCGGCTCCGGCCCGAACCGAGCAGGCCGGCCAGCCCCAAAACCTCGCCCCGGTGCAGCACGAAGCTGATATCGCGCAGCCGGCCATTTTGGGTCAGGTGCTCGACCCGGAGGAGCTCGGCGCCGCGAGCCGTTCGCCGCCTCGGATACTGTTCCTGCAATTCGCGGTTCACCATCAACCGGATCAACTCGCTGACTTCAACCTCGCCCACCGCTCGCGTCGCCACCGAATGGCCGTCTCGCAACACGGTGACGCGATCGCCGATCTCGGCTAATTCCTCCAGCCGGTGTGAGATGTAAATGATGGCGACTCCCCTCTCCTTGAGTCCGCGCATCGTGGCGAAGAGCTCACGGATTTCCTGCCCCGTCAGCGCCGAAGTCGGCTCGTCCATGATGAGGATGCGGGCATGGAGCGAAAGGGCCTTGGCGATTTCGACCATCTGTTGCTGGGCGATGCCCAGAGTACCCAGCCGAGCGCGGACATCCAGAGGAACGCGCAACCCATCCAGGATTTCGCGCGCCTGTGTCCGCATCTGGCGGTCGCTGATGACGCCCGGCACGAGCGTGTGTTCCCGGCCCAGGAAGATGTTCTCCGCCACCGTCAGGTTGGGCGCCAGGTTCAATTCCTGGTAGATCATCCCTATGCCCAGGGCCCACGCGTGCCGCGGATTCCGAATTTCAGCCGGCTGGCCGTCAAGCAGAATTTCGCCACTGTCCTTCTGACAGGCGCCGCTCAGGATCTTGGCCAAGGTAGATTTGCCCGCCCCGTTTTCTCCAAGCAGAACGTGAACCTCCCCCCGGCGCAACTCAAAATCGACGCCATCGAGCACCTTGACGCCGGGAAAACTCTTGCCCAGTTGGCGGAGTTCCAAAATGGGGCTACCGAGCGGCAAGCGGATCTTCGGGTTGGGGGCGCGCAAAACGGATTGCGGCTCTAATCGTGCGTATGGTCATAGCTTGTACTATTACACCGGACAAGAGCCCGGCGCAAGCGACCACCCACCCTGATGCGGCAGTTCTCCCAAGGACAAACCCTGATCAGCCGAGATGCGCTCAAGCTTGGCATGGAAGACAAGTCCAAGAACTTCAGTGGGAAAGGATGGCGAACTTTACGCGCAGGCTCGACTTTGACACAATCGAACCATGACTGGCAGCCAACCGATCGACCTCAGCCGTCTTTGCGATATGCCTCCCCGGCTTCCCGGCGATTTGGCCGCCACTATGATGCTGCGGGCGGCGCTTGGCTTGCAGCGAAACCAGCACTCTGTGGGAGTGAATCTCCACGTGGCCATTGAGAATGGGGTCTCGGCGTGCGCTCTGATGTGGCCCATTGCCGACCCTGTCATCGCCCAGCAGCACGACCATAATCGGATCACTGAGGACGGCGCCTCTAAAGCGTTGCGCAAAGAACTGCGCGAGTTACTTAGCGCGCAGGCGCACCAGCGTTCCGGATAGCGCGCTCGATGCAACGGGCACACTTGTCGTTGGCGAGAAAAAAGCGAGCGCCTTCTCGCCGCTTCGCAAGGCCTACCTTGAATTGTTTCAATACCTATTTCCTCAAGCATGAAGGGGGCGGAGGAAACACTCTCGGCTCGCGCTCGAGTTTTGTCGTCCAGATTTCGTATGCGGCATATTTGTAAAGTTCATGAAGGGTTGGGAAATTGAAGACAGTGCCCAGCACACGAACCAGCGGCTCCCGGTTTTCGACCAACTCCATCCCGTAATGAATCAACTCGGTGGCGTGCAGGCCGAAGATGTGCGCGCCCAGCACCACCCTGCTCTGAGCATCCAGGACCAGCTTCAGGAAGCCGCCCTGGGCGCCCACAATGAGGCCACGAGGGATGTCCCTGTAATAGGCGCGCCCCACGACGTAGTCCAGGCCCTTTTCCCGCGCCCCCTCCTCCGTCATGCCAATCATGGAGACCTCCGGGATGGTATAGATGCCAAAAGGGAATTCACGGGCAACCCGCTCCAGGCCGTGGAGCCCGAATATATGGGTCACCGCCACGCGGCCCTGGTCCATGCTGGTGCTGCCCAGGGCGGGAAAGCCGACGACGTCCCCCGCGGCGTAAATGTGCGGCACGGCGGTGCGGAAGTTCTCATCCACGTCCAAAGTTTCGCGCTTGCCTGGCTTCAAGCCGGCCTTTTCGCAAGCCAGACCGGCGGTATTGCCATTGCGACCGGCGGCATACAGGAACAGGTCGGCCTCGACATGGCCGCCACCCGCCCGATGGGCCCGCACAAATTGCCGCCCTGCACGTCCCTCGACCGTGACCGTCTCGATCATCGTCTCCGGGAGAATCTCGATTCCGGATTCCTTCATGCTTTCGACCAGGGCGGCGGCGATCTCCCGGTCCAGGAACGGGAGGATATCTTTGTGGCTGTTAACCAGCTTCACCTGGCAGCCCAGGGCCGCAAAGGTGGTGGCATATTCGCAGCCCACAACCCCGGCGCCCACGATGCACAAGCAGCGCGGGATATGATCAATCTGCAGGATGGTGTCGGAATCCCGGATACAGCCATTGAATGGGATGCCGGGCGGGTGGGCGGGATAAGAGCCCGTGGCAATAAGGATGTTCTCCCCA
>JAJYHY010000281.1 GCA_021784555.1 bacterium
TGCCGCTCCGGATTCCAGCCGCCGAGGGCGTAAAGGTAATGGTGAACGTCGTGCTGGAACCCGGAGTCACGGTGGATGCTGGTTGGTTGGTGATGACAAAATCGGCCGCGTCCGGTCCAGTGACCGTCGCGGCGGGGGCGCCGGTCAGGGCGAGGCTCGCGGACTGGGCGCCGATATTAAGAATCGTGAAGGTTTGAGAGAGGGTTCCTCCGTACAGGCTGCAACTCCCAAAGTCAGTGCCATTGGCCGGTGTGGCGTTGGTGGCCCCGGAGGGGACCCACTGCCCGCCGCCTTGTACTTCCATTTCCGGCCCGGAGTCGCCGGCGGGCGTCCCTTCGGCGTAGAGGCACAATGTCCCGTCGGTGGCGCCGTCCGTGAGATTAAGAGGCTGAGGCCAGGTAACATCGTAGGGGTAGTAGCCAAATTGTTGCTGCCCGGCCGAGTCGGCATAGAGCGCGACGACGTCCGCACTGGCCCAGACCACCAACCAATAATTGCTCGCCACCAAGACATTCACCGCCTGGGTTAGGGGTAGCGAGTACCAGCCGTTGGTCGGATTGGAGAGTTCCGAGGTGCCGCTCAGGAGTTGGTCCGGAGCGCCGTCCTTGTCCGAATAAACCGCCGCCTTGAGCACCGCACTTCCGCTGGCGGAACTCATTTGAGCCACGCGCACGCGCATCTGCGTGAGACGCATGTTCCGCATCGCCTCGAACCGGCTGCCGTTGATCTGCCCGACCGGGATGGTCTGGACGGTTACCGCGGATTGGTCGCCCAGGACGGTATAGCCGCCACCACCCATGCCGATACCTTCGACGGCGAACTGGTAGGGCGAACCCGCGTTGTTGGTGAGGGTAACGGTCGCATTGCGAAAGCCAGGCCCTGAGGGGGCAAATTGAATGGTGAAGGCGGCGTTCTCGCCTGGTGATAGCGAAGAGGCCGGCTGGCTATGGACGGTGAAATCGCCTGCCTGCGGACCCGTAACCACGACGGGAGGAACACCGGGCAGAACCAGGTTTGCCGTGCCGGAGTTATGCACCGTGAAGGTTTCAATCTGGGAACTGTCGCCCAGGCTCACGCCGCCGAACTGCGTGCCGTCCGAAAGGCTCGGCGCGACGTCTCCCGACGGGATAGCCTGGCCGTTGCCCAAAACGCCGATGACTGGAAAAACCGAGTCCGCCTCGAAGACGATATCGCGCAGGTATGCGGAATTGCCGAAGCTGCCGGTGGGCCGATTGCCCACGGTGTCGCTGAAGACACCCGCCCCTTGCGGCCAGGACAAGTACTGCCCATCGTCCCCGGCCAGATCGAAGTAGTCGCTGTTGGCCGGGTACATGCCGGCGGCCGTTGTCGTAATGGAAACGGTATAGTCCGCGTTAGCCAGCACACGCAGAGGTGGAATCGGCAGCGCTATCCAGGCGTTGTCACCGCCAAAACTCCAGTTGGTCCGGAACAGCAGCGTCTCCGGCGAATTCTGCCAGATGGAGACGACGTGGTTGCTCGATTCGTCGCTCAGTGACCACACACGCACCTGAGTAATCTGGCCGGGCGCCGTTGGCCTGAAGATTGTGCCCAGTTCCCAGCTCGGCGCGTCATAGTATTCGGCGGCCGGGCCGACGGAATCGGGGAAGATGCTCTCCTGGGCGCCCAGGCAAGCCAGGGCGGGGAGAATTAAAACGATTGGCATGAGGCTCAGTCCACTAAGCTTGTGAGGCGTGTTCATAGCGTTTCTTGCCGGTGCGACATTCGACTGTTCTGCGCTGAGGATGCGCCGGAGGCGGAAAGAATGCTACACGTGCTGCGCCAATTTATGAACGGATCTCGCCAACCCAATTTCCAGGATTGACATCCACTCGATAAGCTTGCCTATATCATCGCCAGCGGCTCAATGTCATGAAACAGAAATATATCGGCCCTGATTTGGACGATTCACTCGCCCGGGAGGGTTTAACCGGCGGCATTGAAGCCGGTGCGCCTGGAGGGGTGCAGTGGCGGCGGAGCGGGCGGGAAATGAACCCTTTCGATCAGATTGCCGTCATGCCCGGCGTGCGCGATTTGTCCGATCTCGCCTGGCGTCTGTTTGGCGTCAACCTCGCCCTGGTCTCGCCCGATGGCAAGCGGGTCGTCATGTTCGAGATGGAGAAGCGGGCGCAACCCTTCTGCCGCGCCCTGGAGCAATGCGCCGCCGGACGCGTCCTCTGCGCCCTATGCGACCAGAACCGGTTTTTGGAGGCGCGGCGAGGGGCGCAGGTCTTGCGATACCGCTGCCACGCCGGGTTGACCGAGTTTATTGTGCCGGTGGTCAGGAACGGGGAGGTGATCGCCCTGTTGCAGTGCGGGCAAGTCCATGATCGCGCTCCGACCGAAGCCGAGTGGCGCAACGCGCGCCAGGGCTTAACCAAAACGGGCATCGACGCCCGCCCCTTGCGGAAGCTGTTCCGGGGCAACCGGGTGCTGAATCCGCAACGCCAGGACGATCTGCTCGACCTGCTGGAGTTGATTGCCAGCCGATTGGCCCAGGCTGACACCCATCGGTTGGCGCCCGAGCCCGGACGAACCCAGGTGCAACTCGGACGCGCGGTTACTTTCATCGAGGCGCATTTGGCGGAACGGCTCACCTTGCCGATGGTCGCGCGCGCCAGCAACGTCTCCACCCGGAGCTTGATGCGGCTCTTCAGGCGCGAAATCGGAGCCAGCGTGGTGGAGTTCATTCTGCGCCGGCGCGTCTCCCGCGCCCGCGACTTGCTCACGCGCACCGATCATACCTGTTCGGAAATTGCCTTCGAGTCCGGTTTCGGGAGCGTGCAGCACTTCAATCGCATCTTTCGGCGTCTGGAGCAAACCTCGCCGCGGCAATGGCGGCAACGCACGCCGGGCGCAGCCAACCCAGCGGAAGGGGCCCTGGCGGATGGTCTTCACCACTAACATCTTTCTGTTCTATTTCCTGCCGCTGTTTCTGGCGGTCTATCTCAGCCTGCCGCGAGCCTGGCGGAATCTGTGGATCACGCTGGCCAGCTATGTCTTCTATGGGTGGTGGGAACCGTGGTTCGTGTGCCTGATGATGTTTACTACGGTCATGGATTTCATCTGGGGCAAGGTCATCACCCGGCCCGAGGCAACGCCGTTCCAGCGGAAACTCGCCGTCACCGCGTGCGTGGTGACCAACCTCAGCTTTCTGGGTTTCTTCAAGTACTACATGTTCGCCGCGCACACGCTGAATCGGCTCCTGGCTCTCGTGGGCGCCGAGCAGTTCCATGTGATGAAGGTGATTCTGCCCATCGGCATCTCCTTCTACACGTTTCACTCCCTCACCTACATCGTCGATCTCTACCGCGGCCACGCCACCCCGGCCAAATCCTTCACGGATTTTTCCGCCTTCGTGGCGCTCTTCCCGGACCTTGTTGCCGGCCCCATTATCCGTTACAAGACCCTCGCCGCCCAATTGGCCCGGCGCGACTCCACCGTCTCACGCTTTGCTTCCGGCATCACCATCTTTATGATTGGCTTTGCCAAAAAGATCCTCCTCGCCAATCCGGTTGGCCACGTGGCCGACGCCGTGTTCAATGCCGCCAACCCCCTGCCCTTGGACGCCTGGGTCGGTGTGCTCGCCTACGCCTTCCAAATCTACTTTGATTTCTGCGGCTACTCCGATATGGCCGTCGGGCTGGGCCGGATGCTCGGATTTGAATTCCCCCGCAACTTCGACGCCCCTTACCTCGCCGAGAGCATCACCGATGTCTGGCGGCGGTGGCACATCTCCCTTTCAAGTGTGCTGCGCGACTATCTCTATTTCCCCTTGGGCGGCAACCGGAAGGGCCCCCGGCGCACCTACTTCAACCTGGCGGTGGTCATGCTCCTGGGCGGCCTTTGGCACGGCGCAAAGTGGAATTTCATTGTCTGGGGCGCTTACCATGGTGGTCTGCTCGGCCTCGAACGCCGACGCGGCAAGCAGAGCCTTTACGAGGACCTCCCGCGGCCTGTTCGCATCGGCTTCACCTTTCTGCTGATGCTCCTTTCCTGGGTCCTGTTCCGCGCCGACAACCTGGCCGCCGCGTGGCATTATTTCGGTTCGATGTTCGGGCTGCTCCCGGCGGCGGGCACAGCCCCGTTGCTGGCGGCGGACATTTACACACCGTATCGGCTGGTGGTGATGGCAGTCTGCGCGGCGCTCGTTTTCCAGCCGGTTCAGGCCCATGACTGGGCGCAACGCCCGCTGACCTGGCCCCGTGTGGCGGTTGTAACACCATTGTTCCTCTTTTCGGTGATGACCATGTTCACCCAAGCCTTTAATCCCTTCATCTATTTCCAATTCTGACATCCATGGACATCCGCCCTCCAACCATTGCCGAACCACCTGTCGCGCAGGCTCAGCCGACAGAACCTCCAGCGGGCGGAAATCGCCAGGCGGAGCTCGCCTTGATCGTCTTTTTCCTGGCACTGGTGGCGACCGTTCCCATCTTCCAGGCGGGCCTTGAACTGGCGCGCGACGGACGCGTCGAGGCCCTGGAGATTTTCCACCGCAAACCGACCTCGGTCAACCTGCGCGCCTACGAGCACCATCTCGAGGATGGCAGCGTCGTGGCGCGAACCCTCCGTCCCTGGTTTCAGTTCGCCCAGTTCGCCTGGCTGCGGGATGGCGGAAAGAAGGCGCTCGTCGGGCGGGATGGATGGTTGTTCTACAAGCCGGGTTTTGACGACGCTTTGGCCCGCGGCAGAGAGGCGCTCTCCGGGACAAACGATCCGGTTGCGGCAATTGTCGCCTTTCGTGACGCGCTGGCGGCGCGCGGAATCCATCTGCTGGTTCTGCCGGCGCCAAACAAGTCGAGCATCTATCCCGATAAGGTCACCAGCCGCTTCGCCGCCGGGCGGACGGTGCTCTCGCCGACGACCCGCCAGACGCTTGCCCGGCTCAGAGCGGCGGGGGTGGAATACGTGGACCTCTTCGCGGCTTTCGCCCAGGCACGGACCAATTCCGCCAGCCGTGGAGCGCCGGCATTGTACCTGGCTCAAGACAGCCATTGGTCGCCGGCTGGCGTGGCGATTGCGGCGCGAATCGTGGCCCGGCGCCTGGTCGAGCTGGGGTGGGTAAGAAAGGGCGCCATGGAGTATCAAGAGCGCGCGGCGCCTGTTAAACACTTGGGAGATATTCTGCGGATGTTGCGCTCGCCTGGTCTCGAACGTCGTACCGTGCCGGAGCGGGTGCCGTGCGTGCAGGTTGTCCATGGCACGCCCGCCCAGCCCTACCAGGATAACCCCAATTCGAGCATACTAATCCTGGGTGACAGTTTTTTGCGCGTTTACGAGCAGGATGAACCCGGCTCGTCCGGCCTCATCGCGCACCTCGCCAAGGAGCTGAAGCAGGCCCTGGCGTCTTTGGTCAGCGATGGCGGCGCCTCAACCATCGTGCGGCAGGAGCTCTACGGCCGTCCCGCGCTCCTCAAGCATAAGCGAGTTGTGATCTGGGAATTTGTCGAACGCGACATCCGTCTCGGCCTGGAAGGTTGGCAGAGGGTGCCGGTCCCGCCCGCCGCCACCGGCAGCAGGGATTGACCGCGGTGCCTAGCGGAGAAGATCTCCGCCAATTCCACCAGACCCCGGCTCACTTAGGGCCATTCCGTGGGAGCCGTGGTTCGTCTTCCCCCGCCTGGAGAAGTCAACGGCGCCCGGATCAGGCTTGTTCAACCGCGGGCTTTGGGGCGAAGTTAGGGCCGCATGAGTGATATTGTTCTGTCCACTCTCAATGCCAGGTATATCCATGCGGCGTTTGGTCTGCGCTATTTGCTGGCCAATCTGGGCGAACTGCAACCGCGGGCGTGCCTGCTCGAATTTGATATCAGCCGGCGCCCGGTGGAGATAGCCGAGAAGGTGCTGGCGCGCGAGCCGAAGATTGTTGGCTTCGGGGTGTACATTTGGAATGCGACTCAGACCTGGGAAGTGGTGGCGATTCTCAAGCGGCTGCGTCCGGAACTGATCGTCATCCTGGGCGGACCGGAAGTCAGCTTTGAGGTTGAGGAGCAGCCGCTGGCACAGACTGCGGACTACGTCATCACGGGGGAAGCGGATTTGAAATTCGCGGAGGTCTGCCGGCAACTGCTTTCCGGCGAACAGCCTTCCGCCCGGATCATCCCGGCGCACCCTCCTGAACTTGCGCAACTCGTCCTGCCTTATGAACTCTACGACGAAGAGGATATTGCGCACCGGGTGATCTATGTCGAGGCCTCTCGCGGCTGTCCCTTCTGCTGCGAGTTTTGTCTTTCGTCGCTCGACATTCCCGTTCGCACCGCTCCGCTGGCCGCTTTTCTCGAGCACTTGCAGCGCCTGCTTGATCGCGGCGCGCGTCAATTCAAGTTTGTGGACCGGACCTTCAACCTGAGCCTCAAGACCAGCGGGGCCATCCTCGACTTTCTCCTCCAGCGCTACCGGCCGGGACACTTCTTCCATTTTGAGATGATTCCCGACCGTTTGCCGGGGCCGTTCCGCGAGAGCATCGCCCGGTTCCCGCCGGGGGCGCTTCAGTTCGAGGTGGGCGTCCAGACGTTCAACCCGGGGGTTGCCGCCCTGATCCAGCGCCGCCAGAACTATGAGCGGCTGGAGGAAAACCTGCGTTTCCTGCGCCGGAACACGGGTGTTTACGTCCATGCGGACCTTATCGCCGGATTGCCGGGTGAAGACGTGGCGAGTTTCGGCGCCGGCTTCGACCGTCTCGTCGGCCTTGGCCCACAAGAAATCCAGGTGGGGATTCTCAAGCGCCTCCGCGGCACGCCAATAGTCCGGCATGACGCGGAATGGGGGATGGTGTACAGTCCGCTTCCGCCCTACGAGATTCTGCGCACCAGGCTGATCGGTTTCGAGCAGATGCGGAGGCTGCGGCGATTTGCGAGGTACTGGGACCTGGTCGGCAACAGCGGGAATTTTGTCAAGACAGCGCCGTTGCTCTGGAATGACGCCTCTCCGCGTTCTGTCCCTGAAGGCCTAACGAGTGAGGCGCACGGCCAAGGGGCCCTCGGGCGGTCACCTTTCAGGGCGTTTATGGGCTGGAGTGACTGGCTTTATGGGCGCGTGGGCCGGACGGACGGCATCGCGCTGGGACGCTTGATGGAACTGTTGTTCGAGTATCTCACGGCCGAACTGAAGCGCGACGCTCAGAGTGTCGCACAAGCGATATGGCGCGATTATCAGCGGGGCGGGCGCCGCGACAAGCCGTCGTTTTTGAGACAATATTTGGCGGCGGAGCCGGCGCTCGGCGCGGATCGAATTAAAGTCAGGGCGCCCAAGCGCCAACGGCGTCATTTGGCGCCAGAGGGGTGCGACTGAAAGCGCCGGGCGGCATCGGGGTCAGTCCTCACTTTTTCCGCGGGAATGAGAGGCGAAGTGGCGGAAAAAGTTGTAGGACTGACCCCAACGCCTTGCGCGGGGGTGGAACCGAGGTAGATTGCACGCGTGAAATTGATTTGGACTATTATCGCGTACTTACTCATCGCCGCGGTCCTGGGCTGGGGCATTCTCTCGTTGATGAGAGGCGACCCCTGGATCCTCCTCGCAGGTTTTCTGATCTACGCGATCACCTTCGCCCGCGTGGGCTGCCTTCCCAAGAAGGCGCAAGACTAGTCGCCTCGGCTCGCCAGCAAATAGCCCAATACGCAGCCGAGAAGTGCCGCGGCCGCGAGAGTCGTCCACGTGTTCTCGCGGACATAGCGGTCGGTTACTTCTCCGGCATTTCGGGCTTGTTCACCGGCGCGTTCTCGCCAGGTCTGGAGTTTATCGGTCATTGCTCTTGTATTCATGGCTTCAATATACTCGCCGCCACACGGTTCACAACTGGGGCAGCAACCCCAACGATACGTATGCGAGCGGTCATTCAACGAGTTGTCAACGCCAGCGTTAAGATCGGCGGGAACCTGAAGGGCGCCATTGGGGACGGGCTTCTGGCGCTGCTGGCCATTGAAGAAGCTGACTCCGACCAGGACATCGAATGGCTGAGTGGCAAGATTGTTCGATTGCGGATTTTTGATGATGAAGGCGGCGTGATGAATCGCTCCGTTCTCGATACGGGAGGCGGCATCCTCCTTATCAGCCAATTTACTTTGTATGCCAGCACACGGAAAGGCAACCGCCCATCTTATTCCCGCTCAGCCGGCCCGGAAGCCGCCCGGCCGGTGTATCTCAGGTTCATGGAGCGGCTCAGCGGGCACTTGGGCAAGCCGGTTCAATCTGGAGAATTTGGGGCCAATATGCAGGTGACACTCACCAATGACGGGCCGGTCACGATCATTATGGATTCAAAGGCCCGGGAGTAGGCAGCGGGAAAGCCGTAATTGGATGTTTGACAGAGGCTAACGAAGCGTGGAGAATAAGGGCAGGATGAAATATAGCAGTCTGCCCGCGTAATCAGGGGCGAACCATGGGCCCTCGCTGATGAGTTCCTCCCAGGATAAACGAATTCGGTTGCTCCTTGCCGATGACCACCCGGTTGTGCGCAAAGGCATCCTTTCATGCCTTATGCGGCAGCCTGGCTTGGAAGTCGTGGGAGAGGCCGGTGACGGCGACGAAGCATTAGCCAAAGCCAAGGAATTGACGCCGGACCTGGTGCTGATGGATGTCGATATGCCGGGGCTCAACGGCTTGGCGGTGACGGAGGTGCTGCGCAAGGAACTGCCTCAGATCCGGGTTCTGATTCTTTCGATGCATAGCAGCCCCGAGTATGCCATGCGCACCATGGAGGCCGGGGCGCGAGGCTACGTGCTCAAGGAGGCCTCGCCGGAAGAATTGGTTCGGGCTATTCAGACCGTCAACGCGGGTGATTCCTATTTCAGTCCTGATGTGGCCCAAGCCGTCCTCAACCGCTATGTGCAGGAAACCCCGGATGCCGCGGCGGGAGAGCGGATCAGCCACCGCGAGAAGGAGGTTCTCATTCAGATTGCCGAAGGGTTAAGCAACAAGGAAATCGCCTGCCGACTCGGGGTGGGAGTCCGCACGGTGGAGACGCACCGGGAGCGGATCATGCGCAAGCTCAATATCCACAGCGTCGCCGGGTTGACCAAGTATGCCATCTCAAAGGGTTTGGTGGCGTTGAGGGAAGAGTCAGGGCCGGGCCATTAGACCCATCGGGTGCGCACAAGGCGTCGGGGCCGTCACCACAATTCTCGAATCAGTTGCCAAGGAGCGCGGCGTCAGTCAGAGTAGGCGGGAGATGAGCAAGCGATTCTACATCACCACCGCCATTGATTACGTCAACGGCGAGCCGCATTTAGGTCATGCCTACGAAAAGATTGTCGCCGACGTAATAGCCCGTTCCCGGCGCGCGGCTGGACAGGAGACATTCTTCTTGACGGGGCTGGATGAGCATGGCCAGAAGGTTCAGCAGGCGGCGCAGGCCGAGGGCAAGACGCCCCAGGCCTACTGCGACGAGTTGGCGGAGGTATGGCAGCGGTTCATCGCGAAGTTGGGCCTGAGCAACGACGATTTTGTTCGCACCACACAGCCGCGCCATCAGCGGTTCGTCCAGGCCATCCTCTCCAAACTGCATGCCGGAGGCCAGTTGTACAAGGAGGTCTATCGCGGATCCTATTCCACCAAGGAAGAAACCTTCCTCACGGCCAAGGACCGCCGCCCAGACGGGAGCTTCGACCCAATTTTCGGGGAGGTCATCGAGCTGGAGGAGGAGAACTATTACTTCAAGCTCGGCGCTTACCAGCGCTGGCTAGCGGAGCACATTGAGCGGAACCCATCTTTCATCCAGCCGGCCCATCGCCGCAACGAGATCCTTGGCTTTCTCAAGAATGACGTCCTCGAGGACCTCTGCATCACCCGGCCCGCTTCAAGGCTGAGCTGGGGCATCCCCCTGCCTTTTGACCCAGACTACGTCACCTATGTCTGGTTCGACGCGCTGAGCAACTATGCCAGCATCCCCGCCTCGTTTGGCGACCCGGCGCTGGCAGGCCCTCTAGGGCTGCCACCATCCGCCTCACAGCCCGCCCCCTCTCTTTGGCCCGCGGACATCCACGTCGTTGGCAAGGACATCATCAGGTTCCACTCCGTTTTTTGGCCCATCATGCTCAAGGCGGCGGGCCTGCTCCTGCCTCTGCAAGTCCTGGTTCACGGCTGGTGGCAGAAAGATGGCCAAAAGATGAGCAAATCCACCGGCAATGTCGTGGACCCCGTCCGCGTCATCGACGACTGGGGCGTCGATGCCTTCCGCTATTACGTCCTGCGCGAGCTCGATATCGGCCAGGATGGCAACTGGACTCACGCCGGTTTCAAATCGCGCTATTCCGCCGAGCTGGCCAACGGCCTCGGCAATCTGGTCAATCGTTCCCTCTCCATGCTCAAACGTTATCGTGAGGGGGTTGTCCCGCCCGTCTCCACCGAACTGGCCGCCGATGGCGAACGCGCCTTGACGGAAACGCGTGCTCATCTCAGCCAAAATCATCTCCAGGCGGCGCTGCAATCCATTTGGTCGCTCGTTGCCCGCGCCAATCAATATGTGGACCACACCGCGCCATTTAAGTTGGCCAAAGACCCTGCCCAGGGCCGCCGCCTGGACGAGGTGCTTTACAATCTCACTGAGGTCTGTCGCATTCTGGCCGTCTTGCTCTCGCCCTTCCTCCTGGAAACGCCGGCCAAAATCTATTCGCAACTCGGCCTAGGCGCGCTCCCCGGCAATCTCTCGGCGGCCACCTGGGGCCGACTGCCTCCCGGCCACCGGATTGGCACTCCGGCACCGCTCTTTCCCAGAAAAGAGGGATGCTGACTGCTCCGCTCGGTCCTCTCCCTACCGCACTCTCGCCAGCCCAAGGTCTTCCAGGGTCGGACAGGTCGCTGCCCGGCGATGCCATCGGTGCAGCCGCTCCGAGCTCATTTCCGCGTTGACCCGCTCCCGGACCCCCTCCGGCACCGACCCAAACCGCACCTCCAACAGCTCCAGCACAGCCTGCCGGCCTGATATCACTTGCCCTTTCTTAATCCCCTGTTGGAGGCCCTTCTCGATCCCGAACCGTTCCGCACTCGTCACGTATGGCATATTCCGTTTCCTTTCAAATCTGTACAGTTTCTCGTGAAACCGAGCTTCCAGGTCGTCGGGCAACCGCAACAGCCAGTCCACCAGCCGGTATAATTCCTGAATGTCCGCCTTCCCCAACCCCATCTCATACAGCCCCCGCGTCAACTCCCACTTCAACACCCGCCGCCGCTCCGCGTCCT
>JAJYHY010000282.1 GCA_021784555.1 bacterium
CCGTGCGCGCCGCCGGTGGTGCTGCCAAGCCCCGGCGCGCATGGAGCGACGCGCCCTACCCGCAGATGTCGCCCATCCCCACCCTCTCCTCAGTAAGTCATCAACAACAAAATCCTGAACTCACTCCAAGATATGCCTGCAGAGCCGAAGAGCACATTGGAAAAACTCCTGAACCTGCTGGGATTCGACGCCACGGTCCAAGAAGGCCATGCAGAAGACGGCGTCTTACTCGACGTAAAGACCGAGGATTCGGGCCGTCTCATCGGGCGGCAGGGCCAAACCCTCTCCGACCTCCAGTACATCACCAACCGCTTGCTCTTTCAGCAAGACGCCTCAGTGCCCAAAGTCCTGGTCGATGTGAGCGGCTATCGCGCCCAGGCCCGCGAGGCGCTGATTAAGAAGGCGAGGGAGGCGGCTGAAAAGGTGCGCCGCTGGGGTGATGTCGTTGAATTAGAACCGCTCAATGCCTTTGACCGGCGCATCGTCCACCAAGCCCTCAAGGACGATCCCAACATCGAGACCCACAGCGTCGAGGTCCAAGGTACGGACAAGAAGGCGATCCTTCTCAGGCCGAGGCACTAAAGGCCGCGGTGCGATTAAGCGTGCCGGTCAGGCGCGGGGACGCTCCTGAGTTCCCGTCGGTCTTACCAAGTCAGATTGCGGCAATTAAGCTCATCTGCTTGGGCGTGAGCAGCCATTCCAACGAGGCGCAGCGCCCGGCCTGGAGTGACTCCACCGATAGCTTGCACAGGCCTCCCTTCTTCAACGTGACACGCAAATCACTCTCGCCCGAAACGAGCAGCGAAATCAATCCGCTCAGGTAGGGCTCGTGCCCGACCAGCACCACTCCCTTGGGTGAGGGGCGGAGGCGGTCAAGAAAGCCGACCAGGCTCTTGACGCTCCCGTCCGGGGCGAGGGCATCGCACAACTTCAGCTTCTTGGGCGATTCGAAGGCCTCGGCGACGATCTCGGCAGTCTGGCGGGCGCGCAGGTAGGGGCTGGACAGGATCAGGTCAAAGGAGAGGCCCAGGTTTTCCATTGCGGTGGCGATTTGCCACAGCTTGCGCTTGCCTTTGGGCGTCAGGGGCCGGTCGGCATCTTTGGAGGACGGAGAGGCTCCGCGGTCCGCGGCAAGCCCATGTCGAAGGATGTAGAGGTTCATTGGGGGTTCAGTGTCCGCTCGGTTCGCTTCGACTGGCGGTAACGGAGCCCGTTTCGCTCCCGGCCCGCGCACTTTTCGCGGTGGAGGGGTCCGCCGTTTCCAACAGGGGCCAGAACTGGAGCAATTGGTCCGCAACACCCAGGTAGCGGTGGATGAGGGATTCGCGGCATCGAACCAGTTCGTCATGGAGGGCGCGCACCGGCTCCGGCTGGCGCACCTTTTTGCGGGAGAACTTGTCGAAGGTGCGCAGCAGCACTTCGGCGTCCTGGATGTCGCCCATGATGGTTTGGTAGGCATGCATGGCCCTGAGCCGCTGCTTGTCGATGGCGGCCACGTGTTGGCGCAGCCCTTCAACCATGTAGCGGAACTTCTTGAAGGCCACCCGCGCGCAATGAATCGTGCGGGTGTCCTTGGGATCGATGAGGCCGCGCAGATCCTCGGCGCGGCGGAAGGCGCGGGTGACCGATTCAAGGACCTTGGCATTGGCCTTGGAGAGCGAGAGGCGTTTGCGCTGCTTGGCGGCGTATTCGGCAAACTCGCCGATCATTTTCTCCAGCCGCCGGGTCTTGACCCGCCTGATGGCCCGGGCGGTTTGTTTGGCGAAGCGTTCCTCGCGTTCTTGCAGGTAAACCGCGAACTGGCGGGCGGCCGGGAAGGCGCGTTGGAGTTTCTCAATAGCGCCCAACTGCACCTGCGTATCGCGCAGATCGTCGAAGGTATCCAGGTGCTCCTTCAAAATGCGCCCGGCCTTGCGGACCTCCCCCTTGGGAAGCAAGAGGGCTAAAAGCTCGATAGACGAGACCAGCCGGCGCGTCTCCACCCGCGAATCGTGAATGGCTTTCTCGGAGGGTTTCTTCTGGCAACGCCTGAGTTGTTTGCGGTAGCGCCGGCATTGCGCACCCAGGCCGCGGATGAGCTCGCCTACCGCCTGCTCCGGCAAAGCGCACTGGCGCGGCATTAGCGGAGGCGCTCCATCCCCGCTGGCATCGTTAGCCGGTATGGAGACGCGTTTATTCATGTCGCCTTGAAGGTGTCCTGGGCGAATGGCGAGGGCGCCAACTGCATTTGTAGATGCCGGGGCTTCCCATCGGCGAGCCGCTGCGAGGGCTCCGCCTGCGCCAGGTCGATGAACTCAAACTGGCTGCGGCGGGCCGTCTCTCCCGGACACGGCGCCGCACGACGATAAGAGCCATCGGGTTGCAGGAGACGCGTTTTGACGTTGTCAGCCAGAGGTACCGCCAGCAACTCGCTGATGAGCCGCTCGCGCAGGACACCGTCTTCAATCGGAAAGGCGATTTCGATGCGGCCAAAGAAATTGCGCGGCAACCAATCGGCGCTGCTGACGAAGACCCGAGGCTGACAGGCGTTTTCGAAGTAGTAGATGCGGCTGTGCTCGAGGAAGCGGTCCACGATGCTCCGCACGGTGATGTTTTCGCTGAGGCCCTCCACGCCCGGACGCAAGCAACAAATCCCGCGGACGATAAGCTCGACGCGGACACCCGCTTGAGATGCCCGGTAGAGGGCTTGGATGACCTCGCGCTCCGCCAGTGAATTCATCTTGGCGATGATGCGGGCAGGCAGGCCGCGCCGGGCGCTTTCCGCCTCCCGCTGGATGAGTTGGAGAATGCCTTCGTGCAACTCAAAAGGGGCGACCAACAATTTGCGCATGCCCTGGAATTGGCAGATGCCGGTCAGGAGATTGAACAAGTTGGTGACATCTTCGCCGAAGTCGGTCCGGGAGGTGAACAGGCCAATATCGGTGTAGAGCCGGGCGGTAGTGGGATTGTAGTTGCCCGAAGACAAATGGACATAGCGGCGGATCTGATAGCCCTCGCGCCGGACCACCAGGCAGGCCTTGGCGTGGATCTTGTAGCCGACCAGCCCATAAACCACATGCACGCCGGCCTCCTCCAGTTGCCGGGCCCAAAGGATGTTGTTCGCCTCGTCGAAGCGCGCGCGCAATTCCACCACCGCGGTGACCTGCTTCCCATTACGTGCGGCGCTCTCCAGCGCGCCAATGACTCGCGAGTCGCCCCCCGTCCGATAGAGGGTTTGCTTGATGGCCAGGACGTCCGGGTCGCGGGCGGCCTGTTCGAGGAAGCTCAGGACGGTGTTGAAGCTCTCGTAAGGGTGATGGAGCAACAAATCACGCTGGCGAATGGCGGCGAAGAGGTCCGGCTTGTCCTTGAGCGCCTTGGCTATCGGCGGCACAAAAGCCGGGTCGCGCAATTCCGGTGGACTGTCCTCATCGTAGAGCATCATCAGGCGGCCGGGGTCCAGCGGGCCGTCCAGGCAGTAAAGGTCATCCTCGGTCAGGTGCAGGGTTTTGAGCAAGGTTTCGCGAATGAAGGGAGGACACTCATGATCAACCTCGAGGCGGACCGCGTCGCCGCGCCGGCGCTTGTGCAGTTCATCCTCGACGGCCTTGAGCAGGTTGGCCGTTTCCTCCTCGTCGATATAGAGTTCGCTATTGCGCGTGAGCCGGAACGGCCAATAGCCGTGGATGTTGGTTCCGGGAAACAGGTCGCCGAGGTAATGCCCAATCAACCGCCCCAGCGACACGTACTCCCTCTGGCCAGGAGGGCGCGGCAGCTTGACCAGCCGCGGCAGGATGCGCGGTATCTGCACAATGGCCATGTGTTTGAGCACCTCCCGGTGCCTGGCCATCTCCAGCCGGACAATCAAATTCAACGACTTGTTCAGCAACTGCGGAAACGGATGCGCCGGATCAATCGCCAGCGGCGTCAGCACCGGACGAACCTGTGTCCGATAATACTCCTCCAGCGACGCGATATCCGCCTGCGCCAAGGCCGGGAAGTCCAAAATCCGGATGCCATTCCGAGCCAGTGCCGGCAACAACGCCTCCCGCCAGGCCGCGTACTGCTCCTCCACCATCCGGCGGACGCGTTCAACGATGGCGCGAAAGGTCTCGCTCGGCCTCAATCCATCGGTGGAGCGTTCGGCAACGTCACTCTCGATCTGCTGCTTGAGACCGGCCACCCGGACCTCGAAAAACTCGTCGAGGTTCGAGGATACGATGCAGAAAAACTTAAGCCGCTCCAGCAATGGGTTGGTGGCATCCAGGGCCTCCTCCAGCACGCGCTGGTTAAACTCCAGCCAGCTTAGTTCACGGTTAATGAAGTGAGCGGCGCGGAAGGCCATAGTTCCAGTTCTAGATGCCACGGTTCAATGATTGCTTAGCGTCTGGCTATCTTACGCCCGGTTCCAGCCTTTGAAAAGGAGCGACTTGCGCCCCAGAGCAGGAAGGCTTGCGTTGACGCCGATCCGGGTTGTAGAGTTGAACTGTGACAAGGCCAAATGATTTGGGCAGCTTGGAGCGGCTCCTGCGACCCCTGGGCCACGAGTTGAGCGGCGAGTTGGCGAATGCGTTGCTGCGCTTGAAGGCGGATAACGAGGTCCAGGCCGGATACGATGAATTGGCCAGCAAGAACACGGAAGGCTCTCTCGCCGCTGAAGAGGGCGCGGAGCTGGAATCGTTGGTCCGCGCCAACTCCGTCCTGAGTCTCCTGAAGGCCGAAGCGCGGGCGTTGTTGCGGCGGCGGCCAAGAGCGGCGTGATGGCCGGGCCGCCTCCAAATCGCAACTCCTTACGGCCCTTGGTCCACCTGGACGATATCGCCAGGTTGGAGCGGCACGTCCGATCCTCTCAACAGTACCTCGGGGTCAACCCGCTTGGCTTGTCCGTTCCGGACGACGAAGATCCCTCGCGGTTCGGGGCCGTAGTAGCCAGACGCGACCAGGGCTTTGGCCAGGGTTAGACCCGGCTGCCACGGAATCTCTTGCTGGCGCACGCTCCCGTAGATCGTGACAAACGGTCCCTGAGCCTGCCCCGGCCCTCGTTCCACAGCGGCTTGCCGCTGGCCGGCAAGAAACGCCGCTTGCGCCTGCGCCCTGGCCGTGGCCTGGCTAACGCACCCGCTCAGGGTCAGCCCCGCTATTCCCAGCACGAGGAGCGCGGCCCGCGCCACTCTAGCGCCCTCATTTGTCATTGGGCAGTTACGATTCTTCATTGGCAACGCCGAATGCACAATGAGATGGTAAAAGCAACCTGAGGTCCCCCTCGCCAGCTTTCCTGACCTTCTCATGTCCTCACCTCCCATCCCCCGGCCTCTTCAGAATCCGCCCAAATTCACCCTCCACCGGCTCGATTTCGATTCTCTCGCCGGCGCCCCTGGAGGGCAGGACGGGTGGTGGCGCGGCTTTTCGCTCCAGCTTAGCAGGTCTTGGGGCGATTGGAAACGCCGCAACGCCCGAGCCGCGCGCCGGCGTGTCCACCGCTGCAATTTCTCCAGGTTCGGGGCTCCTGCCGGGAACGTACCAGTTCTTCCGGTTTTCCAGCCAGGAGCGGTATCGCGCAAAGGTCCACATCCCGTGCTCGGCCCCCGTCTCGATGGCGGAGACGATTTTGAAGAAATCCCGGTTGCGGATGAAATTTTTGACCGCATGACTGGCCATTAGGACCTCGCACTCCGGCACGCGAATGTTCAGGTCAGGCCGGAACTTCAACCGCTGTGAAATAACGGCCACGATGCAGTCGGCTAACTGGGCGGAGACCCCGCTTTGGATCTCCGCCGGAAAAGCCGAGACCACCCGCTGAAGGGCCTCGGCGCAAGTTGAAGAATGAACGGTCGCCAGCACCAGGTGCCCCGTTTCGGAGGCATTGAGGGTCAATCGCATCGTCTCCGGTTCCCGCATCTCGCCTACCATAAGCACGTCCGGGTCTTCTCTGAGGGCATCGAGCAGGCCCTGCTCGAAGCTCGGCGTGTCCCGGCCCACCTCCCGCTGCCGAATGTAGGCCCGGCGGGGCCGGAAGGTGTATTCGATGGGGCTTTCGAGTGTCACGACGTGGCGAGCCTCGGTCAGGTTAATCTCCTGGATGAGCGCCGCCAACGTGGAGGACTTGCCCGAACCGGTCGGGCCGCTGACCAGGATGAGTCCGTTGGCGGGCGCAACCAGTTGCCTGAGCTCCGGCAACAGGTTGAGCCTTTCCAACGTCGCCTCGAAAGAGGCCAGCAAGCGGATGGCGAATCCAATCCCGCGCGAGCTTTGCAACACGTTGATTCGGCACCGCACGCCATGGATGGTCTTTGACAAATCAAAGGAACGACGTTCCGCGAATAATGGCCATTGCTCCTCGCCCAGCACCTCGCGGGCGGCCTCGAGAAGGAATTTGCCCGGGAGCGGCTCGCCGATTGTCCGCAAGGCGCCCCGAACACGCAGGGCGGCCGGCAACCCGGCTTCCAGGTGCAGGTCACTGGCTCCGCTGTCGAGAGCCAGGCTAATCAACGTCTCCAGATCCATTCCTAATCTTATCGTTCAACAAACTATCTGGCAAAAAGTTCCGATTCTCGCATCTCCCTCGGGGTGCCGCCCGTCGGCACCCCCCCCGTCCCTGCTGATAAACTCGAAATCCGAAGCTCGAAATCGGAAACAATCTCATAAGCGGCAGAGGGAAATGTTCAAAACAGGCGGTTTAACGGAGAGGACCACGAAATATGCCAAATACACGAAAAAGGACATTAGAGCCAGGCTGTGGGGTGGATGCCGTCTGTGAACGGCTCCCCGCCCTTGGTTTTGGTTTCTCCCTCTTTTCGCGTATTTCGAGTATTTCGTGGTCCGTAAGCCGGTTTTGGTCATTGTCGCTTTTGGATTTCGGGTTTGTTTCGAATTTCGGGTTTCGGATTTCGAGTTTGGCCACGGATTGGGGGTCCTGGCGGATTGCGCCCCTCCCCACGTCGGCCCTCCGTCCCCTGCACCGCTCCATTACCCCGCGTGGCCCATCACTCCAGTTCTCCATCACTCCACCACTCCAATTCTCGGCGTTCCGCCTGCTCAGCAGCTTGTGGGCAATTCCTGGAGCACCTCCACGCAATGCGGGATGGCGTCGGCAACAAAATCCAGGCATTGGACCGCCCCGCTCGGTTTGCCCGGCAGACAGATCACCAGCGTCCGCTCCACCACCACCGCCAGGCTGCGTGACAAGATTGCGTTCGGCGTGATCTTCATCGATTCCAGGCGCATCACCTCGCCAAAACCTGGCACTTCGCGTACCGCGATGGCGCGGACAGCTTCGGGCGTGACATCGCGCGGGCCGACCCCCGTGCCGCCGGTGGTCAACACGAGCTGGCAGCCCTCGCCCACCTGCTGGCGGATGGCGCGCTGGATTTCTGCCTGCTCGTCGGGGGCCAGGGCTTGGGCAATCACCTGCCAGCCATGCCTTTGCGCGGCTTGCCTTAGCGCCGGGCCGCCCAGGTCATCGTAAAGGCCCTTCGAAGCCCGATCCGAGATGGTAATAATGCCGGCTCTGACAACTGTCTTGGGTTTATGCGGGTCCATAGCACGGCGTAATGCTCCACGGCACACGTGCCGTGTCAACTTTAACCGCACAAGGTAATTCAGACCGCTCCAGTGAGGTCTTGGGAGAAGCCGTCGAGCAAATCGCTCTTATGCACCGCGCCGGCCAGGCGGAGCAAACGATGGACGTGGCGCTTCACCGTGCCGACCTCAATGCCAAGCCATCCGGCGATGCCCTTATTGGAGCTGCCCAGCAGCACGCCAATTAGGACATCCACCTCGCGCGGGGTCAAATCCCCCGCCAGGCTCGAGGCAAGGCGCAGCTTCAGCAGCGCCCGTACCACCCGCTCCATGGCTCGCGGCGGAAGGCACAGTCCGGTTTCAGCCACCGCGAGGCAGGCCCGGGCCAGGTCAGCCGCCGAGGGATTCTCGCCCACGCACCCGGCGGCGCCGGCCATCAGCCAGCGCAGGGCGGAGACCTGGTCCACAAACTCGCTGGCCACGATCACGCGCACCTCCGGGGCCAACCTGCCGAGGCGTCCAAGAAACGCCAGCGAATCCATGTCTGGCAGGCGAGCCTGGACGGCCGCCACGTCCACTGCCTCCCAGGCTACCGCCCTGAGGGCCTCTCCAGCCCTCGAAAAGACGCCAGCCAAGTGGACCCCATGAGCGAAAAGACGGGCGCCTTCCAGCTCCCACCGCCCCATACAGACCAGGCGCAGGGAACGGGTCCTCTTTCCAGCCACTGATGCTTTCGCGCTCACGGGTCGAGGTTCCACGGCGGCGGAGCGGCCGTCCGCGCGTCCTCGCTGGGCCGCCGCACTTGGGGCGTGGGCGCCTCTGCCCCCGCAGCCATCCGCCGCCACGATCTGGGCGCATCATGCGCGAATTTGCCGGCAGAAGTCAAACCTTGATTTCGAGGCGGGAGCAATTCAAGCAATTCATGCACAGCCAGCGACAAATCTGCGCTACGTTGAGCAACTCTCACTCGGGGCTTGGAGGCGAAGCAAAACGAAGGCGACGGATGGCGTCGCTCCAAACGCCGTGCGAAATAGGGGTGCGCCGGAGGAAGCACACGGCATGGGAAGCTGGCGAGGGCCTGTGGGGTGCGGCGGAAAAGGGCGGCATGGCGCCAGGCCGCAGCCTTGCTCACGCGTGTTGAGATTCACTCCAAGGCAGATGAATGATCGCCGGCCGCACGGGCGTGCCGGCGGAGCACAGCGGGTGCCGCCACCCCCACTCGCCTGGCCCAGGGCCGCTGCTCCGGAGCGCGCCAACATCATCGCTTGCCCAGACATGCGGATGAGCGGTTAGCAGGTGCGCCTCCGGGCTGGCGCACAACATTTGCATCGCGAATCCGAGCGCGAAATCCACGCGCGGAGCGACCCCCTCATCCCTGGCCCGGTTCCACAATTGGAATGCCAGGTCATAAACCACGTCAATGGCCTCGCGATGAACAATCCAGAAAGCGCTTTGGGAGAGGTATGGCTGATTGGCGACTCCGGCATCCTGGAAAAGGTCGCGCAGCCGGAAAAGGGGCACGCCCCGCCACGTGCAATCGGCGGCGAGGGTGGCGAGATTGACTTCCAGGGGCACGTGGATGGGCGAGCGGCCAAGCGGCGCCAGGACGTCGAGGGGATTGCGGACAAAAACGGTGTCCGCATCGACCCAAACGAAATACTCGACTGACAGCCGGCTCATGCCGACCTTCAAATAGTGCAGCTTGAACATGCCGCCGGCCTTGTCGCATTGGCAGGCATCGTAGCACTCGCACCCGGCCAAAGGCCGGTCCGTCAAGACGTGGAATCCTCTGAAGACCCCAGCCTCGCGCGCGGTCCGCACGCACCGCTCCATCAGGGTGCCATAAGCGCCCGTGGCGACGGACCAATAGCAATAGTTCGGTATCATGTCAGTCCTAGCGACGCGCCGCCTCAGACCGTATTTCCCACGTCATTGAGCATTTCTCATTACGCATTGGGCATTGCCAATGAATAATGCCAAATGCACAATGCACAATGAAAAATCCCGCTGGCGTCACACGCTTGCGGCGGCTCTTTTGCCCGTGCCCTTCGTTGGCTCGCTCCTTACAGCCCGCCAGGGGATGCTCGGAGCGCCGCCTCGGCCACGGCCAAAATCCCTCGCCGCAAACCTTTCCCGCGAATCTTAAAACAGGCTCTAAAACGTCAGCGCCTCGATCCACCTCCGCCGGTGCTCCTCCGGGTCGCACAGGCGCTCCCGAGCGTGCGCGGCGCCATTCCGGCTGAGCCTCTGACGCAGCGGATAGTTCTCGTACAGCTCACGGACACATCTCCGGAATTTCTGGAACTCCCGGCAGATAAATCCGCTCTCGCCATGCACCAGCAGCTTGTCGAACTGGTGCCCCGCCGGAACCACCGGCACACACCCGGTCAGCATGGCCTCGACTACCGCCCGCCCCCACGACTCCTTCACCCGGTGGCCGAGGGGATAAAGAAACACGTCCAGGCTGTACAGGAAATCGAGCGCCGACTCCTTGTCCGCCGCAAGCAACTCCCACTCCGGCCCGAAACGATGCCAGCGGTACTGCTTGCGAAGGTCCTGGCTCCAGGCCATCACCCGGTAGCGGACTTCCTTGAGCCCCATTTCCTCGTAGAAGACCGGGAAATCCAGCGGATATTTCGTCGGGTCCGGCCGCGAAAGACGCCCCAGCGTGAAGAGCGGATTGGACCGCTCCCGCCAGCAGTAGTCGTCCGGATCGATGTAGTTGCCGGTGTTGAACGATGCGGTGGAATGGTAGATTTCGGCAAAGGCGCTCGCCTGGAAGGGCGAAACGAAAAGGACCCGGTCCACCAGGCCGTCCTTGGCCGCCTCCGCCTCGCCCTTGAAGGGAAACATCATCTCGTTTGACCAGACCAGCCGCAGTCCGCGCTCCTTCAGGCCACGCGCCCGGCCTGAAATGAAAAAGTCCCCGTCGCAGATGCCAAGCGCCACCCCATCGAGTTTCTTTGGCAGTTCCTTGAGCAGCACGCACGGAATTCCATAAGGCGCCAGGATCTGCCTCACCCGTTTGTCCTTCGAGGCCCAGATTTCGGGCGCGACAGCCGTTATCCTGAAATCCCGGTGCAGCAGCCGAATGAGGTGCATTATCTTCGTGGCCGCGCCCCCGACCCGCCCGGGAATCCCGCACAGGTACAACGGCGGTCCGGTTCGTTCCGGATGCCCATCCGGCAGGTGGTTTGGCGCCGTGCGTAGATCACAACAACCCGCCCCGCCAAATGCCAGTGCCATCGCGTCACGTTTCCTCGTGCCCATCTACATCGGCGCCGCGCTCCTCGTCTCCGCCTCCGAACGCGCGCCGCCCATTGAAGCCTCCGCCCCGGCCGCGCCCACGCGCCAACGCGGGGAGTAATGATCGTAGGCGAGCTTCAAAAGCCAGAGAATGACGCAGTTCCGGGCGATGCCAAGCAAAGCGCCCCTCTTCCCCGCGGTGAAGACCCCGGTCAGGCCCAGGCAACCGCAAGAGGGCGGATGGGCAAGCGTCGAGAGAAACCACAGGAAAACCGTGAAGGCGAACATCAGGACGGTCGCGGCGGCCAGGCTGAACTTCAGGTCGCTCCTCCCGACCAGCAGCACTCCAAGGTAGAGCTCCAGCGCGGTGACG
>JAJYHY010000283.1 GCA_021784555.1 bacterium
CTACTGAAAAAACATCGACTGCTGCAGAAACATCGGTGCCCATCCTCAATTTTAGGCCGGTTTTCGCAAAAACTCCGAAAACTCACGCCGGATCCAAGTAGTACTCGCCCAGGTCGTGTCGCAGTTCCTGGGGCATTAGGTTTTGGCAAAGGCGCTTGAGCAAGTCGCGGGTGCCGTCCGGGTCGGTGTCCAGCGTAACGAACGAATAATTCGCCAACTGCTGAATGACGCAACGCAATGAGGAATCGATTTCTGGCGACCAGTCTTCCAGGTACCACCCAAAGAAGTCGCCCTCGAGAAAGTTCCTAATGCCCAGGTGGCGGAAGATGCCCCCTTCCTCCATGGTGCGCAGATAGCCTTGTAATCCGGCGGCATCCATGCCGACCGCCTGAGCCAGGGTGATCGGCTCGTGCGGGGCAATGCGAGCGACTTTCGAGCTGGCGTAAAAGTTGACGATCTGAACGGCAAGGAGCTTGATGTACGTGGCGTAGTAGGTATGGATGGCAAAGAAGAGCTTGAACGGGTGCAGCTTGTCACGCGCAGCGGCGCGCACAGCGTAGAGGCGGGCGAGTTTCTCGACGTCGAGTTTGGGAGAGTCTTGTTCGTAACCACATATTTCGCTGAAGGTGCGGGCCCATTGACGGTACAAGGCGCCAATCTTGGGGTTCCGTGAAGTTGTGAGCGCCTGGTAGAAGGCGCTGACGCAACGGCGGGAACAATTGGTGTTTTCGCCGAAGTCGCGGAGCAGGTTTTCAGGGGTCGTGGCGAGTTCGGTCTGGAGGGCCGCCAGGTAATTAAGGAACCGCTCACAGGAGTACATGTCCACCGGCACGGGCGGCCCTGTGTGCCAGTCAGCCTCCTGGTAGCGGAGGAAGATGAAGAAACAGCCGTCGCAAACGATTCCGGCGTAGCGCTCGATCCGGTGGCGCTCGCGCTTCTGCAACCCCCGGATGTAGTCTTTGACCTGCTTGATGGCGTGAGCGTTGTGGCCGTGCTTATTGGTGGGCCTCAGCGTCCTTGGGCACTCGTACTCGATGACCAGTCGGTTATAAACGGTGTCCGCGCGACCCTCGATAAGACTGACCTCGTCGCGCGGCCGGACCGGGATACCAATGGCAGCAGCCGCCTCCGCGATGGCAGCCTGAAACGGAACGCGGAATTCCGCCTCGTTGGCGGCCCCCTTGGCGGCGGCGATGGTTTTCTGGGCGAGGGTCCTTGCTGCTTGCTGCAGGGCGGTGGTGTCAGGCATGGATTTAGGTTCCGGGCTGGCGTTGCTTGTAAGCGGGGCGCGGGAAGATGATCTTCACCGGCTGGCGATAGACGACATGCGTGACGATCAGTTCACCTTTGCCCAGCCGGGTGAGATTCATCTTCAAATCATCATCGAGAAAGCGATAGTCCGGCGTGGCGATCTCACTCGCGCCGGTGCGGCCGAGGATTTTTGTCGCGCAGTTGCCCGTGACGCGGGGGTGAACAGCCGACATGAACTGCTGCGCTGAGAACAACACCACTCCGAGGGAGCGGCCACGTTCGGCGATGTCGAGAACCTGCTGGAGAATCGGGGATCCCTTGTTGCCAGAGGGTGCGTACTTATTGAGTTCGTCAACGAAAAAGATAATCTTCTCGGCGATGGGTTTTCGGGTTTTCCGGTTCTCGGGGTCCTCTGCTTTCAATTCATAGACGGCTCGGAGCACGTCACCGAAAACGAGCTTTTGCTCCTCGTCGTTGAGACGGGCTATGTCAATCACGTAAGTGCGACCGCCCTCGATCTCGCGCACTTGCTCAGCAAGATTCAGCTCATTTCGCGCTCGCGCGTTCGTATATAGGCGACCGTGGAGGCGCCGTTACTCATCTTAATGAGGCCGGCCGCGATCCGATTTTTCTGTGACATCGTGTCAATGCCAAGAGCCTCCGCAATGCCCTCGGCACTGGCGAATCGCACGGGCCGGTCGTTTTGAACCGGCATATAAACCTCAATTCCACCCCAATTTTATACACTAGGATTTCCTGATTTACCTCAGATCGCTGTCCCACCCCCGATTTCATTGAGGATTTTCGCTCCGGCCATTGCCCAGTTCGGACTTGCGCTGACCTCTCTCTAGTGTATAATATGTCCACTATGAGTTTTGTCCGGCGCATCAAACGGCAGGGCCACGTTTACCTGGCCGAAGTGGAGAATCGCTGGGTCAACGGCAAGTGCGTCCAACACCACATTCGCTACGTTGGGCGCGAAGCCGACGGCAAGACCCTCCTGGCCGCCTCGCTCTCCGAGGCCGAGGTGGACCACGTCAAGCTCTACGGACCTCTCTTGGTGCTCAATCACCTGGCTAAGGAAATCGCCCTGCCTGGGCAACTGGGACCGTATAGCCAGGAGATCCTTAGCCTGGTGTACGCTCACTGTCTGGACTACCGCAGTCTCAACCACATGCCCAGTTGGTTTGAACGGACCGATCTGAACTTCCTCTTGAGCCTTGAAGGCCTGACCGAGAAGCGACTGGTCGGCGCTTTGGACCGCTTGGAAGCCCTGGACGCCGACGCTTGGCAGCAACGGCTCTTTGAGAGCGTCTGCCGCCAGTACCGGCTCCGTCCCTCGGGTGTCATTTACGATGTCACCAACACCTATCTGTATGGCCGGTGCTGCCCCCTCGCCAAGCCGGGCCACGACAAGGAAGCAGTCAAGGGCCGCCCCCTGATCCAGATCGGCTTGGGAGTCACCCAGGAGGAGGGCATTCCCCTCTTCCACAAGGTCTTCGACGGCAACGTGCATGACGCCCGCACGTTACAAGACTTGGTGACCCTGTTCGGCCGCTATCAGTTGGCCCCCGGCCTCTTCATCTATGATCGGGGCGTCCAGTCTACCCGCAACCTCCAGGACATCAAGCACTTGCACTGGGATACGCTCTGCGGGGTGCCGCTCAATGAGCCCCTGAAGAAATTCTGGCGCCCCTGGGCCGACCCCCATCAACTCATGCAACTGTCCCATCGCCAACGCGTCGGCCACACCGTCTTCTACACCCTCTGGCGCCCCTATCGACTGGACGGGGTGCGGGGAAGGCTGGCTCTCTGTCTCAATGAGCGCCACCAACGCGATGCGCGCGAGTCACGCCGCGATGAAATCGCCTACGCGCAAAAGCTCCTGGCCCAGGGCCGATCCATCAAGCCCGGCCTGGATCGCTTCTTCGATTCGCGGGGTCGGCTCTTACGTTCCGAGCTGGCGCAGGCCGAGGAATTCGACGGCTACTCCTGCATCTTCTGCACCCGTTGGCTACCCCAAGACAAAATGCTCTCCCTCTACTTCGGCAAGGACTTGGTCGAGAAAGCCTTCCGCAGTCTCAAAGGGATCACCCAGTTGCGTCCGGTTCGTCACTGGTTGGCCGAACGGCTCCACGCCCACGTCTTTGTCTGCTACGTTGTCTACCTGCTCCTGTCGCTGCTCCAGTACCGTCCGCGCAAAACCGACTTCACCGCGGAGAGCGCCCTGCTGGAACTGCAGACGATGTACAAGGTTTACCTACGCGACTCCAAAAGCCGATTCCACCTCTCCCGGGTGGTCACGCTGACGAAGAAGCAGGAACTGATTCTCAAGACCATTGACAAGTCACTTCTCAATTCCTAGTGTATATTTTTACCGTGGAATTCAGGTAGTTAGGGCGCGCAGTCCCCTGCGCGCCGCAATACCGCGGAATGCTGCCGATTGTGCCGACGGCGGCGCGCAGGGGACTGTGTGCGCTACCCGCGGGAAATACTCGGGTTAGTGCCGTTCCGCCGGCGCCAGGGCGGGATCATCCAGGTCCAGCCGGTAAAGCATTTGGTTATAATCGTAACGAGGGGTGGGGCGGTGGCCGTCGCTGAAGGTGATGGAATAGGTGCCTTCGAAAAACAGGAGGGGCGATTCAGGGGGCGTAAATTCCGGGTGCAACTCGGGGTTGTAGAAGGTGTAGTGCTGATGGCTGAGGACCTTCAGGGCGGGTCCCCAGGGACCGGTCGGGGAATCCGCCTCGGCGTACCAGACCTCGCCGAAGGCGGAAGGCTTGCCAAACTTTTCCGTGAACACGGTCACCCAGCGTTTCCGCCACGGGTCCCAGGCGATGGAACCGCTGTGCGGCCTGACAGTCGCCTGGCGGTTGGCGGCGCGGAGGGTGGCTTGCGGCTTGAGGATCTGCCACGAGTTGGTGTCCTGCCAGGCCTCGAAGGTGGCGGGACAGCGCAGAGTTGGGAAGGGGTTGCCAAAGAGTACCCATCGTTTTCCGTTCGCGTCCCTCCAGAAGGCCGGGTGGCCGTCTGGCATGGGAGGGGCCTTGGGGTGCGCATCGGATTTGTTCCAGAGGACGCGGAATCGCTCGAACATTTTGTCCTTATCGTCCCACACCACCAGTCCGCGCTGATAGGCCTCCAGGGGCGGCGTGATCTTTACGTAAGAACCGGCCAAATGAGTTTTGCCGGATTTATCAGGCAAGGTTACCAGCGCGCTGAGCCAGGTGGGGCCGCTCCCGGGCACATTGGCAATGCCTCGGGGATGGCCCTGGCGGCCGGTGAAGTAGTGGAATTGCACACGCAGCGGAGGAACAAACGATTGCAGCGGTTGGACGGCGGTGGCAGCGCAGGTGGCGTTGAAAATTCCCAGCGGATAGCGCGCCAAGGTCGTGTCGCCCCACACCCAGAAGAGCCTGCCCTTATACACGGCGTTTTGGACGCTGTCGCACCCCAGCACGCCGGATTCGCGCCAATCCAGATCTAACCCCAGCTTTTGGCTCTCGGCGAAAAGGCCGCCGCCGGTCAACCGGCCCAACCGCCGCGCGATAATAGCGCGCCGCACCTCCACCTTGAGCGTCTTGCCCGGCTCCGGTTTCAGCCTCACGCCCCGGTAGCCGAACCCGTCCTTGGGAACCTCGTATCCCTGGCCGATGACATTGAACCAGGTCTCGCGGCCCATCAGTTCAGGCAGATCAAAGGCGATGCGTCCCGCGTTGTCAGTGACCAGGCGCACGTTATGGGTTGTCCGCAGTTCCACCAGCGGTACGGGCCAACCCGTCCCCTCTTCGACAACCTGGATGCAGCAAGGCAACCGCGGGTTTCCCGGAAAGCCAGGCGAACTGGATTTGGAGCGGGCGAGAACACCTGCGGCCCGGGCAAGCGGCCCGACGAGACTTAGGGCCGCACAAAAACTCAGGAACACTGAGGCCGCAAGGGCCGAAGGCCATTTCCACGATATGCTTTTCATGCTTCCCGGTGATAGTGCGGCTTTTTCGATTGTCCGCCAAGCTCCGTCAGTTGCCCGGACGCCTCACTGCGATTGAATGACCGCCCGGTAGAACCGGGCCGCGTTTGTTGCCGGAGAGGGGTCAACGAAGGTAAAGGCGTTCCCGGACGGCACGTTCGTCGCGATCGGAGACCCGTTGACAAAGTCCGGCGAGGCCTCGATGAATGGTTGGCCTTTCGTCCGGTCCTTAATAGGCCGAAGTGCCGAACCCGTATGACCCGGCACCGGAGTCGCCCGGTACTCATGGGATTGCGACCCGGTAGAAGCGCCGGGGGTAGTCGGTGGCGCTGCGGTCTTGCAAGGGCGTGACCGAGCCGCTGTTCGTGAAGGTCAACAGGTCCGTCCAGTTCGTGACCGAGAGATTGGTGCTCGCCTGGAGCCGGGCCTCCATTCCGAGCCAGCCGCCCGTGAGCGTCAGATCCGGCGCGCCGCTGGTCTCGCCGGTCCAACCAAGCCGGGGGGCCGGTCTGATGTAGAAGAGCCCGCCGCCCCCAACCAATACGCTGAACGTCCCGGCGCCGTAGGCGATGGCAACGGGCTGGACACCGCCCAGAAAACCCCACCAGACCGTGCTCCAGCGCAGCCCGTTCGTCGAGCCGTCCAG
Organism: bacterium; assembly: GCA_021784555.1. Classification (GTDB taxonomy): domain Bacteria; phylum Verrucomicrobiota; class Verrucomicrobiia; order Limisphaerales; family UBA8199; genus JAJYHY01. Next base: position 5,865 of record JAJYHY010000283.1, read on the forward strand.
GCCGACGCCCGCAATGCCGACAAAGAGGCCGTTTCCATACGCCAGCGGCCAGGGCGACGGCGCCCCTGCGCCAACCCAATTCGTACCGTCCGCGGATGTGATGACGCCCACGTAGCTCTGCGGGGTCTCCTCGGTGGCTGCCACAAAGATGCCATTGCCGTAAGCGACCGAATAGATCCGGTCGGGTGTAGGCACAAGTGATGGCACCCAGTCGATGCCGTTGGCTGAGGTGACGACCGCCCCCGAGTCGCCAACCGCCACAAATGTGCCCTCCCCGAAGGCTACGCCCCGCAGCGGGCCTTGATACTTGAACTCTCGGCTTGTCCAGTGGACGCTGTCGGAGGACGAGACGATGGCACCCAGCCCATTTGTCTCGCCCACGGCGACGTAAGTCCCCTTCCCGTAAACGACGGCGGCAAGCGGCATCCGCTGGGTTACCAGCGCGGGCGGATCCCAGTTGACGCCGTCGGGTGAGAACTGAATGAACCCGTTACTTGCGGCCGGGTCCCCCGCGTACGCCCCAAGGTTGCCAACAGCCACGAAGTTGCTGTTGCCCGGCGCCACCGAAGCGACCGACCCGGCGATCGGGCTTGGAGCCGGTGTGTGCGCGGTCCAGCGGGCCCCATCACGGGAGGTCGCACTCACGCCCGCCGGGACCTGCCACAGCGTGCCGCCCACAGCCAGGAACACGCCATTGCCATAGGTGACCTGCTGAAGCCCCGGCGGTCCGGGTGTCCACTTCCACGTGAACTGGTCGGCATCTTGCCCCCGCAGCGGCTGCAAGGCGAAGGCCCACGCCATGAGCGCGGCGACCCGGGCAACTCGTTCCTTTGTCATGCTCCTGCTGAGGGTTGAAGTGGTCTGTCTGCACCTACGGCGAGGGCGGTGTACCCGACCCCATGTAGATATCGAGGTAGCTGGTCCCATCGGAGTAGTTAGGAACCGGCGAGTTGGCGTTGTCGGCCCGGGCGGCGTAGATGACCCCATCCACGTATGCCAGCGCCGTGCAGTCCTCCGCCTCGCTGTCCTTCGTTCCGCTCCAGTTCAGCGGGTCTGCCGGCGTGCCCTCCGGAACGGCACCCGGGCCTGGCGGGGACCCGGGCGCAACTCGTGTCGGATGGTGGAGGAGGAATCCGGCTGGCATATTCAAGAACGAAACCGCAAAGGGTCACTGCGACGGGATGACCGCCCGGTAGAACCGTGTCCGATTTGTCGCTGGGGAAGGATCGACGAAGGTAAACGTGTTGCCTGGCGGCACATTTGTGACGATGGGGGACCAATTCGCAAGGTCGGGCGAGGCCTCGATGAGCGTCTGCTTGCCAGGAAACGATGTCACGACCCCAAACTGGAGGCTGCCATCGGGCGTGACAGTGGGCGGCTTAATCCCGAGCTTTGTCACCCGGAAGCTGACTGAGCCGCATCGGCAGATGCCCTCGCCGAAGGTCACGCTCAGCTCGTACTGCCCCTCGGCAAGGTTGCTCACGAGCAGCGAGTAGGGAGGGGTCTCGACGGTGAAATGCAGGTCGCTTTGGTCCACAACGCCCAGTGAGTTAGTGCCCAGCAGGAATTCAACGGGTGCCGCGGCGCCAGGAGTGGCCAGGAGCTCCGCGCTGGCTACGAAGGTTGCCGGAGCCGCGAGCACGCTCCCTGAGGCTGGGGCAATCAGCCGCACGACGGACATGGCGGGCGGGGATGGGGGATAAAACACTCGCACCGCAGCGGACTCTGTCCTGCCCCCACCAACATCGACGGCAATCGCCCTCAGATCCGAGACCGGCGGGGCGGCGGGATTCGGGCTAGGCCGCGCTTCCCACACGGCGCTGAACGGCGGATTCGTTGCGGTGGCGATGAGGTTTGTATCGCCGAAGAATTGCACCGAGGCGATTGCTCGCGAGCCGGGGACCACGTGAGTCTCTATCTTGATGAGGGTACCCCCAGTAAATACGTCACCCTGGTTGGGCCAGGTGATCGATACCTCCGCAGCCAGATCGCCGTTGGTCTGCGCCGCAGCCGGTCTGGGTGCGGCGGCCAGCACTAGCAGCGCCAGGAAGGGCGCCAGCAGCCGAACCAACGAGCCCATGGATGTGACACCTCTTGGCATGCCGGGCCTCCTCTTAGTACGGGGTTATGGCCGCGACCCTTGTGGCCCAGTGCGAGTACGTGTAATTCGGGTCGCGCTCCTCCGTGTAGGCCTGTATGGTCCAGACGGTTGCGCCGTCGCTCGGATCGAGAGCCGTGCGGGAGTAGTCCCCCCACCTGGCGAGCTGCGAGCCGTCGCCATACCAGTTCTTCCCCGGAAGGAGGCAGCCGACCGTATTCTTGCTCATTGAAGCGAGCCAATAGTAGGCCCCGATGTAGCTGTCCGCACCGGAACCTGAAAAGCCAACCACCATGTCTCCCTTGTCGCTTACCGCGACGGACCCATAGTAGTAGAACATCGGGTCGGCTGCGGCGTCATCGTTGATGCGCGCAGTTTCTGCGATCGTCGGGCTTGGCGCCGTCTGAATTTTGAAGCACTCGACAGCAGACCTGTCGGGCGTCCCGCCGCCCGCGTCAGCATCGCCAGCGGCGTTGACGTAAACGTCCCGGCACCACCACAGGTACTGCGTGCCGTCGATCTTGCGCACCGTCACCTGGGGTGAACCGGCGAGGTCCGAACCCAGGTCCACGCCGTAACTCGAGCCGGGCTGTGGCGCCACAACGTTGTACAGCAGATCGCAGGACCTTGTCACCGGAAGAGACGCCCACTGGGAGAGGGAGGGCTTACCCTCGGCATCCCAGACCACGCTGCCGCAGTAAATGTCGGCGGCCGACAACTCGCCAACCAGTATCCACTCTGGGTCACCTGCGGCAACGGGATCGAAGTTTACACCCAGCGCCACGTGGCCGAAGCCGACCGACGCGTCCCTGAGGATGAACTGGTCCTGCACGATCTGCGCCGTGTCATTTGTGAGCGGGCCTTTGGGCAACGCGGCCAGTGCCATGGGCTTCCCCACAACCCATGCCTCGATATAGACCCCATTGCCGTCCACACCCATTGAGGGCCTGTCGATGATCGTGTCCGTGTTCGTGTAGAGCGGGACCAGATACCTCGTCCAGTTGTCTTCGACCCACGTGGAGCCGCCGCTCCCGACGGGGTCGGCCGAGTGGCTGATCCCGAGGATCACCTACCGGTAGGTCTGGTCCTCCGCCGATGCGATCCACCTGTGGCTCCCTTGGTCGTAGATGACCTCCGGGTCGCCAAAAGCGGCGTACGTTCCGGCATATTGTCCGCTCGGGACGGTGACCTGGAGGAACTGCGGCGTGGCCGTCACGGGCGTCAGGCGCTGGCACGTGTGCTTGTCGTACACGGCCACGCCCCCACCGGAGGTGGAAGAATTGAGGACAGTCAGGAAGTGGTCCGGTCCCACAGCGCCCATGGTGTCAGGCGGGTAGGCGCCTCCTGCCTCGGTCTGCTCGATGCTGGGGAAGCTCGCCGTGATGTGTGGGTCGGTGTTGCCCTGGCAGCGGTCAGTGAACAAGCCGCGGCCGCAGTAGCGGTAGTGCATCGGGGTGGGCACGTTGCAGACGGTGCTGTTCTGGATGTTGAAGGTGCAGTTGTTGGCGCTCACCCCCACGCCGCACAATTCAATGGAACTGTCGGCCAGCGTGCAGGTGTTGGCGGAGCAGGCGGAATTCACCGCGGCGACCGCCGTGCTCGCCCAGCGAATCTTGAAGCCTGAAACGGTCGTGGGACTCGGCACCCAATAGAGCGAGAGGGCCACCGAAGCGGTGTAGGAGGGCTGGCCGGTGCTGCCGTCGATCTGCAACCCGTACAGGTCGTCGTCCTCCGAGGTGAGGACGGTGGGGTTGTCCAGCGTTCCGAGGCAGTTGGCCGAGGCGCCATAGAGGGTGATCTCCGCGTTGGGGGCGTACTTGATGTAGCAGCCTGCATCGAAGTGGATGCTGCCATACAAGTTGATATAGCCGTTGATGAGGTAAGTCTCGCCGCTCAGAAAGTGGTAGTCCGTTTGGTCGCTGTCGATGGTGATCCACGTGGGGTCAAGGACGTAACCTTTGGGCCTGGACCGGTTGCTGGCCAAGCGGACGGCGGGGGCGGGGCCGGAGGACTTGGCGGCCAGGACCGGTAGTTCGGGCTCCAGGCTGGCCTGGTGCGGTGGAACCGAGAGGCTCGCCCCCTGGTTAGGGAGCCAACGCGTCGAGCTTGGGCTTGAGGTCCAGCCAGTCGGCCTCCTCGATCAGCCCGGCCCGGCCGTCCGGCAGTTGCACCAGTTGCTTGCCGACCAAGACCTGGCCGTTGCCCCCGGTTCCGACCGGCACCGAGGCCGGATCGCCCGGAGATGGCGGTTGGTCTTCGTCCGGCAGGGCGAAACCCCGCCCGACGGGCGAGAGCAGGCCGCCGTAATCGAGTGTGGCGTCGCTCAGGCCCGTGTCCGGCTTGAGGACATGAACGGTTTGGCTCGGAGTCGGACCGGTGACGACCTGAACCAATTGGATTCTCGTGGTGGCCGGGTTGAGACCGAAGGCCTCCGGCGGCTTTTCCGGCTGGGATTCAAACACCAGATCGGATGAGAACGCGGAGCGGGTATAGACGCACCGCACCGAGCACCGGATGCTGTCCGTTATCGCCGAGTCATAGCGGACAACGTTGGGCGGCTCCAACTCGCCCTGGGCCTGGCTGCGCACCGCCCCCAAAAGAACCGATTTCTTGGAGGCGGTGTCGTAGTAATAGATAGCCAGCGGGGCGAGCTTGATGGTCTGCCGCATCGGCGTCGTGATGACCAGCGGGTCCGCTAACGTAGGAGGGAAATAGACCTTGGTCTCGCCCTGGAGGGCGGCGGCCCCGCCGGTGCTGGTCATAATCTGAATGGCATCGGCGGAACGCTGGAGCGTGCCGTCGGGAGCGGCGTAATTCAAAGAGCTTCCGAGCTCAGTGTAATGCACGGTGCGCTGTGTCACGGCGCCGGTGGCCGCGTTTGTTTCCATGACGGTTTTCAGCCACAGGGTGGAGAAAGTGTCAAGCGGGGTGGCGGTCCAGGCGCCGGGTTGGGGTGTTTGGGCCAGGGTTGCGGTGGCGGAGGTGAGAACGATATACGTTACACGGGTAAGATTGTTACTTTTTTAAACGTCTGGAACTTCCAACTCAGCAACTTGATCAACTCCTGCTTGCTCTGCCTGTGCCCTTCACTCATGCGTTGGAGGATGG
>JAJYHY010000284.1 GCA_021784555.1 bacterium
GCAGCGATGGGGTGATGGAGCGATGGGGTGATGGAGCGATGGGGTGATGGAGTGTTGGAGTGATGGAGTGTTGGAGTGATGGGGTGTTGGAGTGATGGGGTGTTGGAGTGATGGAGTGATGGAGTGTTGGAGTGATGGAGTGTTGGAGTGATGGAGTGATGGAGTGATGGAGTGTTGGAGTGATGGAGTGTTGGAGTGATGGAGTGATGGAGCGATGGGGTGTTGGGGTGATGGAGTGTTGGAGTGATGGAGTGATGGAGTGATGGAGCGATGGAGTGATGGGGTGTTGGAGTGATGGAGTGATGGAGTGTTGGAGTGATGGAGTGTTGGAGTGATGGAGTGTTGGAGTGATGGAGCGATGGGGTGATGGAGTGTTGGAGTGGTCGATTACTCACGATTTTGACGCCCGTCTGGGGCGGTCCGAAGAAGAGGTCGTTCCACAGGCTCTCCATCAAACCTTGACCTGCCTAGGCTCGGCTTCAAGGGTACCCGGAAATGCGAGGGCGATCTGGGATCTGAGGTTTCAAATGCGTACCACGTCACGAGACCTCTGAAGTGGGGTGTCTCAAGAAGTAGCGGGTTGGTGGGTCGAGGCTGTGATCTCAGCCTGAAATCCGGGACCCTGCCCGCGAGGCGGCACCACAGCTCGAACCGGTCCAAGCCGCATTGCCAGACCTCCAATTTCATGTAGGCACGGTTCAGGTTACGCCGTTTCGCGTATTCCATAGTCCTCGCGATCAACTCCTCCACGCGTGCATTAGTCCATCACTCCGTCACTCCATCACTCCTCCCCCCGCCCTCCTCTCGGTTACCCGGCCGGAGCGGGCGGGCTCTGGGGGGACTGGGGCTGGTTCTGGGGCGGAGCCAGTATGACGGGCACCGGGTAGCGGAGTTTCATTACGTCATCGACGAGCACCTCAATGTAATAGGTTCCCGCCGCTTTAAATTCCACTTGACCGAACACGGTGATGTTGGTGGCGTGCAACGCGGCGTCCTGGAGGGCGAATTTCACCTCTCCTTTGCGCATCACGGTCGTTTGGTCCGGCGCCACCAACCGCACCGACTCGGTGAACCTTCCCACCCCGGCGGTCCAGCGGTTGAACAGGCTCAGTTTGAGGGCCATGACCGGTAGTTGGGGCACGCGGATGAAATTGATCACCCCGATGAGGATAAAGTTGCCGGTAACTTCCTGGCGGATTTCCTCGCACACCAGGGAACACTGCAAATCGGGCAGAATTCGTGTGGCTTGCATTGTCACCTCAGAGGAGACGCGTCCGGCGAGGCGGCTCCGACCACCAGCTCCGCCGCGCGAACGGTATTTTGCATCAGCATGGCTATCGTCATCGGACCAACGCCGCCCGGGTTGGGCGTGATCTTGCCCGCCACGGGTTGGACAGCCGCGAAATGCACGTCTCCAACCAGGCGCGTGCCCGTTTTTGCCGAGGGGTCCGGCACGCGGTTGACCCCAACATCCACCACCGTTGCCCCCGGCTTGACCATGTCTGCCTTCACGAACCGAGCCACTCCCATGGCCGCGACCAGGATGTCGGCCCGGCGGCAGTGGCTGGATATATCACGGGTGGCGGAATGGCAAAGGGTAACGGTGGCGTTGCCGTTCCGAGCCTTCTGCGAGAGCATCGCCGCCAAGGGTTTTCCGACGATGTTGCCCCTGCCCAGCACCACCACCTCCGCCCCGGCAATCTCGATTCCGGAGCGCACCAGCAATTCCCGGATGCCGGCCGGCGTACAGGGCAAGAAACCGCTCGCATCGCCCAGCATCAATTTGCCGACGTTCAAGGGGTGAAAGCCATCGACATCCTTCTCCGGACGAACGCTGGAATAGATGACCGCGGCGTCTATCTGTCGTGGAAGCGGGGCCTGCACCAGTATCCCATGAAACCGTGCGTCGGTATTCAACCGCTCCAACAGCCGCATCAATTCCTCCTGCGGAGCCGTCTCCGCCAAAACAAAGGTCTCCGAATAGATGCCCAACTCCCGGCAGGCATTTTCCTTCCGGCCCACATAAACTTTTGAGGCCGGGTCCTCGCCCACTCGCACAAATGCCAAACCCGGCTCGACACCTCGGCTTCGAAGGGCAGCGGCGCGTTGGCCGGCCTCGGCCTGAATCGCCCCGGCAATGGCCCGCCCATCTATGACATTTTCGGCCGGCATTATTCTAAGACCTGGATCTTGCGAATGGTGATAACCGGGGTGTTTCTCCATCGCTGGTCCAAGCCCTCTTGCCCGGTCACAATGATGTGGAGGCCCTTGTAGCGGCTCAGGTCCAAGTTGGTGGAAGTTGTGTAGAGATAATTGATGACCTTGCCGGTGTCCGGGCTCACCAACTCGTAGTCGGTCGGCGCCTGGATGCTGAAGGTGCCCCGGACAAAACCCTCCCGCTGGACAATGCGCTCCGGCGGGGGTTGCTCGGAGGCGGGTATCGGCGCGTTGGTGGCGGCGATGGCCAGCTCATTGGTGGCTGCCGTCGCCAACTCATTGGTGGCGGGCTGGGTTTCGGCAGTCACACTGTTGGTTGGCGAGGCGCCCTGGGCGGCGACGCTGTTGGTGGACTGGCTGGTTTCAGCGGTTTCAGAGGCAGCCGGAGGATTGTTGGTCGGGCCAGTTTCGGAAGAAGCGGTCTCGGGCGCCGCGTTGGTGGGTGGGGCGGGTTGAGTCGTTCCGGCCAGCGATTCCGCCAGGGACTTAGGGGTCAGGTATTCCGCCGCCACGAACGCATAAGCGTTGGTGGGCGCCTGGATCTTCATCCAATGGCCTTTTGTGGCGATTTCATTCACGACGGCGCCACGCCTGATGCGGCCGAGGATGCTGTAATTCTCTCCCGGCCCGCTACGGAGGTTCAATCGCCGGACGGTCACGGTTAGATTGGTCGGCTGGATGTAAGAGGCGAAGACCCAGACATCGACGCCGGGCGGCAGGAGAATCTTTGCCCAGGCGGATGGCTCGTTGGTGCCGGAGTGTTTCAGCCGGATTTCCTTAAGGACGGTTACCTCCTGACCGTTGTTCACCTGCGTAACGATTTCGCTGTTGAGCGTGGGCTGGCCCCGCACATTAACATGGCTGGCGGTAACCACCGCGGCGCCGGCAGGCAGAGACGGCGACGCCGGCTCGGCCTCTGTGGCCAACGGCAAGCCCGGCGCTTGCGTCGTGGGGGCGGCGGTCTCATTTGTAGTTGCGGCCGGAGCCGGGGTATTGGTCGCCGCGGGCGCGGCCGTTGCCGAATCAACGGCGGCGCCGGCAGGGGGGTTGGTCGTTTGCCGGGCCAGAAGGCTGCTCGAGAGCAGCAACCCCAAGAGAATGCCACAGTTCTTCTTCATAACTCACGACAGTAGAGATTTTATCTCGGCTGGTGTCAATGCCCGCCATTTGCCCGGAGGCAACTCGCCCAGCTTGATTTTCCCGATTTGCGTCCGCAGCAGCCGCCGCACCGTAATTCCCTGCGACTCGAAAAGCCGCCGCACCTCGCGGTTTTTTCCCTCGACCAACTCCAGTTCCACAACGCTACGCGAACGGCTGGCGGAGACCAATCGCGCCTTCTCGGCCTTGAGCCGGTCGCCCTGATGCCAGAGCCCCTGCGTAAACCGCTCCAGAACCGCCCCGTCAACCCGGCCTTCGACCGTAGCGAGATATTTTTTTCGAACCCCATACCGCGGATGCGTCAGATGAAAGCTCAGTTGGCCGTCGTTGGTCAAGAAGATCAGTCCTTCGCTCGCGTAATCGAGCCGCCCAACCGAGTGGAGATGCCCCCATTCCTTTGGGAGAAACTCGTAGATGAGGGGGCGGCCAAATTCGTCCTTGCGCGAGCAAACCACCCCCGGCGGCTTGTTGACGGCAACATAAATCTTGCGCCGGGGCTGGAGCCGCTTTGAATCGAGCGTGACCGAATCCCGTTCGGGATCGACTCGCACACCGAGCTGGCGCACGAGCTGGCCATTGACCGCCACCCGCCCCTCAAGGATAAGCGGCTCGCTGGCTCGCCGCGAGGCCACCCCGGCCTCCGCCAAAAACCGCTGCAGCCGAACCTTCAACTGTGGCAACTCCCTCATCAAAAGCCGCGAAAGATCGTAGAGATCGCAAAGAAACGCGATATTTTGCTAAATTAAAGAAGGCCAAGATCGATGCACCGTCGGGCGGGGTGATGGAGTGCTGGAGTATCGGGCTTTCCATCACTCCACCACTCGACCGCTCCGTCCCAACGGCCCCATTGCAGTGTGTTTCGACTTGGTTCTTTGCGACCTTTGCGATCTTTTGCGGCTAATCTTCTTGGCGGCTCTTACGCCTCCGCTTTGGTCTTGGGCAGGCCGGTTATGCGGTCCCCTTCCTTCCATTGTCCGCGCTTTTTCAATAGCTCAACCCGCTCGAACCGCTTGAGCACGTTTCTCTTGCCGCCCAAAGCGGCGGCGCTCCTCAAACTGCGATGCTGTGACATATTTCAAATTCCAGTTGTTCCTCCGCCCCATTTAGAAGACCATCCCGGCTTCGAGGCGGACGCTCTATGTAGCATGCCTGGAGGGCGCTGCCAATCCCAAAGTTGCCAGCGCCCAGACCAAAGCCGAGTTAAGGACCGCGAAATACGCGAAATACGCGGAAAGGGAAGAAAGCAGAGCGAAGTATGGAGAGCCGCTCACAAGCAGCATCCAATCCACGGCCTCGGGGTCAACGGTTTTTTTTCCTCTTCATGTTCTTGCCCCCATCTTTTTGCCGCACCTCCCTATGGACTCACTAAGCCCGTGAATCCACCGCCGCGTAATCCACCAATCCAGCGGGCCGGAGAGATACGTCCCTACAAGGCCCCGATTCTTCGCAGGAGGAGAACGGGTTGGCCTGCGGCCCGAGATTGGGCCAGATCCACCTCGAACTCGGCCACCCAATCGTTGTACTCGTCCGGGTCCACCAGCATCTGTTGAACGCGCCAGGTCCGTTTGTCTTCGGCGGGGACGACGTAAGTGTGCCGCACATTCCGGGCGTTTGGGTCCAGGCATACGCGCTCGTGCTCGGCATGATAGGCCTCCAGAGCCGCTTTGAGGCGCTCGGCGGCCCATGGCTCTCCGTCCGCATCGACCGGGGTGCTCAGGTTCTCCAGCGCGCCTTCGTACTCCATATTGACCAGGCCTCGCAGGAAATTGAAGATGCGGGTGCGGATGGCCGCGGTGAAGCCTTTGGTGTCGCGCGTAATATCCCGCTCGGCCTCTTCTGCCCCCGGCGGACGCACTTCGTTGGCCTCCCCGCGCGGAACATAGTTGGGGTCGCGCATCTTTTCCCATTCTTCAAGCAGGCTGGAATCGACCTGCCGAATCATGGCGCCCAGATACAACTCCATTTCATGGACAGCGTCGGTTTTGGCTTTGTCGGGGACGGTCTGCGCGAGGACTTTATAGACGCTATTGAGGTGGCGGAGCAGCAGGCCCTCTGAGCGCTGCAGCTCATACTCGCGGATGTAATCCGAGAAGGAGCGGAAACCCTCGAACATCTCGCGCGCGATGGATTTTGGGCGGATGTTTTCCTGGCCGACCCACGGATGCTTATCGGCAAAGGCATTGAAAGTGGAGTAGATAAATTCCCGGTTCGGCTTTGGGTATTCGAGCTTTTCCAATTCCTCCATCCGCTGTTCGTATTCGATGCCGGCAAGTTTCATCTCGGCCACCTTCTGGCCTTTGAGCTTGTCGAGTTGTTTGCGCAGGATGATGTCCGGGTCTTCCAGGATGGACTCAACCAGGGTGAGCAGGACCAGCGGATAATCCGGCGCCTCTGGGTCCAGCAGCGGGAGGGTATCAAGCAGGTAGAGCGAAAGCGTTTGGTCCATGGAGAAATCGTCCTGCAGCTCCACATTGACCCGCAGGTAGGCGCCTTCCTCAGTTCTCGGGATGAACTCGACAATCTTGCGCTCCAACAGGGAGCGAAACAGTTGCCAGGCCCGCTTGGTGTGTTCTTTCTTGGCCTTGGGGGTTTCATGGCAATCGCGAATGAGGCGCTGCATGGCGCGGCAGCCATCGCCCTTTCGGCTCAAGACATTGAGCAGCATACCGTGCGAGACCTGGAAACGTGAGGTCAGCCTCTCTGGAGGCGCGTGGATGAGGCGCAGGAAGGTTTGCTTATCCCAATTGACAAAGTTCTTGTCGGGCGGCTTGCGTTTAACCGCTTTCTTGCCGCCTTTGGCCGCCTTTTCCTCGAGTTTGATGTTCTCAACGACGTGTTCGGGCGCCTGCGCCACCACCCAACCACGGTCGTCGAACCCTTTGCGGCCCGCCCGCCCGGCTATCTGGTGAAAATCCCGGGCGCTGAGGATGCCAGTCTTTTGACCGTCGAACTTGCAGAGCCTGCTGAACAGCACCGTTCGCAGCGGCATATTGATGCCCGCGCCGAGCGTATCGGTGCCGCAGACGACCTTGAGCAAACCCTTTTGGGTAAGCTGCTCGACCAGAACGCGGTACTTCGGCAATAGCCCGGCGTGATGCAGCCCGATGCCGTGCTTGAGCCAGCGGCGGATGTCCGGCCCGTAAGGGCTGCTGAACTTGAAACCCTCAAGCGCGTTGGCAATGGCGTTTTTCTCCTCCCGGGTGCAGACGTTGATGCTGGTGAAGTCCTGGGCGCTCTGTGCCGCTTCCAGTTGAGTGAAATGAACCACGTACACCGGGCTCTTCTTTTCAGCCGCAAGCCGTTCGAGGGTCTGGGCCAGCGAAATCTCGGAGTAGGCGTAATCCAGCGGCACCGGCCGCTCCACCGACTGAACCGTGACACTGACGCGGCCATTCAGGCGGGTCAACTCGGCCTCGAAAAACGTCGTGTCGCCCAGCGTGGCGGACATAAGCAAGAATCGGGCCTGCGGCAGGGTCAGCAGCGGCACCTGCCAGGCCACGCCGCGCTCGCGGTCGGCGTAATAATGGAACTCGTCCATGACGACCTCTTGGAACGGGGCGTCGGCGCCCTGGCGCAGGGCGATATTGGCCAGGATTTCGGCGGTACAACAGAGGATGGGGGCGTCGCGGTTCACGGAGGCGTCGCCGGTGCTCAAACCGACGTTGTCCGCGCCAAACTCGTGGCAAAGGGCCATCCATTTTTCATTGACCAGCGCCTTGATAGGGCAGGTATAGACGGCGCGTCTCCCTTGCACCAGGGCCTTGAAGAGCACCGCCGCCGCCACCAGCGACTTGCCTGAGCCGGTGGGCGTATTCAAAATCACGTTCCTTTCCTCGAACAGCTCCAGAATGGCGGATTCCTGCGCCGGATAGAGCGTCAGGCGCTTCTCGTCCGTGTACTGGAGAAAGCGGCCCAGGAGCAGGTCGTTATCCGCATAATCATCCCGCGGAATTAAATCATAAAGCGTTACAGCCACGATGGCATCATCAAGACTCTCGCAACCCCGAAGCCATAAAGCAAGAGCCGGCTCCGCGCAGCTTCGAGCCTTTCCGAATAGCCCCTATTCGGAGCCTGGGAAGCCGGGCTCAGGCATCATCCACCATCCACCATCCATCATCCATCTCACTTACGGGCCGGCTCCGTGCAGTCTCTAAGCAAGGTTTGTTCCTCAGGCAGGAGATGGGATTTACGGGCCAAACCGAGGTATTTTTGGGCCTCGCCGCTCTCTCCAGCCCGGGAGAGCAGAACACCATAATAGAGCGCGACAGAGGGTGTCTGAAGGGCCTTCGGGTCGATCTGTTGCAGCACGGCGAGGCCCTGGTGTGTCTTGCCCTGGCAGTAGAGGGAAAAGGCGTAGGTGGAGGCGATGGTTGCGTTTGTCGGGTAATGGAGGAAGGCCTCCTTGGCCATGTTGTAGGCCTGCGGCAGGTTCGTCTTCAGGAGCAGGGAAGTCGCAGCCAGGTTGTTGAGGGCCACAAAATTGCTGGGGTTATAGGTGGCCATGGCGGTAAACACGTTGTTCAGGCCGCGCGTGTCGCCAACGCGCATGTATGACTGCTGAAGGTCCATCAGAGTCCACCGCTCACGCGGAAACCGCTGCAGGATCTGCCACAGCAGGTGGTCCCGGTCTTTCTCCCATCCCCACTTGGCCGCCAGATTGAGCAGTGCCTTCAAGGCGTCAATCCGGTCCCCAGCCTGGCGGACGGCGGTATCCCAACGCGACTGCACGGTCACCGTTTCGTGTTGCTTGGCCGCCGCGCGTGAGAGCAGCGCGTAGCGCATGAATTCCATGTCGTTCCACTGCTGCCCCTGAAGGTAGGTCTCCAGGCCGGGCCAGTCCTCCTGGGCCTCATAGCAATCGACGACGGCCAGCGGAACGGGCTGCTGGGCGCGGAGCCGAGAGGGAAGGCTCTTGAGCCAGGAGCCAGCCTGTGCGGCCAGGCGCTGGCCGATCATCCAGGTCGTGGTTGCGTAAATGGCCAGGGCGTTGGTAGAGACGCGCTTCTGAATGGAAAGCAGGTCCGTTTCAAACTCTGGGTCTTTCATCTGCCGGAGAATGGCCGCGTGCTGCAGACGGTCGTCCAAGCTGGCTTGAGGCGTCTTTAGAACCTGGTCCGAGAACTGTCTTGCGCGAGCCAGGTTTTTGCCTTTGAGGCTGTCGGCTATCAGGGAACGCAGCGCCACAGCCCCTAGCGTCGGGCTGGTCCGGAGCTGTTCGAGCGATTGGCGCCCTTGCGCCGCGATGGCTTGATTGGTCGAGGCCAGTCGCAACACCGCCAGGTTGAGTTGGTGGAACTGGTTCGTCGGCTCAAGCTCGACCGCCCTCTCGAATTCCTGGGTTGCCGCCGCGAGCCTATTCCGCTTGAGGTCCAATTGGCCTAAAAGGGAATGGTAGGCGGCCTCCCTCCCGGCGGCGTGGGCCAGGCCCTTGAGCGTTCTTGCCGCCAATGCAAAGGGCGGCGGCTGGTAACGCAGAGCGGCGGAGGCCAGTCTGAGCCGGTCAGCCACCGTGGGCGACAATTGCGCCACGCGTCCCCACCACTCCAGCGCGGCAGGAGCACCCGACATGTCCGCCAGTTCGGCGATGATCCGGCACGGCTCGACATCGCGCGGGTTCACCGTGAGGGCCCGCCGGGCACTGAGCGAGGCATTCTTGAAATCCCTCTTGGCCAGGAACTCCTTTGCCTCCTCAACGGCCCGCCTCTCTTCATAACGTCTGTACGCGGGCCGGGCAAAGAACCATGCGGCGACCAGGCCAACGCCCAGCAAGGCCAGCCCAAGGACCATTATCTTTCTCATAACCTGCAATCGGACGGTCATTATTCTCCCGGACCGGCTCCCGTCAACCCTAAGCGGTTGAAAGAAAGAAAGGAGGGCAAAAAAAAATTTTAAAAAGGTGTTGACAACTTCCGCGGTTTCTATACTCTTGGCTAAAACGAACTAGGGTCATCAGTGTGATGGCCCGTGATATCTCGAAAGGTGCTTATGATGAAACTGTTCAGACGGGATGTTGTTTTGAGTCTCGGTGCGCTGTGCGTGGCCATGAGCCTGCCGGCGTCCGGGGATGTCTTTTTTAACAACTCTCAGAACGACCTCCACTATCGGTTGACGACCGCCCAGAATGTTGGCGGTCTTACCAGCACGGCGGAGTACGGCGATGAAATCGATATGGCAAATATCGGCAATCTCACGAACTTCTCCTTTGAGTTCTGGGGGACCAATACTCTCAGTCCCGCAAACCTCGGTTACCAGGGCGCCATTCAAGGCCGCGTGCGATTCTATTACAACAACGGGGCACTGGACCCTACCAGCCGCTATGCGACGCCAGGGACCATGTTTTACGACAGCGGTTGGTTTTACCTCAATGCTGTAGGCGCCGGTACGCCAACCGCCCGCAGTACACTGGTATTCGACAATACCGACTTCCAAAAGGGCGACGTGCTCGGCCTCTTCCAGAATGGCGCAAATGGAAACCCCGCTGGCCTCCCTGTCGCCGACCAGTACGTGACCTGGACGATAGAATTTCAGGGACTGGGCAATGGCGACGAGTTGGGAGTGGATCTTTATTACCCGCCAACGGTTGGTTTGGATTACAATGATTACTGGGTGAAGGGAACCGGTTCGGAGGCCACCTGGCTGCTCTACACCAACAGCGACGTGCCCGCGGTGGATTTCGCCGCTCTTTTCCAGGGCACGACGATTGTCCCTGAGCCCACCGTCCTGGCCTTGTCCGCCGTCGGCGCTCTGGCCCTCTTTGCCACCAACCGCCGCCTCCGTCGCAAAGCATAGCGCAATTCCAAGCTAAGCACTTTTCAGAAGCGCAAGCGTTCGCTTGCGCTTTTTTTATCTCTTGTCGGGGCAGTTAGCCAGACGTCTCGGACGGGTCAGACGAGTCCGACCGGTCGGGCCACAGCGGATTGCCCATTGACGCTCTGGGCCGCTTTCCACGTGCGGTATGAGCCGGTGAGATTCCGCACGCGAAATCCTTTTTGGCTGAGCAGACGCGCGGCAAAGTAAGACCGCTGACCGCTCTGACAACTGACAATGATTTCACGATTCTTCGGCAGTTCATCCAACCGGTCCCGCAGCCGGTGCAGCGAAATATGAAGGGAATCGGGAATGAAGCCGGCCTGTCTTTCGGCATCCGTGCGAACATCCAGCACGATTGCAGCCTTTGGGTCCAACGCCGCCACCTCATGCCATTGAGCCAGGGCCACGTCCCCATTGAGCACATTTTGGGCCGCCATCCCCGCCAGGTTCACCGGGTCTTTGGCGGCGCCGAAGGGCGGCGCATAAGCCAGTTCCAGTTCCGCCAAATCATGGACGGTCATGCCGGCCTTGAGCGCCGTTGCCAAAACGTCGATCCGCTTGTCCACGCCCTCATGGCCCACCGCCTGGGCCCCCAACAGTCTTCCGTCCTGCGGCGAAAAGAGCACCTTAAGGGCAATCGGTGAAGCACCTGGGTAGTAGCCGGCGTGCGACCCCGGATGCAAGTGAATGGCTTGATAGCCAATGCCAGCCTTGCGAAGGAGCCTCTCATTTGCGCCCGTGCAGCCGGCGCAGAGATTGAAGAGCCGGACGATGGCCGTGCCCAGAGTGGATGGGTAACCAGAGCGCCTTCCAAAGATGTTATCGGCGGCGATGCGGCCCTGCCGGTTGGCCGG
>JAJYHY010000285.1 GCA_021784555.1 bacterium
ATCCCCGAAGGGTTTGTTTTTCAGGAGTTTGGTTTTTTCGCGCGTCGCGCGCGAAAAAACCAAACTCCTGAAAAACAATGGAGTGGTGTGGCTTCGGTTGCTATAAACAGGCCACCCCGCTGGGGTTAAAGGAGGGTGCAACAGTTGCTATTGCTCCTCGTCGGCAGGAAAGCGCATGCCTACCAACGAAAGTGAGATGCGCACGCCGCCGGTCCCCTGTCTCAAAATGGATTGCTTTGGCGGGCAACAGCCTTAGGATGTGCCGAGGGCCGGCTGATGAAATCGACACCGACTATAATTAATGAGAGTGACGTCTCTGAGCACTATGATCAGGAGTCGGACGTCTATTTCGTGACCCTTAGAACCGGCGAACCTTCGATGGTGGGTGACCCCATGAGGCAGCAGGCCCTTGACGTGGCCGGGCCAGGCATTATGAGTACTGCGGTATGCATTTGGATCGACTTACGGTCAAATCTCAAGAGGCGTTGCAGGAAGCCCAACGCATTGCCCGGAATTATTCGCACCAGGAAGTGGATGGCGAACACCTCCTCCTGGCCATGCTCAGCCAGCCGGAGAGCCTGATCCCGGATGTCCTGCAGCGGGTTGGGGTGGCCCCGGCCGGCCTGCAGCCCGATTTGGAGCGCGAATTGGAGCGACGCCACAAAGTTCAGGGAATCAGCTCGACTGATCTGTTCCTGAGCGCCGACCTCAAACGGGCGCTCGACGCCGCCGAATCGGAAGCCAAGAAGCTCAAGGACGATTACCTGAGCGCGGAGCATCTCCTGCTCGGCTTGCTGGAGCAGGGCGGGCCGTCATTAAAAAGAATCCTCCAGGCGCACGGCCTCAAGCGAGACCGGATCTTGCGCGCCCTGGCCGAGATTCGCGGTAACCAGCGCGTGACCGACCCCAATCCCGAAGACAAGTTCAAGGCCCTGGAGAAGTACGGACGCGACCTGACCGCCCTGGCGCGGCAGGGAAAGATCGACCCGGTGGTTGGGCGCGACGAGGAAATCCGGCGCGTAATGCAGGTATTGACCCGCCGCACCAAGAACAACCCCGTGCTCATTGGGGAGCCGGGCGTAGGCAAGACGGCGATTGCCGAGGGCTTGGCGCGGCGCATCGTCAGCGGCGATGTCCCCGAGACTCTCAAGAACAAGCGGTTGGTGGCGATGGACCTGGGCGCGATGATTGCCGGGGCCAAATACCGCGGCGAATTCGAAGACCGGCTCAAGGCCTTCCTCAAGGAAATCGCCTCCAGCGAAGGGCGCATCATCCTGTTCATTGACGAATTGCACACCCTGGTCGGCGCGGGCGCGGCGGAGGGCGCCACCGACGCCGCAAACATCATGAAACCGCAGCTCGCCAGGGGCGAGTTGCGCGCGATCGGCGCCACCACCCTCGACGAATACCGCAAACACATCGAGAAGGACCCCGCCCTGGAGCGCCGGTTCCAGCCGATCTACGTCTCGGAACCGAGCGTCGAAGCCACCATCGCCATCCTGCGCGGACTCAAAGAGCGGTACGAGGTCCATCATGGCGTCCGCATTCAGGATTCCGCCCTGGTCTCCGCCGCGACCCTTTCCCACAGGTATATCACCGATCGGTTTCTCCCGGACAAGGCCATCGACCTGGTCGATGAGGCCGCCTCGCGTCTGCGAATGGAGCTCGATTCCATGCCCACTGAAATCGACCAACTCGAACGCCAAATCCAGCAGTTGGAAATTGAGCGCAACGCCTTGAGCAAGGAGAAAGACCCCGCCTCGCGCGACCGGCTCCAGAAACTCGAACGGGATTTGGCCAACCTCAAGGAACGTTCCAGCGCCCTCAAAGCCCAGTGGCAAAACGAAAAGGCCGCTATCAATGCCGTCAGCGTTGTCAATGGCCAGATCGAGCAGGCCAAACTCGAGCTGGAGCAGGCCCAGCGCCGCAACGATCTCAATCTCGCCGCCCAGCTCCAATACGGGCGCCTGCCGGAGCTGCAGAAGAAGCTGGCCGCCTCGGAGAAATCGTTGCGGGAGAAACCCGCCGGCCAGCGCCTGCTTCACGAGGAGGTCACCGAAGAAGATATCGCGCGGGTCGTGGCGTCGTGGACCGGCATCCCGGTTTCCCGCATGCTGGAGGGCGAGCGGGAGAAACTCATCAAAATGGAGGAACGCCTCGAGCAACGCGTCGTGGGCCAGGATGAGGCCATCGAGGCGGTCGCCAACGCCGTGCGCCGCTCCCGTAGCGGCCTGCAAGACCCCAACCGGCCCATCGGCTCCTTCATCTTTCTCGGTCCGACCGGGGTCGGCAAGACCGAGACCGCCCGGGCCCTGGCCGAGTTCCTGTTCGATGACGAAAACGCCATGGTCCGCATCGACATGAGCGAATACATGGAGAAGCACACCGTGGCCCGGCTCATTGGGGCGCCGCCCGGCTACATCGGCTACGAAGAGGGCGGCCAGCTTAGCGAAGCGGTCCGGCGCCGGCCCTATAGCGTGGTGCTCTTCGACGAAATCGAGAAAGCCCATCACGAGGTCTTCAACGTGCTGCTGCAAGTCCTCGATGATGGCCGGCTCACCGACGGCCAGGGCCGGACGGTCGATTTCCGGAACGCGATCATCATCATGACCAGCAATATCGGCTCGCCCATCATCCACCAATACTACGGCGCCGGCAAACTCTCCACCAAAGACTACAAAGAAATGGAACGTCTGGTCCGAACCGAACTCGGCGCCCACTTCCGCCCCGAATTCCTGAACCGGGTCGATGACATCATCATCTTCCAGAGCCTGAACGAGAAGCAGATTGGTCGCATTGTGGAAATCCAACTCCAGCGCCTTGAAAAGCGCATCAACCAGCAACAGCTTGGGGTAGAATTCGATCGCTCCGCAAAACTATTGCTCGCCAAGGAAGGCTACGATCCACAGTTCGGCGCCCGGCCTTTGAAGCGCACTATCCAGGACTTGGTGCTCAATCCTTTGGCCACCAAGCTCCTGGTCGGCGATTTCAAACCCGGCGACCGCATCAAAGTGATCGCCCACGACGGCGAAGTCGCCTTCGAGAAGGCGTAGGTCTCAGCCACCAGCTATTTCGCCAATCGGTAAAACTGTGACGAGCCGTTATTCGCCTCGATGACAAACTTGTTGGTTCCAACGATGGTTGGCAGGGTGGCCAGGTTTTTCCACTGCGAGCCGGGACCGAGCGTGGCCGCCGCCTCCAAGGTATAGTTGGTAAGCATGACCGGCCAGGAAATCCTCCACTGGCTTTGGGAATAAGGTTGAATCGAAAGCAACGGGAGCGGGAGCACCAGCGTGGCCACAGAGGCGCTGTTGTTAGACGGGTTAGGGTCGGCGTAACCGCTGGACACCGTAACCGAATTGGTGATGAACCCAACGGACCGCGGCACGATGACAACTTGAAGCGTTGCGGCCCGAGCCGCGTTGAGCGTCCCGAGCGCGCCCGTAACATGGGTGCCGCTGGCCGTGATCGCCCCCTGGGAGACACTGTTGGAGCTTAAAATCGCGGAGGCAGGCAGGACATCGTCCACCACGGTGTTGGGCGCGTCGAATGGGCCGGCGTTGGTTATGGCGATCGTGTAAACCAGATTGCTCCCCACGAATACCGGGTTGGACGAGCCGGCCAGGCCTACGCCCAGGTCACTGAAAAGGTCCACAGTGAAATTGGCGGCGCTCACGGCAACGCCGGCTGGCCCGGTGACACCGATTGGCCCCGCAGCCGCGCCGCTGGGAACAGTGGCTTGCAGGGTGGTGTCGCTAACGTATGTGAATTTCGCGGGTGTGCCCGCAAACGCCACCGCCGATACGCCTTCGAAGTTCGCTCCTGAAATGGTCACCACCTGGCCTGGCAGGCCGTGGGCAGGAGTGAAGCCGGAGATCAGGGGCGCCGCGTAAAAGACGGCCGTCGAAGTGGCCGTGCCGCCGGGAGCGAAAACGCTGAGGGGTCCGGTAGTAATCCCGGGTGGAACAACGGCCACCAGGGTGGTGTTATTGGTCGGAGGTACAAACCCCGCCGCCACGCCGCTGAACGTCACCGCTGTAGTTCCCAGAAAGTTGGCGCCCCTGACGGCGACGGTCGTTCCCGGGGCGCTATTTGTGGGCGAGAAACTGGCAATCGCCGGCGGCAGGAAAAACAGCATCGCCGACGTATAACGGCCATTGGTGGTCGTAATCATGATTGGGCCGGTGGTCGCCGCCGCGGGGACAATGGCAGTGGCTTGACCGAAGGAAACATTGCCGAAGGCGGCGGCCGCGCCGTTGAATTTAACCGAAGACAAGCCCTCGTCGAGATTGGCCCCCATGAGCACGACACCCGTGCCGGGCGGACCGGAACCCGGCGTAAATGCGAAGAGCGTCGGCTCGACCAAGAAGTTGTTCGGCGCCGTGGCCGAACCGGCGGGGGTGGTGACGCGCAGCTTGCCGCTGATCGCCCCAACGGGCACGCTCACGACCAGGGTCAGATTGTTCGTGGCAGGAGGAAACGTGGCCAGCGCGCCGCCGAAGCTCACGGCAGTGGCCCCCAACAGATTCGTGCCGGTAATGACCACATTTGTCCCCGCTCGCCCCGTCAGCGGTGAAAAGCTTGATATGCCTGGCGGGACAAAGAAGTTGGTCCTGGTGGTGAAGCTGCCCTTGTTCGAGGTGACCGTAATCGGGCCGGTAGTCACACCCGGAGGGGCGGTCACCTGAATGCGGGTATCCGATTGAACGAAAAAGCCCGTGCCTGCCTTTCCATTAAACACCGCTCCCGTCGCGCCGATGAAGTGCGCCCCTTCGATGTACACCGTCGTGCCGCCGTTGCCGACAGCGGGATCAAAGCCGGAGATGTATGGCCCCGGGCCAAGAACGGTGAACGAGCCGAGGCTGTTGCTCGTGCCGTAGGGTGTTGTGACCGCGATTGGGCCATCGACGGCGCCCGCCGGAACGACGGCACTGATCTGGGAGCCCGTGCCGTTGGGCATGAAGGTGGTCGAGTTCACTCCGCCAAACGTGACAGATTGCGGGTTCGACAGATGCCAGCCGGTAATCGTAATCTGATCGCCAGGGGAGCCGTAGGCTGGGGAAAAGCCGGTGATGTACGGCCCCAGGCCCAATACCAGGAAATCGTCCGCGCTCGAAGCCGATCCGACCCCAACCTGAACCGTGATCGGCCCGGTGGTCGCGCCCGCGGGCACATGCGCATGAATGAGGAGTGGCGACATGGCCACCGCGGTCGTGTCGAGAATTCCATTGAACCTCACGACCAGCGTTCCCGGATAAAACCCGCTCCCGTTTATCGTAATCGGTTCCCCCGCCGAGCCAAACGCCGGGCTAAAGGAACTGATCTGCTGGGCAAGCAGCCTCCCTGTGGTCAACAGCATCAGCGACATGCACAGCCCAATTCGATTCTTCGACTTCATTCGATCTCGACGCATCTTTAACAGAATCCTCAGGCTCTGGCCAGTCTTGGTGCGTGCGGTTGGACGGAATCGCCCCGCCGTTGTCGTGAAGGAAGCCTGTGGGTAGGGCGTGCAGTCCTCTGCGCGCCCTACCCGCGCGTGAAATATGCGGGTTAGACATCTCAATCGAAACTCCAGGGTGGTTTTGGATTGAAACGAGCACGGCAAAGGCGGTAGAAAGGATGAATAGATGTTTGCCATGATGCTGCCGTCAGACCGCCAAGGGGTTCGTCCCACGAGCCGACGGCGTGACCGCGTGACACCGTCGAGGCGGCGCCGCGCCGCGCGACATGTCGTCAGTTTCAATCTGGTGGCACTCATGGCCGCTCTGGTGGTCAGTTGCGGCAAGAAGCCGGTCTTGCGGATCGGCCCTCCATCCAGCCCTCTCGCTTATACAAATATCGACGTCCCGGAGGTTCCCTGGTCGATCCACGTCGTCCGCGTGCAGCTCTCCAATTCCGTGTATCATGTCGATTCGATGCATGCCGGAGGCGGCGTTCTAGGGCTGAGCACACTCCCGGCGCAACTCAAGCGGATACCGCCGACGCTGGGAACGCCGGTGGCGGCGATCAATGCAGATTTCTATGAGCGGTTCAAGGCCTACGCCGGAGAACCGCGCGGCCTGCAAATCATTAACGGGGAACTGCTGACCGCGCCGGGCGGGGAGGTCAACTTTTGGGTGGACGCCCAAGGCCAGTGTCATGCCACCAACGTGGTGTCGCATTTCCGAGTCACGTGGCCGGGCGGGACTTCTTCTCCTTGTGGCTTGAATGAGGAACGCGCCACGAACGGCCTCGTGCTTTACACCCCGGCCATGGGCCATTCCACGCACACGGCCGGCGGGCGGGAGTTGGTGCTGGGGGCGCAAGGCACAGGCTTGTGGCTGCCGCTGCGGATAGGGCGGACTTACAAGGCGCGCGTGCGGGAAATACGGGACAAAGGAGACACGCCGCTGGCGCCAGGCATCATGGTGTTGTCCATCGGGCCTGTTTTGGCGCCGCGCCTGCCGAGAATCGCGGTCGGCCAGACTCTGGCCATCTCGACCGCCACCGCGCCGGACCTGGCTGGGGTAAGGACCGCCATCAGCGGCGCGCCGATGCTGGTGCGCCACGGCCGGCAATTGAAAATTCCGCCCCCTCGCTCGGAGGATTATGAGTACACATCGCGCCTGGAGCGGCACCCGCGCAGCGCCATCGGCTGGAATGGCTCTTCGCTCTTCCTGGTGGTGGTGGACGGACGCCAAAGGGACCTGTCCGTGGGCATGACCTTGGAAGAGCTCGCGTCATGGCTGGTCAGGCTCGGCTGCGACGAGGCGATGAACTTCGACGGCGGCGGCTCCGCCACGCTCTGGTATGAAGGAAAAGTGCGGAACAGCCCGTGCGACCATTACCTGCGGACCATCGCCAACTCGCTGATAATCGTGCGGCAAAGTAGTTCTCAATGATTGAAGATGCCGATGCCAAACCGAATGTTCATTACTGAGAGATTGGGGCTTGCCGTTGGAAGCTGGCTTTTGCTTTGTGCCGCAGCCGCGTATGCGCGAGCAAACAAGGCGCATACGGCGCCCAGGCATGACCAGCGCTTTTTCTACACCAACGACGTTGAGGAGCAGGTGCCGCTGTCGGTTCACATCGTCAAGATTGAGCGGTCGCATCCCGAACTCCAGCTTTGCACGACCCTGGGTGACGGCCAGACATTTGGCATGGCGACCGTTTCCGAGCAGATCAAGCGCCTGCCCCGAAGCTTTGGCCGCCCGCTCGCGGCTGTTAATGGCGATTTCTGGGATACGAGCAAGTACTGCAAGGGCCGCCCGCGAGACCTCCAGGTCTGGAACGGCGAGGTTGTCAGCAGCCCGGCGGGGGACACTTGTTTCTGGATGGATCCAAACGGCCAACCGCACATGACCAATGTCTTCTCCGAGTTCAGGGTCATTTGGGCGGATGGGAAGACGACTCCCATCGGGCTGAATCAAGATCGAGGCGCCGCCGCCGCCGTTCTCTATACATCGGTGGTGGGCGCCTCCACACACACACACGGGGGCGTGGACCTGGTTCTTGAACCGGCCACAAACGGAGTTTGGCTCCCGCTCAGGATTGGGCAGGTCTATTCGGCGCGCGTTGGGTCTATCGTGCCCGGAGGCGACGCGCCGCTCGCCCGGCAAAGCCTCGTCCTGTCCATCGGGCCGAGGCTGCTGCCGCGGGTGCCGGCCTGCGGTGTCGGGGCGAAGCTGCGGGTTGTCACGGACACGATTCCCGACCTGACCGGCGTGAAAGTGGCTATCGGCGGAGGGCCGGCCCTGGTGCATGAGGGCCGGGTCATGCATTGGGAAGGTTTTATTCACGCCCGGCATCCCCGCACCGCGGTGGGCTGGAACAAAGATTACATCTACCTGGTTGAAGTCGATGGGCGGCAAAACGACCTGTCCATAGGCATGACCTTCCCGGAATTCGCCTCCTACCTTGCCAAAATCGGTTGCCAGGAGGCTATGAACTTCGACGGCGGCGGCTCCGCCACGATGTGGGTCTTGGGTGACGTGCGCAGCAGCCCCAGCGAAGGGCGGGAGCGCCCGGCGCCAAACGCGCTGGTGATTGTACTAAAGCAGCCGGCCAAGAGGTGATGATCCCGGCGAGAGTCATAGGTTTTCCGAACGGGTTTCTGCCAATCTGTCTGGCTTGTGCGCTATGGGTCATTGCCGCCGGGGCAGGGCGGGGGCGCACCCCGTCACTAACGCCGCATCCTGATTGGATAAACTCCAAATCCGAAATCCAAAATCCCGTAGGCGGCAAGGGAGAACCACGGAATACCCGGAGCACGTGCAAGCGACCCGCTAGAGCCCTTGAGTCTCGGAACATGTTGCGGACAAGTCAAGTTTTGCCGCGTGCGCGGCCAGGGCGAAGCGATTCGTACCTGAGGCGCGCGCAGCGGCATTCTTCATTAGGCATTGGGCATTTACCATTAGGCATTGGCAATGCGAAATGCCCAATGCCTAATGAAAAATGCTCAATGAGACGGGGAGAGCGGTCTGAGGCCCCCCCCGCTAGATGCCTGTCGCTGGCGTGGACTCTGCGCCCGCGCGATTTGCCGTCCTCCCCGCTCCCTTTTTTCCGCGTATTCCGCGTATTCCGTGGTTCTCTCTTTTCCTTGCGTCTATTCGCCATCTCGCCGTCGCTAAGTCAGTATTGGTCATCCTCGTCTTTGGATTTCGAATTTGTTTCGGATTTGCCGGAGTTGCCCGGCGCCGATCTCTTTCAAGATGGGCCGCCGCGGCGAATTTCGATTGAGATTCAACCGGCGGGATTGGCGAGCCTGCGGCACAAGCCGAGACGATGGGTGCGGGCCAAGGTGACCGAAGCCAGTGTCGTATATCCGGACGTGGGCCTGCATCTAAAGGGGTCGTCAGGAAGTTTCCGGGCCGTCGATGACAAACCAGCCCTGACCCTGGATTTCAGTCACTTTAAGAACGGCCAGAGATTCCACGGTCTGCGGCGCATCCATCTCAACAATTCGGTGGAAGATCCAAGCTACTTGAATGAGGAACTGGGAGGTGAACTTTTTCGCAAGGCGGGCGTGCCCGCGCCGCGGGTCAGTCATGCCGTTGTAACCCTCAACGAACGGCGCTTGGGGCTTTATGTGCTGATTGAGGGGTTCACCGAGGATTTTCTCTCATGCTATTTCAAATCCATATCGGGCGACCTTTACGAGCCGCGCCCCGGTCACGACGTGGGGCGCTTCCTCCACCGAAACCCCGTTCGCGCGCTCAGGCGCGGAAAGGCGGATTTCAAGGCCTTGGCGGAGGCGGCGTGCGACCCCGACCTCGCCCGTCGCTGGCGGCGCTTGAGCGCGGCTCTCGACATGGGGGAATTCATCCGGTTCATGGCCCTGGAGGTCATGCTCTGCCAGGGCGACGGGTATTGTCTTTCGGGCAACAACTACAGGGTCTATGAAGACCTGGATCATAGAAAGATTCTGTTCTTCCCGCACGGCATGGATCGCCTGTTTGGGATGGCGGATTTGCCGTGGCAGCCGCGGATGTCGGGCCTGGTGGCCCGGGCGGTAATGGGAACACCGGAGGGGCGCCGCCGGTATCGGAGCTGTTTTCAGCAGCTCTTAACGAACGTCTTCGATTGCCAGACCCTCAGCAACCGGGTCACTCGCCTGGTCTCCGAGCTTGCTCCCGCCTTGACCCACGCCGAGGCTCGCGGCCTTGAAAAAGCCGGCTCTCTGCTCCAGGCTCGGCTTGCGCTGAGAAAGCGCCATCTCGAATCGGAACTCGTCCGCTCGGACGCGGCGCTCCCGCAATTTGCAAACGGGATAGCTCATCTGGCGGGCTGGCGAAAGGCGGCCCAGCCGGTCGTCGGCGCAATGTCAGAGGGGAAGTACTCGGACGGGACTCCCGCCTTGGAGATCGTCGCCCGCGAAATGACCTCAGCCGATTGGCGGACGAAAGTGGTGTTGGCGCCGGGCCGTTATCGGTTTGAGGGCCGGGTCCGGGTTGCCGGGGTCAAGCCTTTGCCATTTGCTGCCCATAGTGGGGCGCGGCTGCGTGTGGGGGGCAGCAGGCGGTGGTCCGCGGAGCTGACGGGCGATTCGGGCTGGCAACTGCTCGAGGTGGAGTTCGATGTTGAGCGGCCTCGAACGGAGGTGGAACTTCTATGCGAGCTTCGCGCCAGCGGTGGAAACGCATGGTTCGACAGCCGGTCGTTGCAGGTGCGGCGGATGCGGGGCGGTTGACAATCTCGCAGCGGCGACTGCCAGTCGGCTGCATCCTCGGCGGGTAACCGGCGAACGTAACCGTTCACGGGGTTGAAAGGTAAGGAGGCGAAGGAAAAGTTGCTGTGAGCTGAATTTGGGGCTGGCGTCCCACCGATCCGCCCGGTAAAGTCCTGAAGAGGAGATCCAAGTAGCCGGGTCGAGGGGAGCGAGGGGGACGATTGGTTCAAGGGCCTCATCGGCACCTATCACTATCTGGGCTACCGGCAGGCTCAGGGCGCGCGACTCAAGTACCTGGGGCTGCACGGGGGCGTCCTGTGGCGTGCCTGAGTTTCGGCCCGGCCGCCTTTGACCTGGAGGGGCGGGATCGGTTCATCGGCTGGTCGGCTACGCCGCCGCCAACTGGAGGTGCATCGGGCAGAGTTGCGGGCGGGGCCGAAACGACCGGCACCGTCGGCGGGCCCTGCCCATCAAGAGGATCTGGGTGTATCCCCTGCGAGGGGATTTTCGCCGGGTGCTTTGCGCGCCGGAGTCTGAGCCATGAGTCTGTTCGGCTGGAAAAAACGTTGTCGCCAACTTGAGGCCTAGAAGGCTCGGCTGCAAGAGCGCAACGCCTGGTTGGAGGCCCGCAACCAGGAACTGGTGCAGGCCCTGGCCGCCGCCAAGAAGACTTCGGCCAACTCCTCCAAGCCGCCGTCCAGCGACATTGTCACTCAAAGGCAAGCTGCACAGTTCCTATTCGGGCATCCGGGATTTCTTCGCCGACGTGCTGGGGCTGAAGATCTCCCGCGGCTACGCGGCCAAGCTGACGCACAAGGCGGCTCAAGCCTTCGACCAGCCCTATTTGGAGTTGATGACCCTCCTGCCCCAACAAGCCTGCCTCAACA
>JAJYHY010000286.1 GCA_021784555.1 bacterium
GATCTCGAACACAGCAGCGGCAGATCAGACGGTTTCAAGAGCGGCAGCTGGGCCGGGGCAACCGGAAATCCAAGGGCATGTCCGTTTGATGCCAGAGCCAGGCAGGCCAGCGCCGTTCTGACCGCGACAACACATGACGCGCAGAATGCGTCTGGTACTTGAGTCGAGTTCCGACGCGAGCCACCCCAGTCGCCTGGCTGCGGTGTGCGGAAGGCAAACCGAGCCTCGCGCCCTCCGTGACCAACGCGCGGTTTGCTTCTGCGTGCTCCACCGGCCGCCGGTCAGCCCCACCTCCCTCGACCGTGCCCGTTCCGCATCGCCAACCGCGCGCTCGTCACGAGCGGGATTTCTGAAGCAGCGCATGGGCGGCCAGCTTCCGTCTGCGGCTCGGCGTCGTGCGTTTCGCTCCGGCTACGATTTGCTACGCGCTCCTCTGCGTCTCCGCTTCACCCGCGCTGTCGCTGACCACAGACCGAAGCCTTGGAACGATCCCTCATCGGTCCGTGATGGCACTAGCCTCGGCACGTCAGCCAAGGAAAGCTGACCCCGCGAGCTGGACGCGATCTCAAACCCGGCTGGTCAGGAAGGCATCCGCAGCTTAATCTTGCAATATGAAGATGTTGAAGCGTATCACGTTTAATCCGGCGGTAATGGGAGGAAAACCCTGCATCCGGGGCCTCCGCGTCACCGTTGGCACGGTTGTCGGTTTGGCGGCCGCAGGCCATTCGAGGAAAGAAATCCTCAAACTCTATCCCTACCTTGAGGACGAGGACATCAGCGAGGCCCTCTCCTATGCCGCTTGGCGGGCCGAAGAATCCGAGGCCCCGCTCCAGCCGGCATGAAGCTGGTGGTGGACATGAATCTTTCCCCGGACTGGGTGGCCGTATTGGAGGCGGTGCAATAGATAACACAACGAGCAACACTCGCGAAAGCCGCTATGCCGCTGAATTCCATGCATAACTGTCGCGGGTTCTTCTCCAACTATTGGCTCGGGTCGGCGCTTGCCGCCAAGAAGAGCAAGCTGCCGAGATTGGCGGCGGCCCAAGCCAGGGGCTCAACGGCACGAGCGGTTTAAGGAACCAAAACCAAGTGCTGAATCCGAGAGGCAACATCCGCCGTGACCAACGCGCGGCGTGCTTCTGCTCCACGGGCCGCCGGTCGGCCCCGTCTCCCCTCGACCGTGCCCGTTCCGCATCGCCCACCGCGCGCTCGTCACGAGCGGCATTCTGGCGCACCGCATGGGCGGCGGCCTTCCGTCTGCGGCTGGGCGTCGCGCGTTTCGCTACGGCTCCGTTCCGCTATACGCTCCTCTCCGCCTTCGCTTCACCTGCGCTGTCCCCGACCGCAGACCGAAGCCTCACAGCGATGCCGCAGTGCGTTCTATGGCATCCGCCCTGGCACCCGCTATCGAGCACCCCCAACAGATCATGCAGCCGCTGGTTGGTCGAGAGCCGGCCCAGCCCGTGCAAACCCCTGGGTCAATTACTCGGATTCTCAGGCGACTCTGCCGGGCCTTTGGCAGGTGGCTGAATCTCGCTGACCACGATTTCCAAGATAACGGCTTGGCCTGGCTCGACCACAGAATGGCATTCCTTCGGAAGCTTCCTGAGCAGCGACAATTCCATGCGCTGCATCGCCGTCTCAATGCGGCGCAGCGTATGCCCACGGACCAGAACCTCGTGCGCGGCAAAGACCAGCTTCAACTGCTGCTCCTTGCCATCGCTGACCAGTTCCGCCCACGCGAATTCATCGAAGGGCAGGACCAGCGAACGTTCCGAGGAGATTTCAATGCGAAGCGCGCGGGCCTGCGGATCGCTGGCCCAGCATTCGGGTGTTTTTGTGCTCATAGTTTTGCGTGAAGTGGCGTTGGCTGCGGCGCTTCGACTTGAGCCGCCGCAGGTTGTCGGCGGCGCGGTGGCCGAAGCGCAGCAGATACCCATGGAGCCGGTCCCAAAGGCGGGAAGCTTGATGCCGGGATGGCCTGGCGGCAAATTCCAGCGCCAGCGGCCTGTGGCCGGAGCGAGCCACGTTTTCCCGTAACTGCGCTTTGTCGGGCGTAAAGATGCGGATGCCGCGCCGCCCACGGGAGATTGTCACATACCACTGCTGGGCGTTGGTGGCCGCCTTGATGGTGGAGTCGGAAAACAGGACGTAATCGACGGTCTTGCCCTGCGAGCCGTAGGAGGTCACCGCATAGCCGGGAAGGAATTCCCGGAAGCTCGCATCCAGGACGCGGCCATCAGCCAGTTCAATCCCTCCGTCAGCGCCGATTGACTTCACCGTGACCAACTCTCCATTGGTGACACGGGCGCCAGAAGCCAGTTTCCGATTCGCTTTGAGATGTAACCGCTCTCCCGCGGCAATCGGTACTTCGCGCGGCGCGCAAACCGAGATGCAGTCCAGCCGTTTGTTGGACACGGGCACGATTTCACCGCTAACCTCCACCAGCACTCCCGCCTTGAGGATGCCGGCGAGCTTGCCGGTGGCGCCCGCTTCGGCGCGACGCACCTTCTGGTTGAACACGATCAGGGCTTCTGGCGGACAGAACCGTTCATCGCGCTTTTGGGCACCGGTCAGGTCGAGCCGGTTCAGGGCCTGCACCATGGTGTCTTGAGCGCCGAGCGTTCCCTTTGCCTTGAGGGCATCCCGTAACCGCGAGTTGACCCGGCCAACCTCCGCCCAGGTCTGCGATACCACGACCGCCGTGGCATTCTGCTCGACGAGCCGAAGGTACTCATCCGCCAGCCTATCCGTCTGCTCGGCTAAGCCGCAAGCCACCACCGCCCCGAGCTTGTCGAGCCGCTCGAAGGACTCGGCCAATTTCCCAGCCGCCGCCGCTTCGACGGCTTTGCGGTACTGCCGGATGCCTTGGCGTTCATCCTCGTCCCTGGCCAGCGCGGGGTCTTGCCGGCGAATCGTGCGCAGTTCGACCGGTCTGGCGCCCGAATGCCGTTCGATGGCCATGAGCGCGTCCGAGGCCTCGACCGCTCCATGTTGCCGGGTGTCCCCGGACAGAACGAGCCGGGCGTTGCGAGCGCGAACGAGCCGGAGCAGGTCCAGCATTTGCCGCCCGCCGATTTGGCCCGCCTCGTCCACAATCACCACCGCCCTCTGGGCCAGTTCACGTTTCAGTAGGAAGCTACTGAGCGTGCTGGGCGTTGGGAAACCGGCCCGCTCCATTTCCACGACCTGCTGCCGCTGTGGGGCCAGCACGACTACCTCCCGTCCCGCTCCTCGAACCTGCTCCACCAGCTCTCGGAGAACGAAGCTCTTGCCGGTGCCTGCTCCGCCGCGGAAGAGTGCGACTGCGTTTATCGAACCGAGCAAGCTCTCCAGCGCCTTGCGCTGTTCCCCATCGAGCTTTGAATTCGGCGGCCTCGGATTTGGCAACAGCGGCGAGCGTTCTCCCACGCCGTCCTTGACGCTCCGGACGATTTCCCACTCGCGGAAGAGCACCTCGCGCCGGGTCACTTCGGCCGCTTGCGCCTCGTTCCGAATGTAGCCCCGTTGCTCGGTGATCCCTTTCAACTCGGCCACTGAGAAGCTTTGACCCCGCCCCCGGCCCAAGGCCTCCTGCCACACCTGGCACTCCAGCACCACCGATTTGCGGTCGAACAAATGCTCCTCCGCCCATTGCACCGCCTCGGCGGGGCTGATGGGCTTTTCCACATTCGCGGTCGGCGTGATTCCCTTGCTTGTGTGCCGCAAGATATCCCGCTCAGCCTGAGTCAACTGCGCGCCCCACAGCACCCGCAATTCTTCCCGGCTCAGTTCCTTCTGCTTCCGCGTCCGTTTCTCCGTGGCCAGTCTGGCCCGCAATTCCTTCAAGTTCCCTCCCGATAATTCGGGACGCTCGGCCAGCAGCTCGGCCAGGGCCTGGTCAATCTCCGCGTCACGCTTGGAAAACCTTTCACAAAGCTCCTCGGAAATCCCTTGCACCTGAAAATCGCCTCGGGCCAGGTTGCGAATGCGATAACCGGCTGCCCGCAACCCGCGCGCCAGTTCATGGTAATAGACGTTCTCGACGAACTTTCGGGCGCGCAACATTTCATAGTTTTGCAGCGCCTTCCAGCGATTCTCGGACGGGTCGAAGGTAGCGTTGAACAGGATACAGTGCGTGTGCAAATGCGGGTCCAGCGCGCGCGAGGTGTCGTGGGTGAACAAGGCGGCCGCGACGTTGCCCGTCAGGCGATCGCTTTGCCCCCGGCCCCTCC
Organism: bacterium; assembly: GCA_021784555.1. Lineage (GTDB taxonomy): Bacteria > Verrucomicrobiota > Verrucomicrobiia > Limisphaerales > UBA8199 > JAJYHY01. The sequence continues at coordinate 4,215 of JAJYHY010000286.1, forward strand.
GAATGCGGGTCCCCGCAAAAGTCTCCAATTCCCGCAAGGCAGCGCACACCGCCCGTTCATGCATTTCCCCGATCCGGGCATCCTCCCCCAGCAGGGCGGCCAGCGACACAAACTTCGGTGGCGAGAAGGTAAAATCATAGAAAATCCGCCGGTTGGCCGCGTCCTGACCGCCTGCCGCCCGCGTGGTGTTGAGCCGTTGGGTCAGTCTTTCACCCGTCCCGGGGTGCTGGTTCTCGCAAAGCCGCAGGAACTCGTCGGCGCCGACTCGACCGGATAACCCAAGCCGCTCTGCCCCCAAGCCGAACCATTCACCGGACACCCGCTGCCCTTCTTCGTAATAGTCGCCGACGCAGAGGTGTTCCGCGAAGTAATCCTTCGCGTTGGCCAAGCTGTACTGCGTCTTTGCCGTAAGCACACCTCCGACATTACCTGAGTTGCGGTTTCATTTTGTGTATCACGGACATTTTCCAGCGGCAATTGTCGGGCTTGCCGGAGCCTGCTAGCGCCAACCCCAGCAGTCTCGGGCCATCGGAGCTTTGGCGACGAGCTCTCCCTGCGCTGCCCCCAGAGTAGCAGCCACCCGAATGCACCTCGCTGCAATGCTCCAGGCTCGCTCAGGCATGGTGGAGGCGATGCGCATAACCCATTTACACAACGTATTCACTTGTTGCTATCTGCATACCTTGTGTAACAATCCTTTTGTGGCCACAAACCGCCAAAACCAAGTCCTTAGCCTCGCCCGCGAGCTGGGGGTGCTCCGCCCGCGGGACCTGAAATCCATCGGCGCCGCGCGCGCTTATCTCGGGCCGTTGGTCGAGCAGGGCGAATTGCTTAAGACCGGAAGAGGCCTTTACGTGGTTGCGGACGCGACGCTCACTGAGAATCACTCGCTGGCGGAGGCGGCGAAGCTCTCCCCCAAAGCCGTCATCTGCCTGCTCTCGGCGCTGCGGTTTCATGGGCTCACGACGGAGAGCCCTGCCGAGGTTTGGATTGCCATTCCGCGCGGTGCCCGCCCCCCTAAGTCAGGGGCTCCGGCGTTGCGAGTAGCGAGGTTTTCTGGGCCGATGATGACCGAGGGCGTCGAGCGCCATGATATTCAAGGCGTATCCGTGCCGGTTTATTGTGTGGCAAAGACCGTGGCCGATTGCTTTCGCTTTCGCAACCGCATTGGCGTCAACGTCGCGGTCGAGGCACTGCGCGACGCGTGGCGGCAAAAGAAGGCGACCTCGGAGGAACTCTGGCACTATGCCAAGCTCTGCCGGGTGCTCAATGTCATGCGCCCCTATTTCGACAGCCTCACGTGAAAAACCTCGCCGCCTCAATTCATGCCCGCCTTGCCAAACGAGGGGCAAAGACCGGTGGGCATTATCTCGCGCAAAAGTTTTCCTTTCAGGGCGACTTATTGGCCAGATCCATCGCAGCGACTTTTACACGCCGCGGCACTCCATTCCCCGCCGGCCTGCCAACGGGTTTGACGCCAATGTTTGGTGGCGACCCGGCAAAGATTCGCGGCTGGCAAGCCTTCTGGCGGAAAACCGGCCAAAGAGCACCTGCTCCGGCACTTGAATCGGTCATCCAATTCCTGGTCGAATTCTTGGAACCCCCCCTGGACGCTGCACGAGCCGGTAAAGCGCTGGCAGCGACCTGGAGGTCAAACCAGTGGTTCGCTGCGTGAAGCCAACGCGCTGTGACGACGCGATAGGGTCCGAAGAACTTTCCCGGATCGTCTTCTCTAGGCCTCCTGAGCCCCACACCTGTTGCCGAGCAAGGGCTCCCCTCGTCTGCTTGGCCAGTCCCGCCGCGTCGATTAAGTCCAGGGGAGCTGGGTGAAAGCCCGCCGCACGCGTAATGCACCGCTTAAGACGATGGAAGGACTATCACCGGACGCTGCTTGGACTGTCCGTGGATTCTCCCTGCATTTTGTGTAGCTGATACATTCCTGGAGCCGCCGGTTGTGGTGAACTGCGGGCATGAAAGACAACACGACGTTGGCTCCGAACAATCAACTCTGGGGCATCTATTACGCCGATCATGAATACGCTCGCGAGATGGGCGACCCACTCCGCACGTTCGTTGATGCTCCGACCAAGATCGCCGCCGAGCAGGCCGCCGCTCGACTCGGCTTCGGTGATGCATGTGTGCATCCGGTCACGGCTGAACAGGCAAGGCAAGCGCAGTGGCTTCCCGAACGCCTGGGGAACCATCAACTCCGATTCGGGCGCAAGCACTTCCACGGTATCCGTGTCTGACCATGCAAACGCCCACCACAGCGCAGTTGCGCACGGCCATTGAAGTGCTCAAAAGCCTTCGGAAGCGGCTTAACGAGCATGCGGCGCACTCAGTGATGCAGTTGCCTGAGACCCGGCTTGGAGACGATTATGCCGCACGCATTGAGGCGCGGACCATTGAGCAGGAAAGGCGAATTGACGGCGTAATCAGCCACCTGGATGGTTGGCGCAGCGAACTGCTGGAACAAAGGAAACAGCGTGTTTCCCATCGTGTTTAACACAGGACAAGCCGAACCCCTTGTAATCGCAAGGTTTTTGTGTCCGCGAAGAAGCCCCGGGGAATCCGCGCAAGAGCCGCGCAAAGTATTCCACGCCCGGCCACGCACTCGGCCAGTCCACGGACACAGTCAGTCCGCGCACAGGCAAAGGACACGGGCAGTCCCTGTCCATGGCACAACCATGTCCCCGTTCAGTCCCTGTCCCAGGAAAGTCCACGGCCACGGACGCGGCCTCGACCACACCGATTCCAAGGATGTCCACGCGACGGCCTTGGCGATGGACGCGGATTGTCCGCGTGCAGGCCATTGCCTCGAACAGTCCATGTCCACGGCCTTGCCGCGGACCACGCCCATCCGTGTCCTTGATGGGGCAAGCAAATGTCCAGACTTCGGTCTTCGACTGGCCACGGCGTGGCCACTGAAAGGCGCCGCCCTGGCCAACATCATTCCCGCCTATGTCCACCTTTGATCCAATCGCTGTCCGCAGAGCCGTCGCGGAATTCACACCGCGCCGGCCCCGGAAATTCCAAGACCTGTTTCCCGCCAAGGAAGTCATCATGGAGTTGCGCGAAAAACGGGCGTCATACCGCGCCATTGCCGAACTGCTCACCCAGCATTGCCTGCCGGCCAGCAAGACCCACATCGCCATGTTCTGCCACCAGGTCCTCGGAGAAACCGTGCGGCCTCACCGTCGTTCCGGGCGAAGGCGACAGCCCGCCGTGGCAACGGCAAATACTGAGCCAGCGGCGCCCGCACAACTGGAACCGACGCAGAACTCCCCGGAAAATCAGGCGACGGCCCCTCCCAACGGCGCTGAACCTCCCCAAGGCCCCGCAAGCCGCGTCCGGGGGCCGCGCATCGCCCAGGTGCGCACTTTGCCAACCGGTTCTTCAACCAGCCGGAGGAACAGTTTGGCGGCGTGCGCGAGACCATCGGCAATTACCTCCAGTATTTCCTGACCCCGGAAGTGGCCGAGGTCTTCTGCGCGGAGGAGAGCACCTTTGACTTCGGGGCTGTCGACCGGGGCAAAATCATTTGCGTGACGATGCCCCAGAAGTTCCAGACCGAGCGCCGGTATGTGAACACTTTTCTCAAATTGCTCTACTACAATCACGCGCTCCGGCGCTTTGATCGGCCCCGGGCCGAGCGTGCCGGCAACAACCTGCTCATCCTCTGGGCGGACGAGGCCCAGCGGTTCATGACCGCCAGCGAGGATGGCACCAGCGACTATAACTGCGTGGACGTTATCCGCGAGGCCGGCGCAACCATCATTGCCGCTGCCCAAAGCACGACATCGTTCTTACCGCTCCTGGGCAACGACAAATCCAGGGTGCTGACGTTGAATCTGCGCAACCGCATCATCTTCCGCTCAGCCGACGAGGCCGACGCCGTTCAGGCCGCCGACTTCCTCGGCAAGAAGCGCGTGGTGAAGCGGTCCTGGGGTTCGAGCGCCGGCAAACGCAGCGTCAACTATTCGGAGACCGAGGAGCACAAGATCAAGCCGCACAAGCTGCGCAACCTGCATGACCATGGGTGCGTCCTCGTCCACTGCGAAGGCCGGTTCCGGCGCCTGACCCTGCTCCCGCTTGAAGCCAACGGCAAAGTTGCAAGGTGGTTTCCCTGGTGGAGACGAATCTTTTGAATTAGATCCGCGGGACTTGCGGGGGCGGTTCGATATCCGCAAAGGCAAAATGGGCCGCCCGGTACCCTGCGGAATGCGCCTCTTCAAACGCCAGAATCGACAGCAAAACACGGCACCCCCAAAAGTATTTCCTCGAAGAAACTGTGCAGGAACGCCGCATATCATATCTTTCTCGTCGTCAGCGACCCCAAAGAGTAACCATCCTGCACACCCGCCTCCTCCACCGTAAGACGGCTCGGCGGGACGGTTACCATGGAAATGCAGCCCCTTGTAACCTGAATTTGACCTAGAAAATAGTCACTACAGTCTGCTGGAGTGGGCTTAATCTCCATTCCACTCTGATTTTATCGGGTCCAAACGCACACCGCATTTCCTTCCGAAAGTTCTTGCATCCTGCTCATGTAGTGTCTAACATAGTCACTACATGAGCTTTATCCGTCGAGTCAAACAGGGCGACCGAACCTACCTCGCCGAGGTGGAGAATCGGCGCGTCGGCGGAAAGGTCGTCCAACGCTTCATCCGCTACGTTGGCAAGGAGGCCAACGGTCGCACCGTTCTTTCAACCTCCATGTCGGACGTTGAGGTCGAGGAGGTCAAGCTGTATGGCCCCTTGTTGGTGTTGCATTTTCTGGCCACCGAGATCGAACTACCCCAACGCCTGGGAGCTTACAGCCAGGAGATCCTCAGCCTGGTGTACGCGCACTGCCTGGACTATCGGAGTCTGAACTACATGCCGCGCTGGTTCGAACGTACGGACCTTAACTTTCTACTGAACCTGGAGGGCTTGACCGAGAAGCGTCTGCTGGGAGCCCTGGATAGTCTGGAGGGTCTCGACGCCGAACGCTGGCAGCGGGAACTCTTTGGGAGTGTCTGTCGGCACTATCACCTCCGGCCCTCAGGGGTGATCTATGATGTGACCAACACCTACCTTTACGGCCGGCACTGCCCCTTGGCAAAACCGGGCAAGGACAAGGAGGAGGTCAAAGGCCGACCCCTGATCCAGATCGGCCTGGGCGTAACGCAGGAGGAAGGCTTTCCCCTGTTCCATAAGGTGTTCGATGGCAATGTCCACGACGCGCGCACCCTTCAAGACCTCATTACGTTGTTCGGCACCTACAGGCTCGGCCCCGGACTGTTCATCTACGACCGCGGCATCACCTCCGGTCGTAACCTCCAGGACATCAAGCGCTTGCGTTGGAACACACTCTGCGGCGTCCCCCTCAATACCGCCCTCAAGAAGTTCTGGCGCCCCTGGGCCAATCCCCAGCGCCTGCTGCAGCTGCCCAACCGCCATCGGGTCGGACACACCATCTTCTACACCTGCCTGCAGCCCTACCAACTTGATGGGGTGCGTGGCCGCCTGGCCCTGTGCTTCAACGAACGGCTCCAACGCGACCTGCGTGAGTCGCGCCGCGATGAGATCCTCCACGCTCAAAGGCTCCTGGCCCAGAACCAATCGATCAAGCCCGGGCTGGAACGGTTCTTCGACGCCCGGGGCCGCCTCCGCCAGGAGACGCTTACCGCCGCCGAGGAGTTCGATGGCTACTCCTGTATCTTCTGTACCCGTCGGATGGCGGAGGACCAAATGCTCTCGCTCTATTTCGACAAGGACGTTGTTGAAAAGGCCTTCCGCAGCCTCAAAGGCATCACGCATCTGCGCCCGATCCGCCACTGGCTGGCCGAGCGAGTCCACGCTCACGTGTTCCTCTGCTACTTGGCCTATCTGCTCCTGTCCTTACTGCAGTACCGCTTGCGGAACACGGAGTTCACCGCCGAAAGTGCCCTGTTAGAGCTGGCCACGATGTACAAAGTGTATCTTCGCGACTCAAAGCACATATTCCAACTCTCCCGGGTGGTGGCATTGACCAAGAAGCAGGAAACTATCCTCAAGAGTGTTGACCGGAAGCTCCTAACCCAAAACACCTGATGTAGTGATCATTTTTTGAGTCAAATTCAGGTTGTAAACAATTCAGGCCGGCTGTTGAGGCCGGCCTGATGCTGCTGGTTTTAGAGGTTCCTTTGCGGAGTTCAGTTATTCCATGGAACCGAGGAGAGTTGGAGTCTGTGGGGCTTTGGGGTCAAGGTGAAGGTGGCGCGTCCAGGGTCAAAAGAGAATGGGGAATGACAAGGGGCGTTGCAGCGCGGCAAGCTCTAACCCGACGTCGAGCTTCGCGCTACGGGCTTGGCGTTCGCCTCGGTCCGGGCTTGGTCGAACAGCTTGCGCTCTTCGGGCAGCATAGAGCCTTTGAAGGCCCAGTTCAGGTAGGGAAGGGCCTTCTCCGGATTGCCCGTCGCCTGCAGCACCAGCCCGTAATACCCGGCAATGGACGGCTGGTCGAGCGCGCTGGGGGGCATCTTCTCGAAGATCTTCAGCGCCTCGGCGTCTTTCTTTTGCAGGTGCAGGGCGAAGGCGTAGGTCGAGGCAAATGAGGAGTTGGTCGGCGCCTTGAGATACACGTCCTTGGCCAAATCATTGGGCCGCAGTTCCTGGGCGCCGAGAAGCAAGGCGGTCATGGCCAGGTTGTTCTTGAGGGAGAGGTCCGAAGGATTCTGCTGGGAGAGCTGGCTGAAGAGTGTCATCAACGACCTGGTGCGGCCCTCGGCGTAGAGTGTTTGGGTCAAGGCCTGGACTGCCACCTTGTCGT
>JAJYHY010000287.1 GCA_021784555.1 bacterium
CATCCGGAAACTCCTGGTCACCACCCAGGCGCCGCAGGGATACGATCCCAAGGCGCACAAGTGGGTGATGGCCATCGACGCCAACCGCTGCATCGGGTGCGGCCTTTGCGCCGAGGCCTGCAAAAAAGAAAACTTTGTGCCCCAAGGCCCCTACTACCGCACCTGGGTCGAACGCTACATTATCGAAAAGCCCAAGCCCGGCTCCGGGGAGGCTCGCGGCGAAGTCCTGGTGGACTCCCCCGATGGAGGCATGGACGGGTTTGGCCCACCCCCTGTTCCAGCGGAACAGATCCAGCATTCCTTTTTCGTGCCCAAGCTCTGCAACCTGTGTGAGCATTCGCCCTGCACCCAGGTCTGCCCGGTGGGGGCGACATTCGAGGCGCCGGACGGAGCGGTGCTCATCGATCCCAATTACTGCATGGGCTGCGGGTTCTGCGTTCAGGCCTGTCCCTACGGCTGCCGGTTCCTGAGTCCAGTGACTCACACCGCCGAGAAATGCTTATTGTGTTACCACCGTATCACGCGCGGCCTCAAACCCGCCTGCGTCGAGATTTGTCCGGTTCAGGCGAGGGTCTTTGGCGACCTGAAACACGCGGGGCCGGACGACCCGATCAGCCAGTTCTACCAAAACAACCGTGTCGAGGCGCTCAAGCCGTATCTGGGCACGGGCCCACGGGTGTTGTACGCGGGCATCGACAAGGAGGTCAGGTAATATGACAGCGCAAATCACGAACGTCGTCGTCCAGGTAATGCCCCATTTCGAGGGATACGTTTATCCGAACGAAGCCACCGCCCAGCCGCTCTGGGGCGTGCTCATCGTCCTTTATCCCTACATTACCGGGCTGGTTGCCGGCGCTTTCATCATGGCGTCGCTGGTGCGCGTCTTCAAAGTCAAAGCCCTGGAGCCGGTCTATCGCCTGTCTCTGCTGACGGCCTTTGCCTTTCTCATCTGCGCGCCGCTGCCGCTGCTCTGCCACCTGGGCCATCCCGAGCGGTTCTATGAAATCATGATGACCCCGCACCTGACCTCGCCCATGGCCATCTTTGGGTTCATCTATGCCTGGTATCTCATGGCCGTGCTCCTCCTGGAACTCTGGTTCGATTACCGCCGCGATTTTGTCCTCTGGTCGGAGCAAACACCCGGATTCAAGGGGGTCCTCTACCGCCTCTTTACGGTGGGCGTGACGGACATCTCCAAGCCCGCTCTCGAGTTGGACGAGAGGATCGGCCACGTCCTCTCCATTGTCGGCATTCCCTCGGCCTTCCTGCTCCACGGCTACGTGGGATTCATCTTCGGCACCATCAAGGCCAATCCCTGGTGGGCCAACCCGCTCATGCCCGTCATCTTCATTCTCTCGGCCATGGTCTCGGGCATTGCCTTGTGCGTCGCCAATTACATGGGCTTGAGTTGGATTCGGCGCAAGCCCATCGATATGAAGTGCCTGGACACCATGTGCATGTTCCTGTTCTATGCCCTTGTACTGGACGCCGCCCTCGAGGGGCTGGACTGGGTGCATCGGACCTATGCGGCCGAGGAGGGTTTCCACATGATGCAGTACATGGCGCGCGAGAAACTCTTCTATACGTTGAACTTGGGCCAGGCCACTTTTGGAACCTTGGTGCCGTTCATCCTGCTCGGCTCTCTGCAGTTGATCCGCAAGCACGTGCCCGAGTTGGTCCGGCGCCGGATTTATTTCAGTTGCTCCATTTTGATCCTGATCGGCGTGCTGGCGATGCGCTGGAACGTCGTCATCGGCGGCCAGATCTTTTCTAAAACCCTCCGCGGCTTGATGAGCTACAAGATGAGGTTCGCCGGCATGGAAGGCTGGTTCATGGGCGCGGTCCTCACCCTGCTGCCCTTTGTCATTCTCGGCCTCCTGATCAAGCTCTTCCTCTTTGAAGAAAAGCAAGGCCAGGCGGGGCATGACCAGCCCCACTTGACTGGCGGGGAGGGCCTGCCGCTCGGCCAGACCGCCCGTTGAGCAGACGGCTGCTCCAGCCTCGACAATAGATATGACGAGTGTACAAGAATCTGGTGCTGACCCACTTCGCAAAGGATGGCCGCCCCATCGAGATTCGCCGGGACCAGATCGCCCGCGCCATCGAATTGCTGTAGCGGCGGAACTCACAGCCCCAGAGGGCAAAAGATGGTGCGCGATAGAGGGTTTGAACCTCTGACCCCTTCCGTGTCAAGGAAGTGCTCTACCACTGAGCTAACCGCGCGACCTGTAGCAATGCCAATGAGTTACGAAAAGGGTGGCCAAGCACTATGCTCACCGCTAAAGGCCCGTAAAGTCCGCTATAAACGGGCGGATTAGCGCGATGTGCCGGTCTCGCTTGCCACGGTACGAGCCGTAACTCACCGACGGACGCTAAATTAAAGAGGATTTGCTTCCGGGGCAAGGTTTTTTGCTGTCGGCACAGCTATAAAGGCGCCAACACCGGTTCTCGCTCGACCTGAAGGCCCACGCGGAGGCCATCACAACGGCCCTTCGCCTCCGGGCGAATCCTGGCAAGATAGGGGAGTGAACCCGCGCAGCCAGAACACGCAGCACTGAAGCGGGTCCTCTCTCCTACTTCTTCTGCGCCTTGTATCCGGCCTTCTCAACGGCTTCCAGCACCGCCTCGATATTCGGCGCGGCCGACCACCTGACGGATGCGGAGTTGGAGGGCAGGCTGACATTCACCTCTTGAACGCCGGCAACGGCCCCAATCGCATTGCTGACTCGCTTTGCGCAATGTTCGCAATTCATTCCGCTGATAGAGAACTCGGTGACTGCCTCAAACGGCTCCAGACTTGATGATGGCACTGACATAATGCTCTTTTTCTCTTCCTGATACGAACCGCTACCGCGATTTCGCGCCGGCTTCAAGTGGAATTTGCGGAAGACCGCGGAATACGGAACATGGATTTCGGTTGAACCTCTCTCGGTTTCCTGAAATGATAAGGCCAACATCCAATGCATCCGCGAACCGAAAACCGGAAACCCGAGGCCAAGGCGCTTCGGTGGCTGGCCCCTTCCTTCCCGGCCGGGGCCATGATCTTCCTGGCGGGGTTCTTTGTCTATGTCTGGCTGCGGATCGAACCGGCTTTGGAATACCAGGCCTTCGGCCCGTACGTTCTGCTCCGCCGCTCCTTCTTTGATCCGTTTCTCAAGCGGCCAGGTGGGCTGGCAGACTATCTCGGCGCCTTCTTAGCTCAATTAAATCTGCTCAACTGGCTCGGCGCCCTGGTGTTTACGGCGCTGGGGGCGCTTTCATTTCTGACAGTGTGCTTCTGCCTTGAGCGCCTCAGCGGTCAGCCTCGGCAGACCGCATCCCTTCTGCCGCTGTTCCTGCTCTTGTTGGTGCGGAACCGCTACGGCAGCCCCGCCCTGGCTATCAGCGCGGGATTTGTCCTCGCTACTACCGCCTCCGTCGGCTATTTGGGTCTGTGCCCTCGCCGGCATTGGGCGTGCGTGATTGTGAGCGGCCTGGGGACCATTCTGCTGTTCTACGTCGCCGGGGTTTGGTCATCAGCGATGTTTGCCGTCCTGGCGGCGCTATTCGCCATTGTGAGGTGGAAGAGCTGGACAAGCGCCCTCTGCCCCGTCGCCGCCGCCGTGGCGGGGCCTGTAGCGGCGATCTGGTTCTGGGGCATCCAACCCACCGCCCTATGGAATCCCTGGGGTGAGAATGTGGAATGGGGACTGACGGCGGCGCTCTTTCTCATCGTCCCCCTGGTGGCGAGTGGGTTGGCCTTCGGAGGCCAAAACCATGGGAAGGCAAAACCATGGGAGGACAAGATCATGGGAGGACAAAATCATGCGTCGCCGGAGCCTCCTGGCAAATCGGACTCAGTGGAGAAGTCCAAGCCTTTCGCACAAAAGATCCCTTGGCTTCAGAAGGCCGGCTTCAGGCGGGCGTGCGCCCTGGGCTTGATTCTGGCGGGTTGCCTGTTCGTGTGGATGAGGTTTAATCAGCAACGAAAGCTCTTGGCCGAAATCGATTATTACTCCAATGAGCACGACTACTCGCACGCGGTCAGCGCCGGGAAAGAGCTGACGGAAATCAGTCCGGCGGCAGAGGTGCGGCTGCACCGCGCGCTCTATCACCTGGGCCGGTTGGGAGACGACCTGTTCGAGATTCCAAACTGGCCTGGGGAAGCGCCTTTGCGGGGATTGGATTCAGGTTTGGAGGCGTTGCGTGTCCAGAGCCGGACGCTGCTAGAGCTTGGGCTGGTGAATGACGCCGAGCACCTGGGCCATGAGGCCCTGGAGATGGACGGTGTTCGTCCGGACATACTGCGCACCTTGGCCCGCGTCAACGTCCTTAAGAATCGGCCCAGGGCAGCCCGCATTTTCCTCAACGTGCTCGGCCAGATTCCATTCCATCAAGCCGAAGCCAAGGCGGCCTTGGCCGCGCTCGACTCCGATGCCCGGTTGAGCACGGATACCTCCCTGGCTCTTATTCGCTCCCGGATGCCGACCACCGACTTGCCGCATGCCGGCCTTCCGGAGGAAGCCCTCCTGCAGCACCTCCTGACGGCTAATCCTCACAACAAGATGGCCTTTGAGTATCTCATGACCGATTACCTGCTGACGCTCAACCTGGGGAAAGCGGTGGACTCACTCTGGCGGTTGGATTCTCTCGGTTACGCGGGCATTCCCCGCAATTACGAGGAGGCCCTGCTCCTCTACGAGCGGCTCAAAGGCGTAAAGATCAGTTTGAAGGGCCGCCAGGTCCGCCCCGAAACCATCGAGCGGTTCCAGCAATTCACCGAGGCCTTAAAGGAAAAGCTCTACGAAACTCCTCAAGGCCGGCTCGCGCTGCAGAAAGATTTTGGCGATACGTACTGGTTCTATTTCTATACCGCCCGAAGCCGCATGGCGTCGGGTTCCACGAAAGGAGGCAAGACATAATGAAAAGTCCCTGCCAGTTTCCATCCGTCGCGCTACTCGCGATTCTATGCTTGTCCTGGTTGAGTACGACAGACAGGTCTTTTGGTGGCGCGCCCTTCGGCTCTCATGGTTCCACCCCGCCGCGCTTGTCTCCGGATTACGCCGGCGTCACCCTGCCACCGAACATCGCCCCCCTGAACTTTCGGATTGAGGAACCTGGCATCCGCTACCGGGTCGAAATCCACTCGACGGCGGGAGACCCTATAGACATCACCGGCCGGAGCGCCTCCATCGAGATCCCGCCGGGGGCCTGGAGGGAGTTGCTGATGGCGAACCGGGGGCAAGCCCTCTACGTGGATGTGTCCGTGGAGGGAGCGCAGTCTGGCTGGCGCCAGTTCGCCACCATAACCAACCAGGTGGCCAGGGAGAAAATCGACAGTTGGCTCGCTTACCGGCTGCTTAAGCCCTTATTCAACACCTACCGGCACCTGGGAATCTACCAACGCAATCTTGAATCCTTCGAGCAACGGCCCATCCTGCAAAACGACAAATTCAACTACGGCTGCCTCAACTGCCACACCCCCTTGAACCGGAGGCCGGACACATTTTGCTTTAACGTCCGTGCCGTCAGCGGGGCCAATCACAACCCGATGATGCTGGTGATTTCCAACCGGGTCATCCGCGTGAACCGGACGATGGGCTATCTGGCCTGGCATCCCAGCGGACGCCTGCTCACCTTTTCGATCAATAAGCTCTCGCTCTTCTATCACACCCGCGGCAATACGCGCGATGTGTTCGATGCTCATTCCAATCTCGGCATCTATCGCGTCGATTCCAACACGGTGGTTTTCCCGCCGCCGATTGCTTCTCCCGACCGCAACGAGACCTGGCCGGCATGGTCCGCTGATGGACGCTATCTCTACTTCAGCAGCGCCTTTGCCCTCCCGGAGGACGAATTCCGCCACGTCCGCTATGATTTGATGCGCGTCAGCTACGACATCGATAAAGACAAGTGGGGCCAGCCCGAACTCTTGGTCTCGTCCGAACAGACCGGCTTAAGCGCCTGCCAGCCCAAACTCTCCCCGGATGGCCGCTGGCTCCTCTTTACCATGTGCAAGTATGGCAACTTCCCGATTTACCGCTCCAGCAGCGACTTGTACGTGCTGGACCTGCGCACCAAAAAATACCGCCGCTTGAGCATCAATAGCAACCAGGACGACTCCTGGCACACCTGGTCGGGCAACAGCCGGTGGGTGGTCTTCAGCAGCAAACGCATGGACGGCCTCTTTGCCCGCCCGTTCATCAGCTATGTCGATGCCCAGGGCCAATTTCACAAGCCCTTTGTCTTGCCTCAGGAAGACCCTGCCTTTTATGATTCCTACCTCAACACCTTCAACTTTCCCGAATTGATGGACGGCCCCGTGACGGTCAGCCAGGAGCAATTGGCCAACGCCATTCTGAGACCCAAAAACGTTCTCACTCCCTCAGGGCCGGCTCGACCGCCCTCCGCCAAACCGTATGCCGGACGGGAGGGCGCCGTTGATCAAGGACAGATGAGAGAATGATTTTATGGATAAGAACTTGAAATTGGCCTGGATTTGCGTCCTTGGCGCCATGGCGGGGATGGTCTTGCTCGTTTCCGTCAACCACAAGCAAGCCACCGAGTTGACCCAGTTGCGCACCCAGAGTGGCCAACACCCCTCACACTCAGGGAACGCGAACGCAAAACCGCGGGCCGACGCGGTGGGGTTGGCCCGCTTCAGGGTGGAGCACGAGGAATTGCTCCGGTTGCGCAACCAAGTCCATCAGTTGGCCCTTGAGAAATCTGAGATCGCGCGCAAGTTGCAGGCAAGCGATGCCCAAGTACAACAGGCCCAGGAACAGGTCCGCCAGGCCGAATCCCAGGCGCGACTGCTTCAGGCCAAATCGGCTCAAGCCGCGAGGCCGTTATCGCCGGCGGCGCTGGCAATGCGGGCGCGATTCGACTCGCGCTACGGAATCAAGCCGACAGACCCTCAAGAGGCCGCCGCTCTGCTATGTATCGGTAATCTGCGCCGGATTCAGACGGCCAAAGAGCAGTGGGCCCTGGCTAATCACAAGCCAAACGGAGCGACCGTGACCGAAGCGGAGCTTGCGCCTTACCTGCGCGGCGCCAGCTTTCCCAAATGCCCGTCGGGTGGGACCTATACGCTCAACCCCGTCGGGGCCGCCCCCGTCTGTTCCATCCCCGGCCACGTCCTGCAAAACTAAGTTCCCAGTGGCCTCGCCCTGCGCGGCGATGGCGGGCGTTGGATTACGGATGGTGGATGGTGGAGGAAGGATCGTGGGTGAAGGCTGGTGGACGTTCGATGTTGGATCTTCGATGTTGGATGGATGTTCGATGAAGGTTAGTTCAGGCGTGGGGTTGCTCCTTCTTTTCGGGCCAGGTTAAGAGCCGTTGCTCGGCCATCTGATCCACTATGGCCAGAAGGTACAGGTGGCGTTTGACCAGCACGGCACGCGCGCGCTGGTAGCGGCGGTATTCGCCGGCCCATTGCCGGAGCTGGGCGCGCTGGGTTTTTGACACGGTGTAAAGGCGGTCCTTGTCCTCCTCGCTGCGGGTCAGCGCGTTGGTGGCGTGGAGCTGGCCGCGGGCGCAACGGCAGTTGGGTTTGCCGCACTTGCGCCGAAGCAGATAGAAGGAGCCGCGCACCATCGGCTGGAAGCGCTGGAGCCGGCGCAGGGTCCGGGCCAGGGCGGCGTAGGCGCGCCAGGGTGTGGCGGAGTTCAAGGCCGCTTTACCGCCTTGACGCCTGCGGGGCGAGCGGCGGACCTTTCCAATCGAGATTCAGCGCCGCCAATTGCTTCCGGATCGTCCGCAAATCCCACAGTTGAACCGGCCCCAAGCCGGAGGCGACCGCCAGGCGGGTGCCCTCCGCGTTGAAGCAGATGCGGACAATGTCGAGCGACTCCGGGGATTCAAGGGTGGCGAGTTCACGGCCAGTGGCGGTCTCGATGAGTCGCAGCTTGTAGCGAGAAATTGCCAGGGCCAACAAATGGCCGTCGGGCGAGAAGGCCAGGACGCCATCGAAGTCCGCCGCCTGACGTGGCACGCGATACTGCTCCACGCCGTCCGCCAGCCGCCACACGCAATAGGCGCCCGGATCGCCCATGGCCAGCCAGCGTCCATCGGAACTGAGCGCCGCCGCCAGGCCCGGTTGGCCGGACGGAGCAGCCACTCGGCGCAGCAAGCCCGAACGGGCCACGTCCCACACTTCCACCGTCGTCCCGGCCCGCTGCCAGATTGCCGCCAGGGCGCCGTTGGCGTTGAGCGTGACGAACTCCGCCGGTGCGCGGGGATGGAACCGCGCCCGTTCGCGGCCCGAAGGCCAATCCAGCACCTGCACGGCGCTTTTCGTGCAGTACGCCAGGGCCGAGCCGTCGGTGCTGAACGCCAGTGCGCGCGAAGCTCCGGGAGCCGCTATCGGCGGTCGTGGTTGCAGTTGGATCGTCCCGCCGTTGGAAGCCGGTTCAATTTCCCAGCGCGCCAAACCATGGGTCGTGCTGGCGACGATCTCGTTGCGTCGGGGGCCGAAGAGCGGAAAGCCGGTCGGCGAAGGCTCATTCCAGTGGGCCAATTCCCGGCCGTCGCTCACGCGCCACAGTCGAAGGCCGTCCTCGTGCCACGTGACCACCCGGGTGCTGTCGGCGCTGAAGCTGCAGGCGCCGCCGCGGGACTGTTGGCCCTGCCCCTGCCATAGCCCGCGGTAGCCCGCCGCCGGCACCACTTCGAACACCCCGACTTCATCCGGCCCGAGCGCGCAACCGAGCCAGTCCTGCGTTTGGCTGAAGTCAAAGGCCTGGCCGGGAACCAAACGGGTCAACAACTCGCGCCCGCTGCTGGTCTGCCATAGCCGCAAGGTGCCGTCCCACGCGCGGCTGGCCAAAAACTGGCCGTCGTGGCTGAAGGCGACGGAGATCACGGCCCATTGATGGCCCGCGAGCTTCGCCAGGGGCGTGGCTGCGTCGGCGTCCCACAGCCAGACGCGGTTGTCGGCGCAACCGGCGGCGAACCAGCGGCCCGCCGGATGCCAGGCCAGGCCGGTGACCCAATTGGCGTGACCAAAGGTGCGGAGCCGGCGGCCCGTGGCCCAGTCCCACAACTCCACGGCCGGCGTGTGATCGCTCACCAGGAGGCGATGCGGGTGGACCGGGTTGAGCCGCACGCAATAGGGCAACGCCTCATGGTGAAGCACCGCCCTCAACCTCCCCTCCATCAAGTCGTGGACTTCGATCGGATAACCTGGCGCCTCGAACGACACGGCGAGGTATCGGCTGTCGGCGCTGAAGTCCATCGCGCGAAACGCGCGCCCGGTCAGGCGCAGCACCGGCGCGCGGGAGGTCAGTTGCCAGACCTCAACGCGCTGGCGTTGTTCACCGCAGGCGGCGAAGAGCAGCTTGCCGTCAGGGCTGAAGCCCAGGTAGGAGAACGGCGGTTGAAAACCCGGCAACCGGAGCAGTTCCCGGTCGTCGGCCAGACGCCGCACCGAAACGTCGCCGTTGGTTTCGCCGAGCGCGTAGCGTTCGTAGCGTCTGTCGAAATCGCCAAACGTCGCGCCGTTCGGATGCCGCGCGCGTTCGGGCCGGAGCCGCAGATCGTCCAACGCCAGGCAGGCGATCGCCTCGTTGCGCAGCCCAAGCGAGGGGTGGATTTCGGCGGCTTGCCGGAGCGCCTCCAGGCTGTCGAGCCGCCGGCCGGCCCGGCCGCTCAAGCGCCGGGCTTGGGCCTGGGCCAGCAATGAGGCGCAAAGCTGCGTGCGCGCTTGTTCCTCGGCGGCTTGGGCACGGGCGGCAGCGCGATCAGCCCGTTGCGCCACGCGAAGGACTTGTTGGCGCTCATGGAGCATCAAGCCAAGGACGAGCACGCCCACGGTCAACAGCGCTCCACCCGCGAACGCCAGCCGGCGGGCGAAGGCCAGCCGGCGCTCGAGCGCGCGGACGTGCCGGAGCGATTTGCCGCACTGCAACAGTGTCAATTCCTCGCGCATTTCGCGGGCGGACCGATAGCGACGGCGCGGGTCCGGCTCGCAAGCCTTGAGCACCACCTCGAACAACTCCGGCCAGCCGCGGTGGGCGCTTTGCACGTTCCAAGCGGCGGGCGGATTGGGAAAGTCATCGCGCGGTTGGCCGGTGCAGATTTCGTAAAGCACCTTGCCCAGGCTGTAGAGATCCGCCGCGGGCGTGCCGGGGCCTTCCGGCGGGATGTAGCCTTCGGTGCCCACGAACGAGTGGGTGGCGTCCACGCTGGTGATCAGCCCCAGGTCCGCCAGCTTTGGCACGCCGCCCACGAAGATGATGTTCGAGGGCTTGACGTCGCGATGCACCAAGCCGTGGTCGTGCAGATGTTGCAAGGCTGTGGTCAGCGCCAGGGCGATGTCGAGGCACTCGCCCAGCGGCAGCGCCCCGCGCCGCGCCAGTTCGCTCTTGAGCGTCTTGGGAACGTAGGCGCCGGGATTATGGAGTGCTGGGGTGTCGGAATAATGGGTGGCGGATTTCGTCCCATCCCTCCGACGCTCCATCCCTCCATCGCCCCGTTCGTTGGCGTCGTCCGCCAGTTCCATCACGTAGTAGAAATAGTCCGCGCCGCGGCCGACGTGGAGGATATCCACTTGGCTTTCGTGTTGGCGGGAGATCGGCTCGAAATTGCGGATGCCCTCAAACTCGCGCTCGAAGGGCCGGTCTTGATTGAAGGAGATGCGCCGGACAATCTTGACGGCGCGATAGTGCCCCAGCGCGCACCGGGCCAGCCACACTTCGCCGTAGCTGCCCCCGCCGATGCGCCGGAGCAGTTCGTGATCGGGAGTGGGCGGAGGCGGTGGACGGGGCGGGAGCGGAACGGCGCCGCCCGCCGGGAACTGGCATTGGCCGCTGGAATTCATGGAACGCCACCAGGTTCAGTTCAAGTTACGCGCCCTTTGTAATCCCCCTGGCGGGCGGTGGCAAACTCATTCTGAGGCAATGCGGCGGCGCAACTGCACGGGTAGGGACCTTGCATCGCGCCGTCCGGCGCCGCGACCTGCGCGCCGACGCCAGGCGACACGTGTGCGGACGTCCCCTGAGCCTTACCCGG
>JAJYHY010000288.1 GCA_021784555.1 bacterium
GGTGTAACCGGCCTGGAAATCGGTCAAGGAGTCCTGCTCCGACCGCATGATTTGGGTGACGTTCTGCGCATCATTGAACGCCACCACCGCGTTGTTCAAAGCACCGACGGCCCGATCGTAGATCTGTTCGAAATGCGTCTTGGGACTCGGCCCGGTCATCTCCAGCGGGTTGATGTCAAAGGGCGTGCTGTTCCTCGGCAATCCCAGCGGCGTGAAGCCCGCTTCCGCGTTGTCCATGTCCTGCTGAAGCTGCGTTTCCGTGGCAGGCAGTTCCGCCAGCTCGGGCACGGTGGTGCGGTCCACTTTCTGGATGCCTTCGTGGGTGGGGTCCGGATCGACGGGCGGCAGGATGGCGTTGCCGACCACCCAGTTCAAATAGGCGCCCTGCCCCACACGCGCCGCCCAATGGTCCAGCCCCCAGTAGCGAGTGACCGCCACCTCGTTTGTGCCATCGAGATAGGTGTGCTGGGGGTTGGCGCGGCTCGCGCCCATGTAATCCCAGCCGCTCTTCGGATTGGCCTGGTAATCCTGGCTCCAAGTCAGATCGAAAATCTGCCGGCCCGTTCGGGCCAAGGCCGCGGCGGCGGCGGCGAATTTGCGCTCGTCTTGATAATCGACGGAAACATCTGCTCCCAGGACAGTCACCGTTTCAATGCGCGGCACCCAATCGAAATTCGGGTTCAGGAGCAGTGAATAATAGTTCATCAAGGCGGTGAGGTAATGGCCGTAGGCGTCGCCGTGGCCTTGGGGGTAGAGGATGGCCGCGTCGGCGGCGTTGACCACGCCGTCGTTGTTCTCATCCTTGAGGTTGTAATTGAGCGCATAGATGACCTCGCCCGAATTAATTCCCCGCGTGTAATTCCAATACAGGCGGTTATAGACCGGCGCCAGGCGCACGCCCGGCGCCAGAAAATCATCGCGCCCGCGCAATAACGCCAGTTCCTGGTCCAGCAGCGTAGGGACCTCGCCTTGAAAGGTGAACATCGCAGTGGCAATGTTGCCGTAGGTCTTATCGGCGGTGCCGAAGCCGATGGTCGGGTTCAACGAGTTGGCCCAGGCGTCATTACCGATGAGCATATAGAGGTCATTGAGATAACCGGCCGCCAGCAGCAGGGCGTCATTGGCCGGGCCGTAGTTAATGGGGGGATTGGCGTTGATGCTCAGGGCCTCGCCCCGGTGCAGAACGGTCTCATAAATCTCAATGAGGCCGTAATTGTTGAGCTCGTCCTGGTTGAGGGCCACGTCACCCTCCCAGCGGTGACCGGCCTGGCTGATGATGCTGGCGGTGGTATTGTCCGGATTGTTGAACAGGTCCGAAGTCCGCTGGTTGAACGGATTGATGCCGGCCAGCACGCGTTTGATCCAGCCTTCCGCCAGCACCGGATCGGTCCAGTCGGACCAGTTGGTCGAGGCGGGGTTGGCCAGCGGGTCAAGCGAGCGGTAGCGCACGCTCACATAATTGTCGCTCAGGGACTGGATGCCCGCTTTGGCGTCGAGGGTGAAGTGTGAGAGATCGCTGCCGCTGGTCAAAACCGTCCAGTTGGTCGGGTCCGTTGTTGGCGGCTGACCATCCACCGGCGGCGCGATGCGCCAGTCATATTCATAGTCGGTTGAGCGTCCGGCCAAGTCGGACGTGTGCTGGAAGGTAATATCTTCGCTGAGCGGGTTAGCGTCCGGAATCACCTTGAGTTCGCCCGGATACAACGCCGGCGACACCCGCAAAATGTACACGGAGACCGGCTCACCCGCATGGGCGGGGTTATGACCGTTGCCCACAATATAGGTGACGTAGCCGGTTCCCGGGCCGGTGGCCCCGAGCGCGTAGGAATCCACCTGCGTGTCGGACTTGGTCACCTCGACCACGTCCCCCACCCCCCGCGTGACGGTCTGGGAGGGGTCATCTACATAGCTACCGGGCGCGTTCGGGTCTTCGTGGAACGTATAGACAGGGGTTGACAGTGCGCCTACGGTATTTGTCCAGGCGGGGTATTGCGAATCGTTGGTTGAACACAAATTCTCCACCGCCTCCAAGTCGGCTCCGCGCAACACGTTCAGGAGGAGGTATTTCTCGCCGACCGGATCATCGACGAACTGCCCTTGTAACACCAGGTTTGCGGTGTTTGGATCATAAAAGACCCGGTTTGCAAGATTGGGCGGGAGGTTTGGGAAATAGGACTTGCCCAGGTAAGGCCGGCTGACCACCGAGGCCGGCAAGCCATTGAGGCCCTGCGCGGGCAGATTCGACGTCTTTTGCACCGTCGGATCATAAAGCACCACGCTGTCCGGCGCGTCAGTGATGTCCAGGCCAATGGACTGCTGGTAGAGCACGCGCACACTGCTCTGGCCCCGGACGGCGGCCAGGCCGTGCTCGGCCACCGTGAGTGTCTCTCCGGAATCGAGCGTTGGCAGCGGCTGGCCATTCACCAGCGAGGGCCACACCGGCCGATAGACGATATCCAGGCTGAGCGTGTTGCTCGAAGTCGCGTCTCCGGCAAACTGGCCGTTGGTGATCGAGAGAAGATAAGGCACGATCGAGCCTGGCGCCGGGGGATTGGCCACGCCCGGCCAATCAAAGCCTGGCAGAGTTTTGTAGTAGAAACGCATGGTGAAGCTGTTGGTCGGCGTGGGCGCCTGGGCCAGGAAGGGCGGCCGGTTGGTGAAGCTCTCCATGACGCCCGAGTATTGGTTGGTGGAGGTAATGACCAGCGGGCCTTGGGCAACAATCGCGGTGCTCTGGTTGGTCACGACATCCAGGCTGAACGTGGTGGTGACCGTGCTGTTGTCGGCGGCATCCTGAATGGTTACGGCCACGACATTTGAACCCGCCTCCTGGGGATGGCCTTTAATGGCTACGCCGTCGCTGGTCTCCACCGCCAACCCGCTCGGCAGCGGGGACGCGTTGACTAACAACGATTCGCTCCGCCTCGAAACATGGATGTAGTAGGTGAACGGTTGATTTACGACCGCAGTGGCGGCCGGCAGAGGTCCGAAGCTGTTGTTCGTCGGGTCGTAGGCGCCCGCCTCCAGCGGCGGCAGTCCGGCGTGCAGGCCGCGATAGACCCAAAACTCGTGCTTGCGGTCTTCAAGGGTGAAGCCTGCATAGTGGGCATACTGTGAATTGGCGAACGAATTGTTCCAGCCAACCGGCAGATCGCCAGAGTTGGCGGACGGTTCAGTGTCGAAATCTTTGGCGTATTGGCCGCTGCCCACCACCGGCGGCGCCATCAGCGGCAGCGGCATGGGAGCCTGGAGGATCGAGCCGGCATCCACAACGTAGTCGAATAGAATGCCCGCCTCCGGCTTTTCCCGGCGCACATGCCAGACATGCATCGCCGGGCGTCCGTCGGAACCGGTGTAATCCAGCAACACGTAAGGCGCGGAACTATAGCTCGGGCCCGGATTTGCGTGATTGAGGTCATCCCGTAGCGCATAAGCCTGGCCGCCGAGCATCAGGGCGTGCTCCTCGTTGGGATTGTAGCCTGGGAGCGAGGGGTCGTCCTGGCGGTAGATGGTTCCCTTGGCCTCCAGGCTATCGAGCGGGCCACTGCCATCATTGCTGGCGAGTATGATCTCGTCAGCGTTGGCCGGCCATTGCAGGACGTAGTGGCCGATGACCGAAGGCCAATAACTGGGCTGGAAACCGCGGCTCTGGTCGGCATTGTCACTTCGGAACCACCACACATCGAGTGTATTATGCCCGGGAATCGCGTTGACCGGGATGATCGCGCCCTTGTTCGCTTGATCGAAACCGACGGTGAATGGATCGAGGTAGGCGCCGGGATTGAAGGAATCCCCGTTGGTTTGCAGAATATAGCCCGCCCAGTAGTCGCCATTCGAGCCGAGCTCGCCCGTCGGGGCCTCGATGCGGTCCCCTACGTTGACGGTGTTAGTGACAACATACGGAGTATTGTCGGGATTCCCGAAATTCAACAGATCGTTGGTCGGGTCCCACGCCGTCAGGTCAGTAGCCACCGAGCCGGCGAACAGGGCGTTGGACTTGATGCCCAAATCCAGCCACGAGAAAACCCGCTCGAACGAAACCTGGCCGCCCACGGTAAACTGCAACAGAGTGCGATGCGCCGGATGCGCCAGGTCGAGGAAAGTGTAGAACAGCCCGCCAACGATGGGTTCGGCCCCCAGTGGCGATGGCAAAGGGTCTTGATAGTCGATTTGCGGCGCCTCGGTGCTGGGCAACTGCACCGCGGTTTGTTTCGCCTCGTCCTGGGTAGTCACCAGCGGACGCAAATAATCCACGTACTGAGCTGGGTCGGTGGGCCAGACCTCGTGATACCGGTCAAAGAGATAGGGCCATTGCAGGCCGGCCACTCCGGTCGTAAGCCAATGAACCTGAAAGTCGTTGAGGTTAGCCGTCTGGAAGGTGGCGTACAACGTCACGTGCTGGCCGTCGGCCGATGTCTGTTGGTAGTAGAACTGTGAGGAGGTGCCCTGCACCGGAGAAGGAAATAGCGCCGAATCGTCCCGCCCGTCCTGATAGGCCGGAATCCGCTCGCCCAAATCAACGGTGACATCGGTGGGCAGCGGTTCCTGATACACATCGACGATTTCAAATCCCAGGAAGCTGCGGGTGCCATCCGCGTTGAGCTGTCCCAGCAGTTCCACGAACACGCGCCCCTCAATGTTGTAGGCGTGGATCGTCCCATTCTGCAACCAAAGGGTGCGGGGTTCCTGGAGCGAGTTGGTCGGGTTGACCTGCGGCGTAGTGTAGGGATCCGCGTAGAGATTGGTGGCGTATTGAGGAAACGTGCGGTTATAGACCACATTCACCGCGCTGACTGTTGCCGCGGGAACGTCCACCAAATGGCCGCTCTTATCGAACGGCGGTTCCGTCCAGTACATCTTCTGCGGCGGCTTGACCGGGCTGGAAGAAACCAGGTAACGCGAGGTGTAAAGCTCGTAAATGCTGCCGCCATTGGTCAGGAAGCTCTCCGCGCCGTTATTGGCGTTGGTATAATTGGGCAGGGTGGCGGCGGTGTATGGCGCGGCCTTGACCCACGTCACGGTGATTGGCCCGGACTGCATGGCAAAGACCTGCTTGGCATTGGGACTCCAATAGTAGCCCTGGGAGACATCGGTGTCGTTGGTGGTGAAATACGGCTCCGGCAGCCAGTAAGTGGTATTCAGGGGGTTTGCCGGAAGCAAATGCCCAAGTTCATCGGTTACCGGTGGCGCTATGGTGCTCCCGAAGAGATAGGAAATGCTCCGGCTCACGTAGGGCGCGCCCACCTCGGCCCGCCGCAAGACGATGATGACCGAATTGTCCGCACCTCCTGAGCGCCCGACCGGCAGCCCCATTTCCACTGCCAAGCTCCCCGAAAACGAGCCCGTCCCGGCCTGCAGGTCGGGGTCACTGCTCAGCGTGCTCCACTGGTTGGAGGTCAGTCCCGGAATCCCGCCGAAGGAAACGAAGCCTTGAAATTGGTTCGTGGTCGGCAGATTGACCGAGCCGGACGATTGATTGGCGGTCGGCATCAGCCCGTCGGACCCGGGCGGGCTGTTGCTGATGGTGGATATGGGCACCCCGGCGGCTGACTGGAGATTGTAAGGCGTGAGGTCCTGGTGAATCTCCAGCGGCAACGCCAAGCCGCCGCCCAGGGCCGCGCCGGCTCCGGCCAGCAGCCCGGCGCCCATCGCACAGAGATGGAGGATTCGATTCATGGCAGGCAGTTGGTCGCCATTCAATCTACGGCTCTTGCACGTAAGCATAAGCCGCCTCCTTCTAGCGCAAGCTGGCTCGTTCAATGGGGAACCGCATCCGGTTCACCAGCGTCTCCAGTTTCTCGAACCGCACCGCTTGAACCCGCTCCCCGGCGGCGAGCGTCTCCACCTCTTCCTGCAAACGTTGTATCTCCGCGTCCTTTGTCTGGAGCTGGCGGCACAGTTCCTGAGTAGCCGAGACGTTCAGCATCGCGATGGCATCGTAATCCACTGTCCGCAGGTCCTTCACCTCGCGCCCATACACAAATACCGGGCCGTCCAGGGGTGCTTTGACGCGGAACCCATCGGGCTTGACCTCGAGCACCTCATGCAAGGCGCTGCTCTTGCCCGTAATCAGTTTCACTTTGTCGCCCACCTTCAGCGGCGGCGAGAGATGCTTCGTGAACTGGATCCAGCCCGCCTTGGCTTCGGCGCGAGTGTAGATGTCCGGGACGGTCCCCGAGGTGCGTGAGACGGCCTGCGGATAGACCCGCTCCACCTGCTGTGCAATAACCTTCTTATACTGGCGCGTGCCCTCCGCCACCGTGTCCACCATTCGATAGTCGGTGATCTGGATTCCCATCAGCGTGCGTAGGTCCTGCCGCCCATTCGAGATGCCCTCTACATGCTTGAGCCGCGCGTCCGAAAAGGCGTCCACTTCCGGCGCCACAACGCGACCGTCAGCGTAGATGGCGCAGGAAAAACTCCCGGACCCGCCTTTGACGATTCCGGTTGGACCTGTGCTGTTCAAATACCCGTATTGGGCACTCATGGTTGTCTGTGTGCTCGTAACGATTTCCAGTTGCCCCCGGCTTGGACTGGCCGTGCCGATCCCCACTAATCCTGACGGGGTT
The DNA here is from genome assembly GCA_021784555.1 of bacterium. Lineage (GTDB taxonomy): Bacteria > Verrucomicrobiota > Verrucomicrobiia > Limisphaerales > UBA8199 > JAJYHY01. The sequence continues at coordinate 6,570 of JAJYHY010000288.1, forward strand.
AAAGTCAGCGCGGCGGCAGAAGTCGTGTAGGGGTTCGGACCGGGGACGAATATCAGCTTGCCAGTCCCCTCACCATTGCCGCTGCCCGTCGAGATAATGTGCCAACTCTTCCCGCCTAAAGACGTATTGCGCAGTACCAGCCAGGTCCCATCAATGGAGGAGCCATCCACTATCTCAGTGGGCCAGGAGCTGTCGGTGACATGCAGCGGAGCCCCTGGCGACGTCGTCCCGATCCCGACGTTCCCGGCATTATCCATGAACATCACTTCGCCGTAGGAATCGTTGCGGATATGAAAGCCGCCGGTCCCAAAATCCAGATAGGTGGCATTGTCTGACCACCGAGGGTACAAGCAGTCTTCGACGACCCCGGAATTGTTGTAGGCCTTGATTATCCCGGTGTTGTTCATGATCAGGTTGCCAGTAAACGTGACGTCGCCGCCGTGGCTGGCCTGACTTCCCGATTCCGTCCACACGCCGATATCGGAGCTCAGCTTGGCTGCGCTAACCGAACCGTCGCTGAGGTTCGCCCCATTCAAGCTGGTCAAGCCCGAGCCGTTGCCCGAGAAGCTCCCCGCGGTGACGTTCCCGCTGGTCGTGAAGCTGTTGGCCTGCAGTGTGCCATTCACGGTCAGGGCGTTCCCATCACTGCTGACGATGGTTCCGTTGGTGCCGTTGACGAGTGTCGCCGCGTTCAGGGCCTTCTGGGCCAGGAACGCGTACGGCGAGGTCAGCAGCCTCAACCGCGGCGAAATCGTCACGTCCGTGCCACCCGAACCGATGCCCTTGACCGTCACCTCCACGTACCGTTCCGAGGCGTCGGCGGCGTCGAACAGGGTGGACAGAGGTGGATAGGGCTCCGAAGAGTACTGGCTGCCCTCACCCAGCAACACGCTGAAGTAGCCCTTGTCCACCGTGATGGTCTGTTGTTCCGACCACAGCCGATGGGAGGTATCCGTCGAACTCTGGTCGTTCCAGATGCGGAAGATGACGTCGTAGTTCTGCGGGTTAGGCTCGCCCAGCGCGTTGCCGTTGGCATCCACCAGATAGCCTTGGTAGCTGAGGCGCTCCGGCGGGTTGGGCGTGGGCAGTTGGGCACGCAAGCTCAGAGGCACCAGGGCCAGCGCCAGTGCCAAGAGGCCCCCGATCCGGGAAGTTCTTGAGGGGTGGTGGTCAGACCCGTCTGACCAGTCAGACTGGTCTGACGCGCCGGCGCCGTGAGTTGGGATCAACAGTTCAGAGCAATAGGTTTTCATGGTTGGGTTAAAGTGTCGATAGTGCTGATGCGATTGATGGCAAAGATGCCGCTTACATTGAAGGTCCGGCTGGCGCTGCCCGCTCCACTCACGGTTATGGCCTCCTGATAGATGCCCGAAAGGCTCTGGGCGGCGCGGGTGAGGTTGTTAAAATCGTCTCCCGGAGGGGTGATACTCAAGGTAATTTGGCGAGTGATATCGTAAGACTCCGCCCCTCGAGGCAGTTCGTATTGGAAAGAGGCATCGAGGTTATCATGGTCCGGGTGATAGGTGTGGAGGAAGGGATTAGATGCCTGATCATCATAAGGCAGCAGCACGGTTGTGGCTAGTGTGCCGTTCGGCTCCAGAGTGCCGGTGCATGCCCAGGGCGTGTTGTTGCTCGACCAGGGCAGATCCACCGCGCTGATGCGCCGGGCCGTGTCCAGGTGGGCCGGGTCCAGCGCGCTCTGGCTGGTGGAAACGACCAGGTTCGACCCCGGGTCGAGTCCGTAATAAACACGCTGAAGCAGGTAGGTCGTGGTCCCGTCGTTGTGCAGAATCAAACGCAGTGGGAAGGGCTGGCTGACCGGGCCCAGGTTGGTCTCGACGCCGGAGATAACGTAACTACCGTTGGTGGAAACGACCGGATTGCCATTGACGTCCCGTTGGTAACTCTTCAAGTAGCTGGCAACCTGCGTCACGCTGGCGTCGCCCACCCACAACCCGGCGGTCGAGGCCTCCGTTGCCGATACCGGCACATCCACCTGAGAAAAGCCGAACGAATCGGTAAACTCCAGGATACCGGCATAGAGATCGCCCGGGCCACTGTTGGTCATGATGTAACGGTTCAGGCCGAGGACGACTTCGATATCGGAGCCATCCTGGCCCTGCGGCGCAAGCGTCCAGCTTTGGGGGCTGCTCTTGGACAGCATCATATAGCTGTAGGTCAGGTTGCTCAGATTGATTCCGCCTCGCACGAGCAGGGGCGGCACATCCACAATGGCGGGCTGATTTGTGGGCGGAGCCTCCGAACCCAGCAAATCCAGCGTGACGGTCACATTCGTCGGGGTGACGTTCACCAGCCGAAAACTGTATTGCCCGCTGGTGTCGCCGAAGTTGGCCCCGCTCCGGTCCGAAAAGACCACCTGAAAGGGACCGAAATACTTGTTAAACACGGTGCCCGAGCTAATCCAAAAGGCCTCTCCCCTCGTCACCGGCGTGGTGTGATAGGCAAACAATTGGCTGGGGTTGCTCGAGCTCAGCGCTCCGCCCTGGTACTGATAAATCTGCGCCACGCTGGCCAAGTCCGGCGCGAGTGAGAGAAACGTATCAAAGGCCGGCGGACTGGCACTGGGGGTTGGAAAACCGATGAAGTTTAACCCGCTCGTCGTCCAGGAGTAATCCGGGGCCACTGGCTTTCCCAGGACCTTCCAGGTGTAGTTCGTGGCGGCCCCCGAATAAACCAGGTAGGCGGCGTCGGGCACCAGGGTGCCCAGGCTGCCGCTAACGCCGCTCCCCAACCGGCCCCAGACTACCCATTGGCTGCCGCTAATCGGCGACTGCGGGCTGGTGACAAATTGTAGCGTCCCGGCCGGAGGCTGCCACAGCCAGAGTTCGGAGATTGGATTGTTCGGGTCCGAGCCGACAAGCTGGTCCAGCGTCTGATAGGAGGCATCCACGTGCAGGTAAACGGCTGACCAACCTGGCTGGATGAGGATGGACTGCGTTTGCCATTGCGCCAGGCCGGTACAAGGCGGCAATAACAAGAACAGCAGCATGGCCAGGCGGTTGTGGAGCGTTCCTGCTACGCTGACCTTGGCGCCGGTTCCGAGGGCTTCTTGGCCGTCCGTTGGCAGGTAAGCGAATCGAGAACGTAGAATGGAGGGTGCGGCACTCATGGGCTGCGATATAAATACCAGGTCGGCTGCGGGTTAAGGCGTTGAAGCGAAGAGACCGGCGTGCCGTTAGACACGCCGCCGAACACAATGAATTCGGTGCCCGACCAGGCGGCGATTGGCTCGGTGCGAGCCTGCGGGTTATCCGAGCCGCTCAGCGGGCGCCAGGTGTCGGTGGCCGGGTTGTAAGCCGCGCCGTCGTCGGCCGCGCCAGAGGCGGTCTGACCGCCGAAGATGAGCATCTCGCTGCCGGTCCAGACAGCGGCCTGGCCGCTGCGCGCGCTCGGCGCATTGATCGCCGAAATAGGCGACCAGGCGTCGGCGACCGGGTCGTAAGCCGCGCCATCCCCGAGCAGGGCGCCATTGCTCATCCCGCCCCAGATTAGGAGCTTGGTTCCGGTCCAGACTGCGGTTTCGCCCGTGCGCGGGATGGGAGCGCCGGTCAAAGTGGTCCTCGCCCAAGCGCGCGGGCGGCCCGACCCGTTGAACACCAGAACGGCGCCGCTGTTCAATGGGCCGGTTTCATCCTGCCCGCCCCAGAGAATCACCTGTGTTCCGGTCCAAACCGCGACCGCCCCTGTCCGCGCGGGAGGCGTATTCGCCACGCTTAACCCCGTCCACTGGTCAGCCACCGGGTCGTAGAACGCGCCGTCGGCCAGCAAACCATTGTTATTGTGCCCGCCCCAGACCAACATCTCGTTCCCGATCCACACGGCCACCTGCCCTGCGCGGGGCCCAGGCGCCGCCGTGGTGCTGGTCGCCCTCCAGACCTCGTTCGATGGGTTATAGCGTCCGCCGGTATTGACATAAGCCCCGGACGCGGTTCCGCCCCAGACGATCATCTCACTCCCGCTCCAAACCGCGCTCTGTCCCTCGCGCGCCGCCGGCGCATTGACCGTCGAAATCGGCTGCCACTGGTCCAACTGTGGCCGGTAGCCCGCCCCGGAATCCAAATCCCCCTCTGAACCGAGCCTGCCGCCCCACACGAGCAGCTCGGAGCCGCTCCATAGGCCGCTCTGGCCATCCGCCGGTGGAGGCGCTCCTACGGCGGAACTGGTTTGCCACGCCGGCGCGAAAAGGGTTGTGAAAAGCTGGTATCCATCGGCCTCGAGCGAAGCATCCCGGGGGTCGGTTGAGGCGGCCACCATGCCTGAGGGCGTAGAACCGCCGGGCTGATTTGCCATTATGTGGTCGGCGTCAAGCCTTGCCGTCAGCGTTGACACCTGCGCTCGCAGGTCCTCCAACTGCGTGCTGAGTGGTCCCGCCAGCTTCTCGGCGGTAAT
>JAJYHY010000010.1 GCA_021784555.1 bacterium
ATGAGACGGAAAAAGCGTTCTGAAGCCCTCTCGCTATCGCTAGAGTCCTTGAGCTTCGGAACATGTTGCGGGCAAGTCAGGTTTTGCCGCGTGCGCGGCCAGGGCGAAGCGATTTGTACCTGAGGCGCGCGCAGCGGCATTCTTCATTAGGCATTGGGCATTTACCATTAGGCATTGGCAATGCGAAATGCCCAATGCCTAATGCCCAATGCTCAATGAGACGGGGAGGGCAGCCCGCGGTCCCGCTCGCCAGCAGTAGTTCCCAAGCAAGAGCAAGAGAGTCGGAGGTCCCCCTCGCTAGCCCTTCTCTTTTCATTGACACGCCGCCGGGATTGGCCAATGCTCAGCGTCCAGATGGCCGCACCTTTGCCTTATGAAAACACGCATGACTCGACGAACCTTTCTCCAGCGAACCACTGTCTCAGCCGCCGGCCTTGTATTGGCCAGACCTTTATTGGGGCGGTCGCGCCAACTCTCTCTGAACGAGAAGTTGAACATAGGAATGATCGGCGTTGCCGACCGGGCGCACGCGGACCTGGAGGGGGTGGCGAGCGAAAACATCGTTGCGATTTGCGACGTCGATGACAAATTCCTCGGCAGGGCGGCGAGGGAGTTTCCCGCCGCAAAGACCTACAATGATTTCCGCCGTTTGCTCGACCGGAATGATCTGGACGCCATTGTGGTCGCAACGCCGGACCATACCCACGCGGTGGCAACCGTCGCGGCGCTGGAAAGCGGGCGCCACGTCTATTGCGAAAAGCCGTTGACGCGGACCGTGTCCGAATGCCGGGCGGTGGAGGAGGCGGCGCGCAAGGCCAAACGCGCCACGCAGCTTGGCACCCAAATCCACGCCGGAGACAACTACCGCCGGGTGGTGGAGTTGATCCAGACCGGCGCCATTGGCCCGGTAGCGGAGGTGCATGTGTGGGTGGACGTAACCTATGGCAATCTCAAGCTGCCAAAAGAATCGCCCCCGGTCCCCTCCGAACTGCACTACAACCTCTGGCTCGGCCCGGTGCCATATCGGCCCTATCACCCGCAATACCTGCCGGTGTTATGGCGGAACTGGTGGGCCTTTGGCGGAGGGGCGCTTTCGGATTTTGGATGTCATTACTTGGATTTGCCGCATTGGGCCCTTGGGCTGCGCACCCCGCTGACCGTCGGTGTCGTGGATGGGCCGCCGGTGAAGGCCGAGTCGGTGCCGCCCTGGTTGATTGTGGCCTATGAATACCCGGCGCGCGGCATGCAACCGCCCGTCAAACTGACCTGGTATCACGGCGGGCGGCAACCGTCTCCGGATGTGCTGGCGCCCGAACTGGCGGCCAAGTGGCGCAGCGGCGTGTTGTTCATTGGCAAGAAAGGGATGCTGCTTTCCGATTACAACCGGCATACATTGCTCCCGGAAGATAAGTTCAAGGACTTCGTCCCGCCGGCGCCGTTCATTCCGAAATCTATCGGCCACCACGCCGAATGGATTCGAGCCTGCAAAACCGGCGAGCCGACCACCTGCAATTTCGGCTACTCAGGCCCTCTGACCGAGACCGTGCTGTTGGGCAACGTCGCCTTCCGCGCCGGGAGCAAGCTGGAGTGGGACACCAGGCGCCTCAAGGCCACCAATTGCCCGGAAGCGGATCGGTTCATCCAGCACCGGTACCGGGCGGGTTGGAGCGTCTGAGCCTTGCGTTTGCCGCTGCAGCCAGGTTATCCTGTTGTGATGCGAAGCACGACTCTCGATACCTATGCCGAATGGCACGCCAATCTGAACCCGGCACGCCGGAAGGCCCTGTTCGAGCAGCTCTTCAATGGCGCGGAATCCTGAGCTCGAAGCGATGTTGCGGGCGCGTTACGCCTTGGAAACATGCGAACCGCGGCGAAAGTCGAGCGATTGCTGGGTGAGAAATAAGTACCGGGGGGCGAGCGTCTGAACCCGCCCATGGTGGGCGCCTGCCAAGGTCCCGGCTTCCTTCTCCGATTCGCCTCGACTATTGTTAAGCTATGATGTTAACCATTCAGGATGCCCAAGCTCGCCTGCCGGAGGTTGTGGCCAAAGCAGAGGCGGGCGAAGAAGTTGTATTGACGTCCGCTTCGGGACAGCCGGCCGTGAAGCTCGTTCCGGCCAAACGCGGCTCGGCCCGGCTCCAGCGGCACCCTGCCCTGATTGGGTCGGTGGTCGTCCACGACCGTGAGGCGCTCCTCAAGCCCCTGCCTCCCGAAGAGTGGGGAGGCTTGGCGGACTGAGCTCAGACCTGCGAAGTACGGCGGCAGACCGTTTCATTATGGCGACCGCCAACGTGCTCGGGGCCGAGATCATCACGCCGGACCAGACGATTCCGAAGTATCCGGGAATCCGCGTCGTGTGGAGATAGCCCCTGGCTATAATACAACTCTGGCTTGCGGCCTTTTGTGTTGGGGAGCGGAACTCCTTTTGGTACCCAGTACCGCTCACGGCCTGATCTTTTCTGTTCGGTCGATGGCCGCTGCGGGTCTTTAGTGGTAAGATGAACTTTAGCGGCAACATGAAACTGCCAGACAACCGGGCACTGCTGGCTGATTACCTCGGCGGCTCGGAGAGCGCCTTTCGAGACCTGGTCGCCCGCTACGTGGATCTTGTCTTCTCAACCGCCTGCCGGGTCGTGGACGGGAACCGAACGCTGGCCGAAGATGTAACCCAAACGGTGTTTATCGACCTGGCGCGTTTGGCCAAGACCCTCTCGCCCAAGGTCATGCTGGGCGGATGGTTGCACCAGCATACGTGCTTTGTCGGGGCTAAGGCCCTGCGCAGCGAGAGGCGCCGTCTGAGGCGAGAACGGCAAGCCGCGGAAATGAGCGCCCTGGAAAATGAGCCGCAAGGCCGGTTTGCGGACGCGGTTCCCGTCCTGGACGAGGCAATAAACCGTCTCCAACCCGAGGATCGCGCTGTGATTCTGCTGCGGTTTTTCGAGGGGTGCGATTTTCGCACGGTGGGCCAGGCGGTTGGCGCGAGTGAAGATGCGGCTCGCATGCGCGTAAATCGGGCCTTGACAAAGCTGCATAAGCTGCTCAGCCAAAAAGGAGTCGCTTTGACCCTGACAGCGCTGGGCGCGGGCTTGGCAACCGAAGCCGTTACGGCGGCGCCTCCGGGCATCAAGGCAAAGGTACTGGCAGCGGCGGTCAGCGGCTCCTCCGGCGCTTTGGGTCTCGCGGGTCTGTTGCGCAGTTGCGCGGCGCTGGCCGGCGGGCTCAAGGCCGCATCGATGCTTGTCTTGGCACTGCTGACCACGACGGCGGTTGCCGGATTTCTGCTCTGGCGCCAGCCTGCGCCAAAAGGGCGGCCTGCCGGAGAGACTTCTCCAACCAGAGGCTTGGTGGCGTCTCTTAGCTCGCCTCGGGCGGCAGCGCCGGTTGGGCGCGCCGGGCTCAAGGTGGACCTGGACGCCGCAAAAGCGGAGCTTCGCGCGTTGTTGCTGCGACCTCCACAGAGGATGAGCTATCCACCCCCTGAGATGCATGCCGCCCTGCTCCGATTCGGAGCACGGTGGAGCGAGGCGCTACCCATCCTCTTCGAGCGCCTTGGCGTCGGCGCCAGCGACTTCGAAACCAGGAAATGGGCGCTTTACGGCCTGCAGGATCTGGCCGTAAACATCAGTCGGGAGCCGAGGATGCCTCCCGATATGGCTTGGCAGGCGCTCGCCTTGGCACGGCCCCGGCTCCTGGCCGTCTTCGGTTCCGAAACCGAACCCATCGAACTGCGTCGAATCGCCATCCAGACGCTTATTCCCTGGTGGAGCGGGCGAACGGTCGCCGTCTCAATCGGGCACGAACATACCGAGGGGCGCCCGCTTGAGGCCGAGACGCTGGCGGCCATAGTCAGGAGGCTCCTCTCGACAAACAGGGAGTCGGAGGGCTTCGCATTCGAGGTGATCGATCCCATCCTCAGCCAGCATATCGAGGGCTTTCCAATGGACGGTGAGGCCATTCGCGAGGCGCTCAGACCTTGGCTCCAGACGGGCAACGAGCGCCAGCAGTTCGTGGCCGCGTACGCGTTGGCAGCCATTCCGGGCGACAAACCCGCGCAGCTCAAGGACATTTTCCTCCGCGAACTCAGCCTCGAAGGAAAGACCGACGCGAGCTTCACGTACGTGGCGGCCGACGGTTTGGGCATGCTCGGACTAGCAGCCAAAGACGCGGTGCCCGCCCTGCTGAAGTTCGCCCATGAGACCAAAGGCTGGGGGACGAGCGGATATTGGGAACATGCCATCGAGGCCGTCTGCCGCATCGAACCCGAACTGCGGCGGCAGTATCCCGAAGTGGACGCAAAGCTCAGGTGCCGGAAGGCGCCGCAATCCAGGCCCCAGATTGCTTCGGTCCCCGGAGGAACCAGCGGGACAGCGCAAAGGCCGCCTCCCGTCTCCCTGCTCGGCCTCGTCGTGGACAGCCAGGCGTTCCTGCTCGGGCAGAGGACAACCAACGAATTCCGGCTGAACCAATTATTCAATCAGTGGGCCGCATATTACAGAGACCACCCAGACGAGTCCGCTGCGACGGTTGGGCGCTTTCGCGAGTTCTCCAAAGCCATCGGGGATGTTGACCCTTCTTTCCAGCAAGCTTGGCTGAAGGCAATGTTGGGGATTTATCCGAATCTGGACCGCACGATCAAAAGCGCGAGCGCGTTCTGAAGTGGACTTTGTGGGCGATAGAACGGGTGCCTTTGCTGGGGATGACACCGTTTTCATTCCGTTGTGCGAATCCAGCGGACAGGATCGGGGGGACAAGATTACCAGCCGATTTCTGAAGCACGGACGAGGTCGTCAAGTACGTCCTCGACTACCCCCCGCAGTTCGCGAGCATATCGGACCCGGTAGCCGGCCTCGATATTCGGGCGCCGGCTGCGAGTGCTGCCGGACCCCTGGCTCCCGGCCAGAGCGAGTTTTTCGCGCCCACGAACTGGATAACTGTTTACGGCGAGTACGTTGGGCCGATGTTCTTTGTCGCGTCGCCCGTACCCGAACCGTCGCCAGTGTTGCTGCTGGGCGGCGGGCTGCTCTCCAGCATGAAGCCTGGGGGCGATGCCGGCCAGGAAACCACCGTCGTGTTAGCGGACCAGTGGATTGTGAGCGCCGGGCGGTTTTGCGGCGGTGCGGCGGGCGAGAACCTCAGGAGAGCGACGCTGCCCGCCGGCACAACAGCGGAGTAACTGTTGCTGGCAAAGCCGACAAACGCCCGCTCCCACAGGTCTCGGACCGCGACCGCCTCGCCCGGCGGCAATCCGATGACGTTCCAGTCGGCCGTGACCACCCGGTTTGAGGTCGTGTCCGTGTTCATCAAGGCAACGGCCTTGACCGGACTGTCTGGGGCGCCCAGCGGCTTGACCCAGACGTAGCAAGGCCCATCGGTGGCGTAGGCGCTATACCGGTGCGGACACCGGCCTGAGCCGCCGAGCCGGGAGCAGCCACCGCCAGCAACAATATGACGGTCCACACAACCCGCCGGAGGGTAGTTCTGAGGGCGCTCGCAGTCATATAGCTACCTTTACGAATCCGAATCGTGGACGTCGAGCATCTCAAGTCTCCGCGAGCCGGTCAAGACATCTCTCCGAGCCGGTCGCGCTTGCCATTTTGGGCGGGCGTCCTGACTCTGACCCGCTTGTGGGCGTCCGTGGAGCCTCAACCGCCCTGTTAAGTCCAGGCGCAAACACAACGGTTGCCGGCAAGGCGCCAGAGGACTATGCTATTGATATGACGATCATTCGATTTCCGGACGCAAAATCGGAGCGGCGGGGCTTAGGCTACCTAATTGGCCGGTTCTCCTTCAAGAGCTGGGCAAGCGGCGAGACGGTCGTGCCTGATGAAGCCCTTCCGGTCCTCGCCAGAGAAAGCTTTCATTTTACCGTGGAGGGGCCCGCCACTCGAGATCTGGATCACCTCCTACCCCATTGCCGCGGTCTGAGCGGCCATGCTCCCGAGCCTGGCAGGCGCCTGTCGGGCGCTCCTCGCGCGGCGGCGCCGGTTGGCCCGAATGAGCCGGGGGTTGCCCGTCACTTCCTGACCACGGTCAAAATCGCGGACTGCCAACTCGGGGCTTAATCCTCCGCGAACAAGTATTCCAGATCGGTGGTCGAGAGGTTCCGGGCAAAGCCCTCTTCGCCGAGGACGTCGGCGATGGCCTGGGCCTTGTTTTGCTGAAGCTCCCAGATCTTTTCCTCAACAGTACCGGGGGAGATGAGCCGATAGGCGTTGACGGTCTGGGTCTGGCCGATGCGGTGGGACCGGTCGATGGCCTGAGCTTCGACCGCCGGATTCCACCAGGGGTCGTAGAGGACGACGTAGCTGGCGGTGGTGAGGTTGAGGCCGGTGCCGGCGGCGCGCAGGCTCAGCAGGAACACCGCCGCGGCGGGGTCCTCCTGGAAGGCATTGACCACCTCCAGGCGGTCTTTGGTGTGGCCGGTGAGGATGTGAGTGCGGATTTGGCGCAGACGGCATTCATTTTCGAGCAGGCGCAGCATCTGGACGAATTGGCTGAAGACCAGGACTTTTTGTCCCTCGGCCAGGAGCGAGTCCAGCAATTCGAAGAGGGTCTCGGTCTTGCCGGAGGTCGAATCGCTGCCGACGAGCCTGGGGTGGCAGCAGATCTGGCGCAGCCGGGTCAGCGCGGCCAGGACGTGCAGTTTGCTCTGGGCGAGTCCCTTTTCGGCGACGGCTTTCATCACCTGGTCGCGGCTGCGGCGCAGTTCGGCGAGGTAGAGTTTTCGTTGTTCATCGCCGAGGTCGCAATCGCAGCGCTGCTCGATGCGGTCGGGTAGGTCTTTGGCCACATGCGTCTTGAGGCGGCGCAGGAGCAGGGGACGCAGCCTGGCCGCCAGGCGCTTTCGGGCAATGCGCAGGGCGGCATCGGCGCCTTCGCCGCGCCGTTCGTAAGTTTCGGAGAACTGCTCTTGGTTGCCGAGGTAGGCGGGCTGGACAAAATCGACGATGCTCCACAGGTCCAGCAAGCGGTTCTCCAAAGGAGTGCCGGTCAGGGCCAGCCGATGTTCGCAGTTCAACTGTTTGACCGATTGGGTGACCTGCGCGCCGGGATTCTTGATGAACTGCGCCTCGTCCAGGATGACCGCCCTGAAATTGAACTTCTGCAACTCCTCCAGGTCGCGGCGCAGCAGGGCGTAATTGGTGACAATCAGGTCGTTCCGCGGAATCTGCCTGCGCAGGTTATGACGTTCCGCCCCGCTTTCCAACGCCAGGACGTTCATCCCCGGCGTGAACCGGTTCGCCTCCCGCCGCCAGTTGTGCAGCACCGACGCGGGGCAGATCACCAGCGAAGGCTTCGGGGCCTTGCGGTGCCGCGCCTTCAACCAGAGCAGCCACGCCAAGGTCTGAAGCGTTTTGCCCAAGCCCATGTCATCGGCCAGGATGCCCCCCAGCCCCGCTTGCGCCAGGTGACAAAGGAAATCGAAGCCGGCCTTCTGATAGGGGCGCAGCTCCGCTTGCAATTCGCCGGGCAACTCGGTTTCAGGGACACCGCGGAAGTCTTTGAGGCGCTCGCGCAGGGACTTGGCTTGGGGTGAATCCACGAACCGTTGGAATCCTTCTTCATCCAAGTGCGCCGCGTTCTCCAACCCGACGCGCTGGGCATCCGGCGCCAAGCCGTCGATGCCCAGGTCCGCCATGGTTTCGTGAGCGGACTGGAGGGCGTCTGAATCCAGCTCGACCCAGCCTGAGTCGGGCAGCTTGATGAACCGGCCCGTCGCCGTCTGGAGCCGCTCCAGGTCGGCCGCGCTGAGCTTCATCCCCTCGCTTTCCCATTCGGCGGAGACTGACAGCCAGTCGATGCCGCTGCCCCGAACGACCACTCGCGGTTTGAGCGCCCGCGGCGCCAGGAAGAGGCGATGAAATCCCGGGTTGCCCAAATATTCCGCCTCGGGCGGACGCACCGGCCAAATGCCGGCCAAGGCGCTGAGGAAGGCCTCGGTCGCATCACCGACCCACACGCCCGCTTCCGGCGTAAACCAGTCAAGCCGGCGGAGCCATTGCGTGGCCGGGTCGAGGCGCGGGTCGTCGAGAATCTCCGGTTTGCCATCCGGCCTTCTCCGGGGCTGGCTTAACTGCCACTCGCGTCCATTCCAGAGCCATTGGCTGTCGTCACGCGCGCTGCGGGCGCGCAGACGGAGCCGCACCGTGTCTTCTTGCAACTCGAAAACGAACCGCGGGAGGGCGGCATGCGCGACGCAAAGCCCTTCCCAATCCAGCCCGTTTTCAGCCTGGGTGCGCCGAAGCTGGGTCAGCAGACGATGACTGAGCTTGCGAACCGGAAGCGCCGGGCGCCGAGTCCAGAATTCGAGGACCTGCGCCGGCGGCGGATTTCGCAGCAGGTAGAAAGTCTGCCCGGCCAGGACTAAAGGCGGGCGTTCGTTGAAAAAGAAAACCTGGTTGAGCGGATAAGCCAGGGGGCCCGGCGCCGTCAGGCGATGGGTGAAAGACAGATCGCCCCCGCTGTGCTCCAGGTGCGGTGTTAGTTCCGCGACTTCACCCAGGAAGCGCAACGGTTTGCAGGCCTGGCTCGAAGCCAACTCCAGTCTTGAGTTGTTGCCCCACCGCGCCAGCCAAAAGAGCAGGTCCAAATCCGAAAGCGGCAGTTTGCCTTCGCCGTCGGCCCCGTCAAATTGCGTCTCGGCCAGCCACTGGACGAATTCCCAGTCGGCGGGAGGAAACAGTTCCTGCTCGTGGGCCGCGCGGGTGGTCAGCTCAAGGACTTCGCGCAGAGTCTTGAGCTTTTCGCCGGTGCGGGGCCGAAGGACGTGGAATTCGACGGTTAGGCGGTGGCGTCCGGGCTGTTCCGGGTTGGGAAGGACTCGGCAGACAACACGCAGCGAGGCGCGCGGTGACTCCAGATGCGCGGCTTGGGGCGGGAAGAGCCACCCTTCAAGCTGCTGGACCAGTTGCTGCTCGCGGGCGGCCTCTTCGACTTCAGCAAAGCGGTCCAGGTTGGCGTAGGCCGTCAACTCGGTCGGCACGGAGCGCTTGGCCCTGAGGAATAGGAACGCCAGTTCCTCGAGCCGGGCCTTGCCCTGGGAGGCCAGCATCCGCGGCCACCAATCGCCGCCGGGAAAGTCCTTTCTCGACAGGGAAAGCTTCTCGAAGTAGTCCTCGAGCAGGAGCCAGGCGCGCTGGGAATCGGCGCAGGACCCTAGAGCGCGCAGCAGTTCCTCGCGTTCGGCAACCGCCTCTTTGGAATCGGCCAATTCGCGGCGCAGGTCGGCCAAGGCGCCGTAGGTCTTGGAGAGCACGGTATGATGGGCGTCATATTTTGATTTCTGTGCGCAACGCGAACCATTTCTGCTTCTGAACAAAAGTTTTGACATCTGATTGCACCCGATTGCGGGTCTTACCATCTCGACATAAACTCGCCGTCGGGTCAATCATATTCATCATTTTTTTCGGGGGAGGACACGGCCAGTGACAAAGTCGTAGCGCAGATGTCCCAATCCAATGCCACTAACATTTCCTGGTTCTAACCGGCGTCCTCTTTGTCCCGGAGGGATGCTTGACAATAGCCCAACGTTTCAACGTTGGCCTATTCTCGGAAGTGCCTCCGGCACAGGGACATGCGCGCAGTTTTCTCGGCCGATGGCCGGTTCAAAAGTTAGTGGCACTGGGTTTCCCAATCGGACCGAATCAAATGTTGAGATGTGACCCCAAAGGCATTGAGCAGGCCACTAATGTCCCGTGCCCTCCAAGGCCTTTGACCTGGAGCTCGGCGCCGATCAAATGGGCGCGGTAATGCATGATGCGCAGGCCCATTCCGGTCAATCCGCTTTCCAGATCGGGGAAGGGCAGGCCGTCGTTCTGAATGCGCATGGTGATTCGGTCCGGAACGCTGGTGAGCTCAATGGTAACGCGCTTGGCGTTGCCATGTTTGATGGCGTTGGTGACCGCTTCGCGGGCGATTTTGTACAACTGCGCGACGGCGTTGGTGTCCATCGGAGGAATCGACCCGGTCGATTTAAGCCGGCAGGAGATTCCAAAGAGCTCCCGCGCGCGTCCGGCCAGATTGGCCAGCGCGCTGGGCAGATCGGTTTCGCGGAGCTCCAGGGTGGCGAGATCCTGGGCCACGCCGCGCGTGCGCGTAATGGTCTGTTCGACCAGAGAATGAATCTTGGCGGCGTCCTCGGCGGCGTCCTCGTGTTGTTTGGCGAGCCGAAGCTCCAGGCCCTTGGTCATAAGGGCAACGCCCGAAAGGGTTTGGCCAAGCTCATCGTGCAATTCGAGCCCGATGCGGCGGCGCTCCTTGTCGGTAATCTCGAGCAATTCATGTTCGAGGCGTTGCCGCTCGGCAACTGCGGCTTTAAGGCGGGTGTGCGCCAATTGCAAGTCCGCCGTGCGCTGCTGGACGCGTATCTCCAATTCATCGTGCGCCCGCCGCAGGGCCTCCTCGGCCGCGCGCCGATGGATGAACTGGCCGATCTCGCTGCCGATGGCGGCCATCATGTTCAACAGGACAGGGACGGGTTCAAGACGCCGTTCTGAAAAGAACTCCAGCACGCCGAAGAACTCATCCGCGCTCTGTATCGGCAGGGCCAGGGCGCTCACAAATCCGACCCGGGCGGCCAACTCGCGCCGGACAAGGCCCGGCTCCTCGGCCAGGTCCCTTAAACACAGGGGACGCCTTTCCCGCCAGATCTGGCCTGGCAAGCCGCAACCGATGGTGAAGCCGGCCGGTTGGCGTTCGTCGGCGAACTCCCGTGCTTTGGCCAAGGAGTTGTCGTATTCGCTGATAACCGCGCGAAGAGTCTGTTCGCCGCGTCCCATCATCCAGAGAGTGCCCAGGGTCATGTCGAGGCTCTCGCGCAAGACGCGCAAAATGGACGGGGCGGCCTCCGGCAACGACGGGGCGTTGGTCAGGATGCGGGTGATGGCGTGCTCCGCGGCGAGGCGGACCTCGGCCCGTTTGCGTTCCGTGATGTCGGAAACGGAACTGACCCATCCGCTGACGTTGCCGAAGCTATCCGTCAATGGAGTGATTTGGAGCAGCACGTCGATGCGCCGATTGTTCCGATGGCGAAATCGCAACTCAATTCCTCCTGGGGGGCCGTTGCCTTCGGCCACACCCGCCAGGGCGTTGCCGATTGCCTCGAGATCCTCCGGCGGCCAGTACTTGAACGGGGGACGCGCCCCGACCAACTCCTCCTCCGTCCAGCCGACGAGCTTGCAAAAGGCGGGATTGACGTAGGTCTGCCGCCCCTCCAGGTCCACCGCCGTAATCCCCGACGGCACGGACCTTTCCACCGCCTGGCGGAAGGCGGACTCGGCCTTGAGTTTCTCCTCGGCGCGGCGGCGTTCACGGCGCACCTCGGCCTCGCGCAACTCGCGCTCCACGGCTGGACCCAGGCGCGCGAGGTTGTCCTTCATAACGTAATCGTGCGCGCCGGCCTTCATGGCCGCCACCGCGGTGTCGTCGGTGATATGGCCGGAAACGATGATGAAGGGCAGGTCCAGCCCCCGCTGTCGGGTCAAGGCCAAAGCGGCCAGACCGTTGAAGCGCGGCATGACGTAATCCGCGATGACGACGTCCCAGGGCTGGCGTTGGAACGCGTCGATCATCGCCGCGGGTGTCTCCACCCGCGCGCAGTGGGGGCGATAGCCGGCCCGCTCCAGTTCGATCCTCAGCAGCATCGCATCGTTCTCGGAGTCCTCAACCATCAGGACCTCCAGCGGGCGGGTGCGTCCCTCCGCCCGGGCGGCGCCCGTGCGTCGCGGAGCGGGCCGGTCCAAATTAACGTCTGGCGCTGGCGGCGCCGGACTTTTCTCGATAGTATCCATTAGCCGGTAATGTGAAAAAGAAGGTCGCGCCGCGGCTGACGGCGCCTGTGGCCCAGGCGCGTCCGCCATGGCGGTTGATGATACGCTTGACCGTTGCCAGACCCACGCCGGTGCCGGGGAATTCACTGGCGGTGTGAAGGCGCTGGAAAACGCCGAAGAGCCTCTCGGCGTAGGTCATGTCGAAGCCGGCCCCATTGTCCCGCACAAAGAATGCGGGCGGCTGCTCTGGAGTCAAACCAAATTCGATGCGAGGCCGAGGCTGGCCGCGGGTAAACTTCCAGGCGTTGCGCAGGAGGTTGTCCAAAGCAATCCGCAGCAATCGCTCATCGCCGCAGGCCCTCAAGCCAGGGGCGATGACAACTTCGACCTCTCTTTTGGGCTCCGCTTGGCGCAGGTCCACCGCGATTCCATCGGCCAGCGCGCTTAAATCCACCATCCCGTTGACCAACTCGCTCCGCCCGACGCGCGAGAGCTTGAGCAAGTCCTCAATGAGCCGGTCCATCTGAGCGCATGAGTCATAAGCGCGCTGAAGAAACTCCCGGCCTTCGGCCTCCAACCGGTCGCCGTAGCGCTCCAGCAGCACTTCGTTGAAGCCTCGGATACTGCGCAATGGAGCGCGCAGGTCGTGCGAAACCGAGTAAGCAAAGGCCTCCAACTCCTTGTTCGTGGCTTCCAATTGCTCGGTGCGCGCACGGACGCGCTCCTCCAATTCGGCGTTCAGGCGCAGGATCTCCCGTTCGGTCTGGAGTCGCCGCGAAATGTCGGTGCTCACGACGACGGCGCAGGGTCTTCCCTCCAGGACCAAGTTATGGGAAGCAATCTCAACGTCGATGACGGTTCCGTCCTTCTTCCGATGCCGCCATTGGCGGATGGCGGGAAGGCCCGCGCGCACCTTCCCGATCTCGTCGAGTTGCCTGGAGCGGTCCTCCTCCAACCCCAGGTCCGTCACCCGCAGACCGAGAAACTCCTCGGTCGAGTAGCCGTAATGGGCTGCCGCCGCATGATTGACCGCCCGAAAACGGAGGGTGGAATGATCATAGACCCACATCGGCTGGGGGGTGCCCTCGAACAGTTCCCGGTAGCGGCGCTCGGATGCGCGCAGGGCCGCCTCGGCGTGGGCGCGCTGCGCGGCCATCGTCGCCAGGACCAGGGCCAGCAAGCTGATAACCCCCAAAAAGACCTGAACCATCAGCAGCGAGGCATTGCGGTCCGAAAGGGCGAAGGGACCCCCTCCGTGCAGCGTGTCCGAGACTGCCACGCAACTCAGGAGCATGACCACGGCCACGGTCACGTGCGGCCCGAAGCGCAGTGCGCTCCAGAGCAGCAGCGGGATGACAAAAAGGCATAGCAGAACTCCCTGCGCGCTCCCTCTCAACCAGCCGCCAAAGCTGAGCTGGCACACCACCAGAAACAGCAAGAGCAACGTCCCCAACTCGCCTAGCTTCTTGGGGCGGAGCAGCCGGGCAGGCCGTTCGCTCCAGGTCATAATCAGGGGCGTGATGACCATGGTACTAATGGCCCCTCCCAGCCACCACGTTAGCCAGGTCGCCTCCACGTCGCCCCCGTGACGAGCCTTTGCCATCAAGACGCTCGCCAGACCCAAGGTCGGGCCGATGGTCGTGCTCAGCCCCGCCCCCAAAACCACAAACCGGAAGATCGTGTGCGGCGCCTTGAACGCAAGCCGTCCCCGCGCCCAGCGCTCCACCAGCCAGGCCCCCGTCAGCGCCTGAAGGACTTGTCCGGAGGCAATGCCCACGGCCGCCCCCAGATGTCCCCAAAAAGGCGCGCCACCCGTGGCCCGTGGAGTCAGTGCCACCATCAAAGCGCCAAGAAACACCCCCCAGCAGGCACGGGGGCCAAGCAACAGGATAGCCGCCAGCGCCGGCCCGGCGGGCAGCCAGAACAACGCCGCATGCGCATCGACCAGCGGCGGTAACAGCCCGAGTTTGCCCAGCAGGAAATAGAGGGCAGCTACTCCCGCGTTAATGCCGATATTGGAGAGTCTTAGCTTCATGAGCCGCGGTGCTTCGCACGCCAATGGGGCCGACCTTAGCCATTAGCGCCGCAGGAAGATACGAAGCTTTTGTTTGTCCAGGGCATGGGGTAATAACCCCACCGTGCCGGAACATCCAACATCCAACATCCAACAGCCAACATCCAACAACAGGCAGGCGGAGTACATCTACCACCCCATCAGCCACCATCCACCATCCATCACTCATCATCCACCATCTCGGTCTGGACATTCATGGGATGTTCGACGTTCCATGTTGGTTGCCCGATGTTGGTTGTTCGATGTTGGTTGTTCGATGTTGGATGTTGGATGTTGGATGTTGGATGTTTTTCCAGATGTCCCTCACTGCCCCTTCCGCAATTCCAGACTGGTCAGCAGCCCGCGCACGGCTATAACATTCACCAATGAAATATCGAACTGCGGGAATTTTTGCCGGCCTTCTGGGCACTGGAGTGTTTCTATCTTTAACTGTTTCCAGGGCCTTCGCCGGCGGCGGGAGTGCGTTCGCCCTGATCCCCATGCCAATGAAGGCACAGCGGCAACGCGGCCAATTCACTCTCAAACCGCAGGCGCGCATCCTGGTGGACGCGGTCGCGCGCCAAACCGGCGGATTCCTGGCGGAGCGGCTCCGCAAATCGACCGGTTTTGAATTCAACCTCGAGGAAACCTCCGACTCGGCGCCGGCCAAAGGAGACATCCTCCTCACCACAGAGGACGCCCAGGCCAATTTGGGACCGGAGGGCTATACGCTTTCGGTCACACCGGATTCGGTCGTCATCCGGGCTACAGCCTCCGCGGGCCTGTTCTACGGCATGCAGACCCTCCTTCAGTTGTTTCCGCCCAACATCTTCTCGCGTGAGGCGGTTCAGGGCTGTGATTGGACGGCTCCATGCGTTCGGATCCAGGACAAGCCCCGGTTCAAGTGGCGCGGGTTCATGCTCGATTGCGCCCGCCACTTTTTCACCAAGCAAGAGGTGGAGCGGGTGCTCGATGCGATGGCCATGCATAAGCTCAACATGTTCCACTGGCACCTGACCGACGACCAAGGCTGGCGCATTGAAATCAAGGAATATCCCCTCCTGACCAAGGTTGGCGCCTGGCGCCACAGCATTGGCTTCGGACTCGGCCCAAAGTCCAGCACCGCTTACGGCCCGGACGGGCGCTACGGCGGTTTCTATACCCAGGATGACATCCGCCAAATCGTGGCTTACGCCCAAGCTCGGCACATCACCATCGTCCCCGAAATCGAGATGCCCGGCCATTGCAGCGCCGCCCTCAGCGCTTACCCGCAGTACAGTTGCTTCGGCGGCCCCTATAACACCGACATGCGCGGCAAGATCTCCGAAGGGGCCTATTGCGCGGGCAAAGACCAAACCTTTGAGTTCCTGGAGAATGTCCTTTCGGAAGTCATCGACCTGTTCCCTGGCAAATACATTCATATTGGCGGGGATGAAGTCAAAAAACAGAACTGGAGCAGATGTCCTCTTGACCAGGCCCGGATGAAAGAGGAGGGCCTCAAGACCGAGCGCGACCTTCAGGGCTACTTCATTCGGCGGATTGAGAAGTTCCTCAACTCAAAAGGCCGAACCCTTATTGGCTGGAGCGAGATTCTCGAGGGCGGCTTGGCCAAGAACGCCGTGGTCATGGATTGGATCGGAGGGGCTATCCCATCGGCCCGGGAAGGCCATGACGTGGTCATGACGCCCACCTCGAATTGTTATTTCGATTATTACCAATCCACCAATCACACCACCGAGCCCAGGGCCATCGGCGGCTACCTGCCCCTCTCAAAGGTCTATTCCTTCGAGCCGATACCCGCCGGACTCGAACCCCGATACCAGTCCCACGTCCTCGGCGCCCAAGCCAACCTCTGGACGGAATATGTCCCCAATCTGAAGCACGCCGAGTACATGATGTTTCCGCGCCTGGCCGCGTTGGCGGAGGTGGCGTGGTCGCCCAAGTCGGCGCGCAACTACGCTTCCTTCCTGCGCCGGCTCAAGACCCATGAGCAGCGGCTTGACCAACTTGGAATCAATTACCGCAAGTTGCGCCCGGAGTAGGCCGGCAGCAGCGGCCCCAGCGGACAGGCCGCGCAGAGCGGATTCCGGTTCCGGCAAAAGTGCTTGCCCGCCATCACCAGTTGGGCGTGGTAATCCTGCCAATAGTCGAGGCGCTGGTTTGCGGGTTTTTCATTCAATGCGGCTTCGCAGACTCGCTGCAACTGGTGATAATCGGCCTCAAGCTCGCCCCAGCCATGCCGATGGAAGATCCGCTTGGTGTAGGCGTCGATAACGAACCGATGATGCCCTCCGGCGTAGAGGAGCATGCTGTCGGCCGTCTCCGGCCCAATCCCGCTGATAGCCAGCAACTGCTCCCGCACCGCCTCGGTCTCCCCGGCAAAAAGCCGTTTGAGGCTCGCGTCATATTCCTCGACCAGCGCGCGCAAGAATGACCGCAACCGCCGTGCCTTGACGTTGAAATAGCCGGCTGGGCGAAGCAGTTCCGCCAATTCCGACTCCGGAAGCGCAAAGAGCTTTCGCGGTTCGAGCACGCCGCGCGCCTTCAAATTGCGGATGGCGCGCTCCACGTTGCTCCAGCTTGTGT
This sequence comes from bacterium, assembly GCA_021784555.1. Lineage (GTDB taxonomy): Bacteria > Verrucomicrobiota > Verrucomicrobiia > Limisphaerales > UBA8199 > JAJYHY01. The sequence continues at coordinate 16,408 of JAJYHY010000010.1, forward strand.
TCTGGGTCAGAATCGCCCCCACACACACTTCAAACGGGGTCTCGCCCGGCCACCAATGCTGGTGTCCAAAACGGGCGCGCAGCAATTGATAGGCCTGCCGCAGATCCAGTTGAAGCCGCGCATCCCGCGCGAGTGAACGCTTCCGCATCGAGGATGCTTAACCCGGACGCCGGCCTGGGGCAAGACTAGACGAGCGCGAATTTGCCGAATGGAGACGCGGGGGCAATGACGGGATGCACCTGCCGTTCCTGCCTTTGCGCTCGCCTTTTTCCAATCTTCTGCTAGATAAAGGAGCGTGCCTGAGCCGAGCCTGTTGCTGCTCATCCCAGCCTACAATGAAGAGCACCGGATTGAACCGGTCTTGCGGGCTTATGCCCAGCATTTCCGGGAGCATTATCAAGGCAACTTCCAGCTTGTCGTCGTCTTAAACGGTTGCACGGATAATACGATTGGAGTCGTGCGCCGCGTGGCGGCGGACGATCCCGCCGTGAGCGCCTTGGAATTCCATGACCCCATCGGCAAGGGCGGGGCGCTGATCGAGGGCCTGAAGCTGGCGCCGCTGGCCGACCTCATTGGCTATGTGGATGCCGATGGCGCCACACCGCCGGCCTCGTTTCACGACCTGCTGCGCCACATCAATGACGCCGATTGCGTCATCGGCTCGCGCTGGCTGCCCGGCTCGGTGCTCCACGTCGAGCAGACCAGCCGCCGCCAATTCGCCAGCCGCGTCTTTCACCTGATTGTGCAGTTTCTCTTCCACATGGGCATTCACGATACCCAATGCGGGGCGAAGGTGATGCGGCGCCAGGCGGTGGAGAATATCCATTCCAACCTGCGCATCGCGGACATGGCCTTCGATATTAACCTGCTCTATTCGCTGAAACGCGAGGGCTACCGCATTCTGGAGGTGCCTACCGAGTGGACCGACAAGATCGGCTCGAAGGTGCGGCTGTTCCGAACCTCCTTGGTGATGTTCCTTTCCGCCTTCCGGATTCGGCTCATTTACTCGCCGTTCTACAAGTGGCTGCGCCCATTGCGCCCACTGGAGGGCTGGATTTACAAAAAGCTGCTTCGCGCCCCCCCGCCAAGGCCAGGACCGCGCTGAGTCTGACCGGTCAGACTGGTCGGACTGTGTCTCTCCACGTGTACCAGGCGCAGGCCAGCAGGAGCAGCAGATTGCACACTCCCAGCGTCTGGAGCAGCATCACCGGCGTTTTGTGGAATTGGGTCAATGCCACCCCGTAACCGGCTGCCAGCACACACAGCGCCGGAACGACTTTGAAAGAGTTTCGCGCCAGCAGATTGTTGACCAGGACGTTGGCCAGGGTCAAAGGAACCATCGCCGCCGCGTACCAGGGCAGGAGTGATGAGGCAACGGAGACGAATTCCTTTTCATAGACGAACCGGATAATCCATGGCCCCAGCACCGAGAGCCCAATCGCCCCAGCTACGGACAAGGCCCCGGTGACGAGCAGCACCATGCCCAACAGGTTTGTTTTCTCCGCCTTGGCCACGCTATGGACAATACGGGGGAACATCACCGCGACCAAAGGACCGACCAGCCACATCAGCGCCCGAGCCATCGTGCCTGCCGCGCCGTAAAAACCGACCGTCTTCTGGGAAAAATAGGCCTTGGCAAACAAGGTATCCGCTGTGAAGAGGAACTGAAAGGCCACGAATCCCACCATGAGAGGCACAATCTGGCGAAGCAACGCTACCCAGTCGAAGGGTTCGGAGGGGCCGAGCCAGAACGAGCGGGCTTGCCAAAAGGCGATAACCGCCGCTGCGAACAGTCCGATCAAAACCCCGGTCATCATCCCCGCCGCCATCGCGCCGAGGGCAACCACGGCAACTACCGCGACTGAAAGCCGTCCCACCCCGCTGGTGATCATGCTCCAACCGAGCCACAGAAAGCTCTGCTGCCCTTGAAGCACCCCCCAGAACAGGGGCAGCCAGCAGGCCAGCAGCACCGCCGGCAACGTAATCCACAAGCCGGTGGCGTCCTTCATCTTCCAGGCCGTCAGAAGGTCCCGATGCAGCGCCGCTATCACTACCGCCGCTATCAACCACAACGCCGTCGTCAGGTACAGGATCAGCCGAGCGATGCCGGACAATTGGCGTTCCCTGCCGGATGCGAGCGCGCTGGCTGTCTGCTGCGCCAAAACCATTTGCAGCGGCATGGTAGGGACAAACAAGGCCAGGGCCAGCAGGGCCAGGAATACCCCATACTCGGCAGGCCCGATGCGTTTGCCCAGCAGATGGACCGCCCACATCAGGATGCCGCCCGCAACATTGGCAATCATGAGCCAGCCGCTGTCCCGGAAGAAACTGACTCGGTGATCGGCCTCTGGCGGCGCCGGTCTGTCGATGCTCTCAGAAATCATTCCACTTTGACTGCTAGCGATGCAATTGGTTCAAGGGCCCTCGCCCAGCGAACACGTCAACATCGTGGAAATTGGATGCGGATGCACTAAGAAAAGGCTGAGCATCTCATCACGCTGGTGCGGGGACCATTCGGAGGGCCCGCAGTGGTCACCCCAGCCGTTGCTGATGGCGACCGGCGTGCCGAAGTGCCGCACCCCCCAGCGGGTATAGGCGAAATGCGACATCGGCCACCAGTTGCAACTCCAGAGCGTGTTGCGCCAGTTGGGAAGGAAGCCGTAGGACCAGGCCGCCGGGTCGCAACGGGTGTCCTGATAGGTCCCGTCCGCCACCTGGCATAACCCGGCACGTTCAGCCAGTGATAGACGCCGATACAGTCCGAAGAGAGGAAGGCCTTGTGCGGGTCGAACTGGTGAACCTGGTGCGTCAGTTCTCAGACCAGGGCCATCATGGCCCGGTCACAGTAGGCCGGCTCGGGTTTGGTGGCGATTTGGCCCACGCGAACGTAGAAAGTCTCGTCCCATACGAGCACGTCGAGGTCGGCACCATAAGTCCGCAGCAGCGCGTCGAGGCAGCCTTTGCAAAAGCGCACGACCTGCGGGTTGGCAGGATTCATGACATAAGTGGGGCCAATCGTGTCCGGACCATACCAGCCCGTCAACCTGTGTCCGTGCGCATCCACATAAGCCCAATCGGGGTGGTAGTTCGAGCTGCCGCTGTCCTCCAGCAGGCCATCCCCGAAGTAGAGCAGGGTCCGAAAGCCGAGGCCTCGCGCCAAGCGCAGACAAACGAGTAGCAAGCCGCGGTCAACGAGGCAGCCGCGGCGATTGAGGAGTGAAGTGTCGTTATTTTCATTGGATCTATTCTCGTCAGTTGAAGGATTTTGCGGTTTGAGCGGACCCAGGCCTACTTTTCACCACGCCGATGAACCGCACCGTGCGCAGACCGAACTGCGGCATCGCCACCTCGGTTTCATAGCGGCCATCAACTGAGGGATGGACCTTGAGCGGTTCTCTGATTCGACCGTCGAGTTCGATCAACTCGGCGTGGCGCGGCTTCAGCGCCAAAGACAAGCGTTTCGGCGATGCGTCCCCCTCGGCATTGAAAAGGCGCACCAGCAGGTCGTTTCCATCAAGCATCATCGTGGGAACGTCCATGCCGGCGTCTTCGACACGCAGGAGGCTCGCCCGCATCGGCCCACCCGCCGCGGTGCTGGACAGGAGCCGGGCGATGAGAGGTTCATGCCAACGCTGGCATTCCCGCCAGAGATGGGCGTTGTCCCAGCGGCCCGCATGGGGCAGCCAGGCATACTGGCTGGTCTGATCGCCGGTGAGCGGACAATTGTCCCAGCCGTGAGGAGCGGGTGATTTCCATCCCCAGCCTAGGACCAATCCCAGCGGATGGGCCGGGCCGCTGCCATGCGTGTAGGCGGTGGTGTGGTCCGAAAAGACGCACACACCGCGGCCCGCCTTCTGGTCAAGGGCGTCCACCCAATCGAGGAGAATATCATGTTTCACTCGATCCCATCGCTGATAAAAGGTGTTGGCGTAATGGCTTTGACAAACGTCGAACGCGGCGTCCTTGAAGATGGTCGTGTGCGCCGCCGCGAAGGGGAACACCGCTTGGAGTTTCCACCGGCCATCATGGAAGGAACGCCGCCGTTGGTTCCAGTCCACGTGGCCCCAGTTCCATGGGTCGCCAATCCAGGTCTTGCCGCCGAATCGGAATGTCACCTGGCAATCAATGCGGCGCTGGCCCTGAGTCACTTGAAGCCGCGAAATAAAAAAACGGTCGCCGATTTGGCCGTGCGCGATGATAGTCGCGCGCACGGGACCGGCCTCGAGGACCTGGATGCGGGCCGGGTGTTGGGAGCTGGAGCACCATTGCTTGAGCTTGATGAAATAGCCGAGGTATTCGTTGAATAGCAATTCAGAATGAGGGTCGCAGAATTCCTGGCGAAGTTCCTTATCATACAGACTTGTAATGGCGCCGCCTCGCTTGGGATCAAGCTTGATGCGATACAGGCCGCTTTCGATGACCAGAGGGTCGGAGGTCAAATGCGGCGAGACCCGGGGCGCTTGACGCGATTCCATCCAATCCGTCCCGCCCGAGACGGTGAGTGGGTGGCCGTTTTGAAGCACGCGAAGGGCGTCATGGGACGGCATCGTGGGCGCGTTGTTGGAAATCGGTTCGAGATGATAGGTGCTGTAGCCCATCGCGGGAACGCGCGCCCGGAACAGAAGAACACCGGCATTGATGCCGGCATCGCCAGACGCCGCCAGGGTTTGCAGCATGGCGCTGGTCGGATGAACTCTTCCCTCGCGGAGCATCTGCGCCACAAGCCGCTGGGTGAGGTAGGCTCGGGTGGAATCGAGCTGCGTGACGACCTCCCGGCCTTTGTCGTCGAACACTCGAAATCCCCGGGTGCCCAGGTCCCCGGTGACCTCCAGCGCCGCGAGGTCGTCGCGCGCGAACGGTTGGGTGTTGAAGACGCGGACCCAGCGCCCGGCCTCGGGGGAGTTAGCCGCCTGGCCAACTCCGGTCATGGCGTCAGTGGACTGAGCGATAACGCCGTCAAGAATCTGATGGGCGACATAGGTCTGGGCGCCCACCTGCCACGCGCCATTGCGCCGGCCGCGGCCCGCCGCCACGACCCAGTCGTCGTGGTGCTCGGAGTCGAGCAGGTGTTTCCAGGCTTCGTCAAGCCGCCGTCCAGGGTAAGGCCGGCCGGAGAGCAGGCCGGCCATCGTGGCCATCTTCTCGGCGAAGGGCAACCGGACCTCGAGCGAGCGCACGTCCTGCGCCAGCCGATTGAGCTGGGTCTCACCCCAGGGCAGCGTGCCGTGGATGTCTTCCTGAGTGACACGCCAGGGCTGCCGGGCCGGCGGCGCAACGGTCTCAAAGTACTCCCTCCAGGTGACATAGCGCACGTAATCCTCCGCCAAACGCGGTTTGGCCGCCCAGCCAAGGTCCTGCAACTGCATCCCGGACGGCCGGCTGATGCCATGTTCCACGCACCGGCGCGCATAATCGGGCGGGACGGAAGTAGAGTCGGTGGTGAAGATTGAGACTGGCCTCTCGCAGGCATAATGCGGAACGGCGGGGATGGAACTTCCATCCGGGCCGACCCAGTCGAGGGTGTCGGCGTCGCGGCCGGTCATATAACCGTAAAAGGCGGTGTTATTCTTCATCACGGCTCGCTTGTAGCCCAGCGAGCGCAAGAGCTGCGGCAACTGACTGGTGAAGCAAGGCTCCTGGGTTGCATAAGTATCGACGCGGACGCCGGGCAAGGTCTGGTGCAGCGTGCGGAGGCCGAACTGAAATTGGCGGATGAGACTCTCGCCGCCGAGCACCCAGAAATCAGGCTGGCTATAGCTGCCGCCGACAATCTCGACCCGGGCGGCGGGAGAGTGATCCGCCAAGAGCCGGGCAAACGCGGCAAATACCGCCGGATCGCGTCGCCTAAGAACCTCCCAGGAGGCCGGTTCGATATCGAGGCTGACCTTCCAGGCGGGAAAACTCCGCAACCGGTTGAGAATGTCGCGCCACGCGCCCGCCGGCATGTGGCCGCGGACGCCGCCGTGGTAGCCATCCACGTAATAGACGGTCGGCACACCCTCATTTGCCGGCTTTGGTGTTTGCGGGTTTGCCGCTGCCTTTCCGGCCAGGGGGAGGCAAGTCAGGGCCAGGCCGGAAAGGAGGCTGAGGCAATGAGAGAAGCGCCAAAGCCCGCCATGTGGTTCGGGTCGAGAGGCGCGCCGATTAGCGTGATGGCCCATGATCATCGTGTGTTCGTCCGCAAGAATCGAGGCACGGCCTGATTCTCGTGGCAGCGTAGCCAGCCCCACCCCGGGCGCCAATTCCTCAAAAGAGTAAGCCCCGGCGTGGCCGCTAGGCCTCTTATTGCACGGTCAGCTTCAAGTCCCGCAACGTGAGCGCGACCTTGCTCGTGGCCGTAACTCTTACCGGTATCATGCGCCAGCCGCTGTCATCGCGATAAGCCTCAGAGTCCGTGCGGGCGAACTTGGCCAGACAAGAGTTCATTGCCTGGCGCCATTTGATTGCGCTAATCCGGTTATCGTCACCCGCAGGCTGGGTTGTGGCCAGGATTTCGTCGTCAGGAACGTCGTCACAGCCAATGTCGAAGACTATCTTTCCTGTCCCCGTCGTAGAAAGTGCCAGACGCAGGTCGCTGACCTTTCCCGTGGGAGGGACTGCCAAGATGAAAGTCTCACCCAAAGGCTTTGCCGGATCCAGCATGAGCTTCAATACGCGTGAATTGTCGCCAAACCAACTGACTGTCCGCGGCGCGGCGCCCAGGGCGGTTTTCCCCACCCACCAGCGCCGGAGCTTCTCCAGGGTGGGCGTGGGCAGGCGGATGCCCCCATCCTGGCCGGCTTTCAATTCCGCCAGCCATCGTTGCTGCCAGCGGGCGATTTCCGGGTTCGTGTTGCCGGCGGCGTCAATTGACTCGCGGCAGAGAATCACCCGGCCTTTGCCCAGAGCGGCGATTACCGTGTCCCCGTCCGGCGTGGCCGTGCGCCAGTCCGCGCCGGCCAGGGCTGCCGCCAAAGCGGGCAATTGCTTTCCATAATGACCTGGATACGTGGCGAGGCCGGTGCGGGGGTCAAGGCCCACGTCCTCGCCAGTAAGGATCAAAGTCGCCCCGCTCAGGACGGCCTGCCGGATGGCCCCCCGATAGGCCATCCAATCAACCTCGTTGAGCGGGCGCAAGAGGTCATGGCGCGTGTTTGAAAAGGTATCATAGAAGTAGCCCAGGTATTGCTTGGTCAGCCAGGCCTCCGACGAGTGGTCTTTCCGATAGAGCGCAGCCAACCGCCGCAGATGCTCGATAAAGTCTTTTGAACTCAGCCTGGCCGGTGCCTCCACCTCCGAGGGCCAGCCCCGGCAGGCCACCGGCGGCACGGCCACGGCCTCTTGGTTTGCCGCGACTCGGATGGTCGCCGAGCCGGACAAGCCCGTAATCCCATCGGTCAGCACGACCCTCCATTGGCCGGCGGGATCGTTCAGAGCCGTGTTGATGACCATCGAAGCTCCGCTTTCCAGCGAAATCGACCGGTGCAGGCCGGCAATTTCCGCCCCTCTTCTTTCCACGCGGCATTCAAATGGGAAGCTGCCGGGGATGGGCCGCCCATTCGCATCAAGAATGTGGACGGTTAAGCGCAGAGGCTGGCCGGTCACGAGCTTTCGAGAGCGGGCCTCAACCTTAATCGTATGAACGGGGGCCGCCGTGAAGGCCAGGAACTTACCAGAGCCGGGGCGAAAAACCAGGGGAATGCTCTTGCCGAACACCCGCGATGGTTGGCCGACCGGGCCGCCCAGGATGTCATAAGCCACCGGCTCCGGCCCCAGCCACTCCAAGGTGCCCGCCGTCCAAGGCACTTCGCCGCTGGTGCGAAGAATGACGTACCGGATGCGGCCGGTCGGGTCGGTGAATTGTTTGACGGCCCAATGCAGCACCTCGTCCAGCTTGCCCTCGAGCCGAAGGGTCCGCCGGGCGCCGGCTTGTTCGCAGAGTGATTCGACGAGGCGATAGAACCCCTTCCGCGGGCCGTCGGTCGGCGTAACCCATTGTATGTAGTGATGGCTGATATAGACGGCGTTGAGGAAGACCAACCGGCCTTTGCCCAGACGCCGGCTGAGCAACGCAGGCGCGCCGCCGGGGTACGTCGCCAACGGCCTCCAGCCTTGCTCCGCCACTTGTTCCAGGTAACCGGGTTTGGTGGCAATTTCCAGACCTCTCCAAGCTTCTCCCAAGCCATCGAGTCGAGCCTTGCCGGCCGTGGCGCCGATGCCGGGCTTGGTCACTTTGAACCGCCATTGGCCGGCCAAGCCGCAACCCGGCGAGACCTCTTGCGGCGCGCCAATCCCGGTCTGGCAGGCAAACTCCGGCGTGAAGACCAGTGTGCCGCCCCCTTCGACAAAATGGCCTAAGGCTTCCGCTTGTTCGGGTGAAACCGCGCGCCGTCCGATGGCAAAAACGATCGCATGGCCGGAAAGCTTCTTGGGTGTAATGACTTCATAACCGAAGCCCGCCTGGTTGAGAGCGACCTTTAGCGACGTGGTCATATCTCCAAAATCCCCTGGCGGCGTGAAACCGTATTTTGTCACCGGCTGGGGACCGACGCCGTTGGCGGGCAGGATGCCGACGCCGGAGGGCGCCGTCCGGCTGTCGAGAATGGTGCGTTCGTGCCCGGCGAGCCGGTGGGTCCAACGCCGCAGGGCAAAGGTGGCGCGGGTGAGGGTGAAATCATTGTTGAACATGAGCGGCATATCCACCCAGTAATCATTGTGGCCCGATCGAGTCAGCAAGAGTCCCCAGAACAGGTCTTCGGTTTTGACCGACGAGTCGAAATGTCCCCACATCAATCCAAAACCAGGCTCCGGCCCGTCCTGAGTGGAATAGAACTGGCTCTCGTACCACATCGAGGGGCCGTCCTGGCGGACGTCATAGTCCGCCGAGCCAATCGTCGGCGCGGATGACATGGTGAGTGTCACGGGATTGATTTCATCATGGAAAATGCGCCTCGCGATCCCCACAATCTTATCGTAATACCAGTCGTAGAAGTTGGCGGTGTCTTGATAAGGAGCAATGCTCACCGCCCGCACGCCCGCGCCCACCGGCGAGGCTTTGGGGTGCGCCCAGCCGTCGGCGTCCAGGTTCGGCGGGCCGCCGGAGAACTCCTTGGTCAGCTTGATTTCGTCCCAGTTCTTGAACTTGGACTTCCAGGCGGCGTTGAGCGCCTCAAGCGACGGATACTTGGTTTTCAAATACCACTGCAGCGCCTTGCAAGCCTTCTCCGGCGCCACCGGCTTGTCCCAATAATAACGCGCGCCCCAACCCTTCTTGAAGCCGGCCTCTTCCCCGACGGAGCCGAGCACGAATGCCGCGGAGCGCAAGACGGGATTCCCGAGCGCGCCTTGGGCTTCTCTGTGCAACTCCGCCGCAATCTCAGCGTCGCTGTCGTAGTCAATCACCGGGTTCCAGGTGTTCATGCCGATGCCTTCGTCGTAATAGCGCCAGCCCCAGCGCTCGGCGGCATACGCGGTTCCGATGGTTGAATAGGGCCGGCCTTCGTAGGGGTAGCCCAGGGCGTTCATGCCGGCGAAGGCCATCAGGCGCATGGCTCTCGGCACCAACGATGGGGGCGCACAGACCATCGCGGCCCAGGTGGACCACTGGTATTCGTTGCGCATACTCCAGGGATCATACTCGTAGAACTTGGCTTCGGCGCGGGCATAAGTCTGGCCTCGCCGCGTTGCGAGGACGCGCGCCCACAACGTGTCCGCCCGCACGCCGTCGTCCACCACGTGGTAGCTGAATGGGAGCCGCTGTGCTTCCGCGTTCAACTGGACCGCCTTCTCTCGCATGGCCAATAGCCGGCCGCGAAAGTCAAACACCCCGAATCGGAGGCTGCCATTCCAAGGCGCGGAGGCAGAGGCAGTCAAGGCAAAATGGGCGTCTTCGCCCAGGCGATAGCCGAGTTGACTCGAAGCAAGGTGCAAATGAACAACTCCGGTGACGGGCACATACTCCAGAGATTGTTGAAGCTGTCGCTTCGTTTTGGCGTCCCCCACCGTCACATAAACCGGATACAAACCCGCGGCCCACTGGCGCGCCACCGGCACGCGCACTTGAAATGACCTCTCAGCGCCGGGCTGCAGAAGGCTAGTTTCCTCGTGGGCATAGACTACATGCCCGTGCGGCGTGGTCACATGAATCGAGAGGGCCAGCCGGTCTCGGCAACTTCGGTTGACCAGCCGGGCTGGCAACACGTAGTCCTGGCCCGCGGGCGCCTCGCTCTTGCCGGGCTTCAAATCAGTGTAGGCCGGGATCGCCTGGGTCCCGCCAGCGAGCGTGTAGAGCAATTGGTCCCAGAGTCTGAGCCAGATGTCATCCTGGTCATAGCCGCCACCGCCGGCTTCAAGCTGTTGTTCGCTCAGCGAGATGGGGCCCATCGGCACGACCAGAATTGCCCCTTGACATACCTTCCGGAGGTAGATTGCTCCAACGCCGCTGGAGAGTTGTGTCGCACCGTTGGCGGGAGTCATTCTTGGCCTGCGGTCGGAGCTTCTCAGGCGGTGGACCGGGATGCCGGAAAGCTCCGGTCCGTCCGCGCGCTGCAACCCGCCGAAGTTCGGCGCCGACGATGCGCCCCGTGCCGCTGGGCGCGCTGGCCAGACCTTGCCCAGCGGAGCATCCGCCGCTGGAGGCGTTTGGGCGCAGACCACCAGGATGCCACCCGAACGGACAAACTCCAGCAGCTTCTCTTGCAACGCCGTATCACGCAGGACCGTCTGCGGCGAGTCAAGAAACACGACGTCGTAAGGGCTATGGCCGTTACGCCGGGCAATCGCTTTCTCCATCTCGCCGAGCGCGCGCCGGGTAACTTCGGCTTCGGTGGGGTGGCCTTTGGGCTCGATGTCGTTCCATTTGTCAAAAACATGGTACACGTCGAAGCCGGCGTCATCGGTGTATTGCACGTCCAGGGAAGCGCGCAGCCGCCGAGTAACACGTTCATAGCGCGACACCCAACTGCCGCCCGTCTTCGATAATTGCACCAGGCACCGCAACGGCCTTTCATAGCGCAGCACTGGCCAACAGGCCGGCGCGGGGAGACCGGCGGTTGAATTTGTGGGGCTAAAGACCGGCTCCAGTTGGGGACCCGGAACGGGCCAAGGCGAGGCGGTGATCGGCATGGCGCTCAGCAGGAACAGCGCCACCAGCAAGAATATTCGTTGGCACAAAATAAACATTTGTGCCAGCCTAGCCAATCCCCCACCCAGAGGGCTATTCCCCAAAGGAGTAAGTCCAGGTGCAATCGGCGGGCGGTTCGTCGCCCGGCATTGGAGGGAGCATCCAGGTCTGCCGGCCCGTTCTAAAGGACGTCAATTCGATGCGCCGTTACCCAGATGTCGATCTGTTCAAACCGCTGCTTCAGCAACTCCTTTGCATCCCGCATTTTCCGCCAGTTCAGGGGAGTGTCTTGGGCATCGACGCGGATGCGGATCAGTTGGTCGCTGAATTTGGTGCTGCCGTAGGCCCATCGCCCGCGGACGACTACGGCATCGGTGCTGGTTGCGCCGAAGGCGTTAACCAACTCGTCATCAGATATAACGAATTTCTGGCGCTAGATCCTGCGGCCGTCGTTATAGAAAAGCGGGAGCAGAATTTCGAACCTGATCATTTGCAACTCTGACTTCTTCGTCGGTCGCGCGCCGGTAGCCGACGTTTTCGTTCTCAAGCAGGGTGATGGCGCCGATCGGGATTTGGTAAACCTGACCAGGAAGACTCGCTACTCGCGCTCGCGTCGCGAGCTCATAGAAGCCCCTCTCCCGATCTGCCTCGCTGGTAAAGCGAATGTACACCGTTTGCATAGTCCACGGAGAGCTTACCTCGCCGGATAGGCTCGGTCAATGCACCGGTAGAGAATTTGAGGAACTCAAGAACCCGGCTTAACTGGTGTCCCGCTGCTTCACGGCTGGCCCTTTTGCGCCCGCATTGAAGCACGCCCCAGCTCCCGGTCTTCGATACGTTCCGCTTCGGACATATTGCGGTAAGCGGAAGCGATGGCCGACTCGGGCAGCGGTGTCAGGTCCCGGGCTTTGGTTTCGGCGACGATCTGGGGCAACCGCTCGTGCGTGGCCCGGGCGATCAGTCCGTTGATGGTCAGTTCCGTGACTTCCCGTGCCGCTTCCAGGAGGGCCTTGTCTTCGCCCGGAAACCGAGTGAGCTGTTTGTAATTGCGCATATCCATAGGATATGCGCCCTGAACCGCAGATCAAGATTTCGCCATGTAAAAGCGCTTCGCGTGCGCGACGGCGGCCGGGTTTGAATCGACCGGGGTCGGCTTGCTCTACGGGCTGGCGCCTCGGTCAATCGCCTTGTTCTCGTAAAGCAAGACGCGCGGATGTCCCCAGCCGATTGAAATGATGTCCAGGTCCCCATCGCCGTCTATATCTACAGCCTGGGCTCCATCGTGATGTTCATCTCCCGTGTACACGACGTGCCTCGCCCAACTCAAGCCCTTGCCATCCAGGTTCTCAAAAATCATCAGGCGCGCTCTTGAGGGATGGGCCAGGTTGTGCTCGCCGACGACCACGTCCAGGTCGCCGTCTCGGTCCATGTCCACCACGTCCAGGCTCAGATCGTCCGGCATGGCCAGACGTGGTCGAGCGGGTCGGCGGGCACGGTCAACATCTCGACGCCGATGCCCGGCATGTCCCACGTCAAGGCAACTTCGAGAGGGCCGCCGGGCATGAAGCGGTCCACGGCCACTCCCTGGAGGAAGTTGCCGTGGCCTGGAGCGATGTTGGTAAGCACCGTGAATGAGCCCGAACCGTCGTTGTGGGCCCAAGCAAATCTTGGGTTGTTGCCGCTGCCTTTCCACTCACTTCCCAGGATGTCCGGGCGCCCATCCCGGTCGAAATCATATATGGCGTCCATATTGTTGAGCGGCGCGCCAATCGTGTGGCGTGCCCAATGCCCACCCGGCCGGCCCGGGTTCCGATACCACCACGCGCCCGTGACGATGTCTTTGCGGCCGTCGCCGTCGATGTCAGCGGCCCCGATGAAATCCGCGCGCCAGGGTCGCGCCGGGTCGATGACGTGTCGCACCCAGTGGTCGAGCGAGAGTCGTCCCGGCCCTGGCCGGCGGTCCAGTTCGCCCCGAAGAGGTCGGGGCGCCCGTCGCCGTCGAGATCGACGATGCGCATGCTATGCGAACCGTCGTGGGAGATGACCAGCGGCGCCCAACGATCGACCCAGCGGCCGCTCCGGTTAACCCCGCGGTTGAAATAGACGGTCACATCGTCGGGATCGGCTCCTTGAGGCATGTGGGCAGTCGCCACGTCCACGCGCCCGTCGCCATCGAAATCCGCCGCGCCGATGAAATGCAGAACCGTCTCGGTGTGGGGCACGATGGTGTGTTCCCGCCAGGGGCCGGCGGTGCGATCGACCGGCGCCTCAAACCAGGAGACCTTGTAATGGTGGCCCGCGAGCTCTGAGGGCGAGAGGACAATATCGGCGCGGCCATCGCCGTTGATGTCGCCCAGGGCAATGAACGTATTCGGCCAGTTCCAGTCAGCGTCGGCGGCGTAGGTGTGCTCGGCCCACTGGCGATGGCCGAGGTTTTGGTACCAACGCTGGTTCACGATGATGTCCGGCCGCCCGTCTCCATCGACGTCGGCGACCAGAAGGCCCTCTCCGGGCGGGCAGGGCATGGTAGTTTCGTCCCAAGCCACGGCGCCGTGTTCTCGACGTTGCCAGCAGAGGTGGAGGATGTTGCCCGCGTCCTTTCCGGACGGCCATTCCTTTTGGTTCCGCCCCACCAGGTCGGGCAATCCGTCTCCGTCCAGATCGGCCACTTCGACGTCGTGCCAGACTTCGTTCACGATGGGATGCGGTTTCCAGCCGTTGTGCGTCTGTTCGAGCCACACGACCCCCGAGGGGTAGGTGATCGCGACGAAATCGTTGCGGCCGTCGCCGTTGATGTCGGCCACCTCGCCGTCGGTGCTATAGGCGTGGGTGCCATCCATCACCACGCGGTCGAAGTTCGGATAGTCGTTGTAAAATGCCACCAAGCCGCCACTCCGGGCGCCGCCGACGATGAGATCCGGACGGCCATCGCCGTTGAGGTCGCCCACGGACTTGAGCCAAGGCTCTTGGATCGTCCGGTCCAGAATGCGCAGTTCAAAGGCGCGTTGGGCGGCAACCGGCTCCGGCTTAGGCCCCGCCGATGTATTCTGTGCGTAAGCCGCCACGCAACAGCAAGCGGCGCTTGAGGCAGCCATCAGGAACCATCGCCACCGCGCGCGACCGCTCCGTTTATTGGCCTTTGGAGTTGGTGAGTTAAGAGTTTTTGTCCATTTCATAGCGAGTCAGGTTGATAACAGACCAGCGTGCGCACCGCGGACACGGCGCGCACGACGGCGGCGAAGACGCGCGGGATCATGCGCTGCTCGGCCAGCACCATGGCCGTGTTCGCGAAGCCGCAGGCCGTGTCGCCCGCGCAATACACGCCGTGCGCGCGCGCGATCTGGTCCAACTCGGACCAAAGGAAGCGCATGTCGCGCACGCCCAGCACGCACAGGCCGAAGATCACCGCGCGGAGATCGCCCGTCATCAACGCCTCGTCGTGGACCTCCTTGCCGCCGACCGATTCGATGCTCAACAGTTCCGCGCCGGCATTCGCGCAACCGGCAAAGGTGGCCAGCATCGACTCGTGAAGCGGCCCGCTCCGCATCCGGGGCGGGCGCTCCATCTCGCGGGTGTCGCTGGGCGTGATTCGCAGGACGCTTTTGAGGCCGTGCTTGGCGTGCTCGCTCGCCATCGCGTCGGCGAGGATGCGGGTCAACTCGGTGCCCCAAGCGGGATGCTCCGTCATCGGCGGCAGCGTCTCGAACTCGATGACCAGCCCGTGCGCCTCCAGTTCCACCGCCCGTTGCAGCGCGCCGGTGATGATCTGCTGGTACTGCGCCCGCACGTCCGGCATCGTGGTTTCATTCACCAACATCGGCGGGAGGGTGAAGTTCAGCTCCGGATAAACCGTCCCGCCGCCGATCGTCATGCCGCGCCGCGTTGTGAGCGGCCTTCGGCAAATGCCGAAGCGGAGTTCAGCCGGGTTGGCTATGGCGACCTGGTTGAAGCGGTTCATCTCGTCGCCAGGATAATAGCTATTACTCGCGGGATGATCCACATGATCTTAAATCGAATATATCTCCTCGAGGGAAGCGTACACAATTACCCAAAGGAGCAGCGGCGCGATTACTCCTTCGCGCAATATCGCTGCCCCGCGAGTCGTTGTCTCGAAGTCATCCCCTCATCTGTGTGCGGCTAGAGCTCAAGGCTGAGTCGAAAGAAACAGGAGAATCGCAATTTTCCTGGCCGCTGTCTGGATGTCATCCCCATGCGTTGTTGCGCATCGGCCCAGGCTTTCAGCTTCTTCGGGACCCGTCCTGGCCCGGAGCCCGTAAAGTTAGCGAGCAGGCGGGCCGGCGGCCATTCCTCGAAAGAGTAAGCGCGGCATTACTCCTTCGAGGAATTGTCGCTGTCCTTGCGCCCTCATACCATCCGAGGCTAACAGTCCGTCATTTTGCAACAAACCAAAGCAAACCATTAGGCAGTAATTATGAAACCACTCATGAAACAAGCATTCGTGAAACGGCTTGGACTGGCCCGCCTCGCCTGCGGTGCCGCCGCGCTCATCGCGCTCGGCTTGCCGGCCTTGGGCCAGACCCCGCCCAGCTACGTCAGTATTATCTTGAACTCGACCAACGTCCCGGACAATCTGTTCCTCATCTCGCCCATGGATGGCGCCCAATGGGATTACAGCGGGGTGTCTCAGGTCGTCACCACCAACGGCTCGGTGTGCCGCACCACGGCCAGCGCCGGCACCGTCACTAACGCGCTGTTTGCCGTGGGCGACTTCACGAATAACTATGACTTGCTCCTCGAACAGTACGTGCCCCTGCTCCAACTGGGCCAGCAACGGGTCCCCGGCAATGAAGTCGCGACCTTCCTCGTCGCCGCCTTCGACGCCAAGACGCAGGCGGCGATCACCAATTACCCGGACCCGAACATGGATCCCGGCCTGCTCGCCCTCATGCTCACGACCAACATCAATGCCGTCCTGCAAGGACCGTCGATCTATGACGCGGCTCGCTTTGCGAACGTGACCCTAAGTCAGGCCACGACTGATTTGCTTAACGCCAACCCACCAACGACCGACACCCTGCTTCTCAACCGATTGCTGCTCGACGACGCCTCTTGGGCAACCTTGCCGGACCCCTCCGCCTACACTGCGGGAGGCTACCTTTACTTCCAGGCCGCAACGAATTTCCTCTACCAAGCCACCAACGCCCTCGGCGACAATATGTCTTCCATCTACGTTGCGGTGGAATACCTGGACGTGGGCAACGACTTGTGGCAACTGCAGTACGACGCCCTGCCTGACCCCGCCAATCCCAACCCCGACGTGGACCGGTTCACCATCTCCCAAACCTTCGGAGACGTGGCCAAGAACAATTCCGGCCAGTGGCTGACCAAAGTCTTCCACCTGCCCTTTGCCTATTTCGGCAAACGCCAACCCGGCGGCGCCGATTTCCGGATCTGGGACGAGGGCGATGGCCCTGAATACATCCGCAAGGTGAGTATCTCGACGACGAATCCGATCAACTATCACATCTACTACACCGATACCCCGGTCAAAATCGACGGCAAACTCGACGATGCCGCCTGGGCCAACGCCATGCCTTTCGTGGTCAACAAGCCGAACCAGCTTGTCTGGCACGATTCCTCCGCTGAGTCCCCGGTGGGCTACTGGACCACCAATGTCGTCATTGAGAACAGCACCAACCTGTACTACACGAACACCGATGGCAGCCTATCGAACTTCTTCGAGGACGTGTTCACCACCAACACCGTTCCCAATTACACCAACATGTGGTCCGCCGTCTCGAAGGCCGCCTGGGACAGCAACTACTTCTATGTCGCCGTGGACATCTGGGACGCCGTGCCGCGCGACAACCAGGATCAGCTTGACGGGAGCCTCACCAACGCCGACGGCACCACCTGGACCGATGCCAACGGCAATACCCACTTTGCCAATCTGTCCGTCGGCGACGCCCTCGAGTGGTTTTTCAGCTATGACCGCTCCGACCCCAGCCGCTCGACGTGGAATTACACCAACGATTTCCAGACACTCATCAGCTTCGGCCCTCATCCCAACATGGGGGTTTACCAACAAGGCGTGTTGAGCCCGATTGACTACGCGGACCACCCGGATTACGCCCCGTCCAACAACATTGCCATCGTTGATCACCCCGATGGCAAAGGCTATACTGTTGAAGCGCGCTTCCCGTGGGGGGTGCTGGTCGGCACGGACGGCTCGACTTTCTGGCATACCAATACGGCCCCGGTCATGGGCCAGATGGTCGGCTTCAACCTCGGCTTCGACAACGGCAATGACTGGCCGCCGACCCAGCAGGGCTACTGGACGTTCTCCGCACAGCCAGGCGATTGGGCCAATCCCAGCGCCTGGGTCAGCCTCCAGATGGAAGCCGCACCGGCGACGGCCCCCCCGCGCCTGTGGGTGAGCACTTCCTCCCACGGCACTTTGCTCATCAACTGGCCGGACCCAGTGGCCGCCGGCCTGGTGTTGCTGCAGGCACCGGCCGTTTCGGGGCCGTGGACACCCGCGACGAATGCCGTAACCCAACTCCAGGGCCTCAAGAGCTACATCGAGGTGGATGCCTCAACCGGGACCATGTTCTACCGGCTCGGGCCCGCGTCCGTGGCGCAACAAATCACCATCGGCGAAACCAACGTTCTGCCCAATAACGATGGCGGCAACGGCGGGTTGGCATTGGCCCAATCCGCCACGCTCTCGGAGACGGCGACCATCCAGAGCCTGAGCTTCTATGTGAGGACCGCTGCCGGCACCTTGCAACTGGGCATCTACAGCGACAATGGCGGCCAACCGGGCACATTGATGGCCTCAACGGCCACCTTCACTCCGGTCGTTGGTTGGAATACCCAAGACGTGACCACGCCGGTTTCTTTGCCCGCCGGCACGTACTGGCTGGCCTATCTGCCCAGCGATAACGGCCTGGGTTTCCAAAATGACAACACGGGCACCGCCTTTTGGCAAGGCAACTATACCACTCTGCCCTCTCCTTATCCGTCGAATCCGAGCGGCAGCGGCTCGTATCATTGGTCGCTCTATGCCACGCTCTCGAAGTAATCTGCGTGCCTCCCGGCAAAGCCGGGGTGTTTCATCGGGCTGGGCGAATAGGCTTCGTCCAGCATAGGTGGGTTGAGGGGTTGCCCCCGAACGGTGTTACCCATCGTTCGGGGGCGCCTCGCCAAAACGCCTGTCTTTGGCCCTGAAGCCTCGCCACGCGGAGTTGATCAAACTCGACGATCGAATCAGAGAAAAGCTCAAGGTCCATCCCACCGCCGATCGCCGCTGTGAAACCGAGGTGGCGATGGCCCGGTTCGGCCTGCGCACGGTGCGGTTCGCCGGCGTGGTGAAAAGGAGACCTGGGTCCGCCCAAACCGCAAAATCCTTCAACTAACGAGAATAGATCCAATGAGAACTGCTCAGTATTCGATTAAACGCGAAGCGGGGATGATGTTCGTCCTCTGCTTGGCTTCAGCCTTAACCATGGCGGGCTCCGCACGGCACTCGCCGGCGTCGCCACCTTCCATCTTGCGCGAATACCTGGCGCGCGAGCACCTGCAAGGCCGTTTCGCCGCCTACAAACCAAACTTCCACGTCGAAGAATTTGCGCCCGGCAAATGGTGGATCCTCGACGGAACCACGCACGTTGGCCTGGTCGTTCGGGATGTGGATTTCGCCGAACTGGACAACTTCAACCCCTGCCATCCCCTGCCAAATGCACCGTTTCCGAGGCTTTACCACGCACCCACCCAACTCGGCGATCGCCTGACCATGGCCGAGACCTTTCTACCCAAACCTACCCGGGCCAGCTACAAGTTCGAGGGGATGCCCGCGCGCGCAACCCTGCGTATCGTCCTCCACTTTGCCGATGGCAGGTTCCGCCGCAAGACCCTGACTTGGGAGGTTGACCCCGACTTCGGCTACATTCTTCACTGTGTGGATGAATTCCGCTCACGGGAGCCGGGGAACTTTGAGTTTTGCAATTTCCTGCCCAAGGGCACCACCGACGACCGGCTGGAGTTCAAACGTTATTCCTACATCCTTTGGCAGCACCCGGGCGGGCAGATCCTGCGCTGGAACCAGAGTAACATCGGCGCCACGCTTCCCGGCAACAAGGATATGACCGGCCAGCGCCTGATCCGAACCGGCGGGTTTATTGGCTATTTCGGTGAAAAGGACCGGAGTCCGGCGCTCGAGATCCTGAAGTCCACACCGGGAACCACCTCCACGACTTGTCCCAATATGCTGGACGAACATATCATGTGGAGGCCCGGGGACCCGGCGCGGTGTGAAAGAGACGAAGCCGGCAGGTATGTCTCCCGCGCGATCTATAATCTGGTCTCTTTGCCTCCGGAAGTTTCCATTTGGCTGGCCCAAAAGGCGAGGTTGATTGACTTGTACATGGGCCATCCTCCAACGCTATCCTATTGGGGTTTTACCCAGGGCGTGCCAACGGACTTCGAGACCAAACTGGACCCCGCCGGTTCTTTTCGAGGGGTTGCTTTCGCGTACCCGGAAGACGACCCGAGGGCGCCCATCTCGGTGGTGTCCGACTGCGCTCATTCCGGCACGCACTCGTTGCGAATGCGGGCCAACGGCAGGCCGGTGAAGTTCCTCACGGACTTCGGCACGGTGCATGTCACCGAGGGAAGGCACTATCGCCTGTACGCGTGGGTGAAAACCGATTTGACCAGCGGCCAAGCCGTGCTCAGGGCTGATGAATGCCTCTTTACCTTCAACAATATTACCGCGGTCCACACTGGCCAGCCCATTACCGGCCTGACAGGCTGGCACGAGGTATCGCTGGATTTTACCCCCGGGAAAAAGGCTCATGCCGTCATCCTATACGTGCTCGTGACCGGCCACGGCACGGTCTGGGTGGATGACTTTCTGCTCAAGGAATTTTCGGACTTTGAAAAATAGCTGGACCACGGTAAGAAACACTCCATGAACCTTGTTATGACCAGGACCACTTTTCTCTTCACCACGTTGGCGGCGCTGCTGGCCGCCTCGTGTCCGTCGTTCGCGGCTGCACCCGGGCTCACCCTGGAACGGGATGGCGGCTGGCTCGTCATCCACGACGCTCGCATTCCGACCGGCGAGCTTCGCGTCAACTACCTGGAGGCCTACTGCCGCGGCGGTTCTACTGCCGCGGATTGGGTCAACCACACCGTGATTCCTTACACCAGCAAGCTGGTTTCCCTGAGCCCCGACAAGAAGGTCCTGCGGCTGCGTGACACCTTGGCTGACGGGCTGATCGTCGAGCACACGATCACCGCCGGCGAGGACGAGGTGGATTTCCGCCTTGTGGCGCACAACCCGACCGCACGTCGTTCAGAGGCGGTTTGGGCGCAGCCGTGCGTGCGGGTGGGCGCCTTCGCCGGCTTCAATCCGGATTTCAGTCAGGGCGACCTCAATGATTACCTGCCCAAATGCTTCATCTTTCTGGACGGCCGGCTCACCCGCCTGCCGACGCGGCATTGGGCCACGCGCGCGCGCTACATGCCCGGCCAGGTGTGGGGCGCGCCCGGCGTTTCCCGCGCGGACCTCAACCCGCGTCCGTTAAGCAAGCTGGCGCCGAGCAACGGCCTGATCGGTTGCTTCAGCAAGGATGACAAAATGATCTTTGCCACCGCCTGGCAACCTTACCAGGAACTGTTTCAAGGCATTGCCCGTTGCCTGCACTCGGACTTCCGCTTGGGCGGAATCGGGCCTGGGCAGTCGCTACGGATTCGAGGCAAAATCTATCTCGTCCCCAACAACGTGCCGGCGCTGCTTCGGCGCTATGCCAAGGATTTTCCCGAACAAGTCTCAGCAGGCGTTCCCTTCGATTACTTTCAGAATTCCTGGCAGGTCATCGGCCTGAAGGATTACGACTATGCCACCCGCATCACGCCCCAAAATGAGTTGGTATTGGCGGACAACACCAAGCTCCGCCTATCGGCCGGCACGCCGCCCAAACCGTTGAGCCGCCAACAAACCAAGACGCTGCTCGACGGCTGGCTGCCAATCGTTCTGCTGCACACCGAGCAAGCCGGGGTGCGCTACCACTTCACGCTCTGGGCTACGCCGTTGCCGACCGTCAAGGATTGGAAGGCGGCGTTCAATTGGCCGACCGAAGGTGAGAATTACCTGAACTGGATTCAGGTCAAAGCCATCAATGCCGGCAGCCGGCCTGCGGAGGCGCGCGTCCGACTGGCTCGGGTTAGCGCCAACGGCGCCGCGTCGTTGACCGACTGGCGCCCCACCCTCGCGCCGCACCAGACCGCCGTCACCTGCTTTCGCGCGCCTTTCATGCCGGTAGCGGATAGCCAAGCCTTTGCCGGCGCCTCGCCACAAGTCTGGCTGAAGCGCACGGTCCGTTTCTGGCGCGGATTGCTCGCCCAGGGCGCCCGGTTCGAAGTGCCTGACAAGGAATCCATGGACACCTTGCGCGCCGCCCACGTCTGTCAATTCATCGTCAGCGACAACGGCGAGTTGCACGGCGGCGAGGGCTTTTATGACACCTTCTATGTTCGGGACGGCGCCTATCAGTTGCTCGAGCTGGAGGAAGCCGGCCTCTGGGACACGGTCCGAAAGGCCCTCCCCTTTTTTCTTCGCGCGCAACACCCTGATGGCCACTTCGGATCGCCGGAACGGGAGTTGGACGGCAACGGGCAGGCCCTGTGGGCTTTGTGGCAATACTGGAAAATGAGCGGCGATCTATCCTGGCTCCGCAAAGTGTATCCACAGATGCGCCGCGCCGTGGAGTGGCTCAAGCGGGCTCGCCGTCAGGCCCAGGATAACTCGCCGTTCGCCGGCTTGCTTCCTGGCGTCTCCTTCGCCGACGGCGAACACCTGGTGGGCGGCAAGCATCATATCGTCGGCTATGATTTCTGGAACCTGCGCGGGCTGCTCTGCGCCGCCGACGCCGCGCGCGCGTTGGGCGACACGGCCGACGCGGGCGATTTCCAGCGGGAAGCCGCGGACTACCGCCACGCCATTGACGCGGCCTGGAAGCGCACCGGGTTGCCCTATTTTCCGCCAAGCTGGGAAAGGGTGGGCACTCCTTGGGGAAATACGGAAATCCTCTGGCCCACCGAATTGTTCGACCCTCACGACCCGCGCGTAACGGCGCTCTTGACCGAGGTCCGCGAACACCACGGCGGCGGCTTTGTCGAACACACGATCCGTTGGACCGGAGCCAAGGGCGCCATCCATCCCTACCTCTCATCCTACACCACCATGGATTCGTTGATTCGCGGCGAGCATGATACCTTCGTCCAAGAGTATTATTGGTATCTCCTGCATTCAACGGCCACCCACGCCTTCCCGGAAGGTGTGTATTACAAGCGGCGGTACGCTTGGAATGAGACCATCCCACATCCGACCGGCGCGGCCAACTTCGCCATCATGTTTCGCCATGCCTTGATTCACGAATGCCGTAACGAACTCCACTTGCTCCTGGGCGTGCCGGACCAGTGGCTCGCTCCCGGCAAGGAGATCCGCATCGAAAACGCGCCGACTGATTTCGGACCGCTCACCCTGCGAATCCGTGGAAAAGCGCGAGGCCTGGACGTGCAATTCATCCCCCCGCGTCGTCAACCCCCGCAGCGGATAGTTCTGCACCTGCCTCGATCACGTCCCGCCCTCACGGTGCCGAAAGGAGTTACCGTCCAATTGCGCCCAGACCAGGCACGGCGATGGGACTTCGCGACGGTGGTCCGCCGCTACCTGAAGACGGCGCCGCCCCTCTTCAAATGAGCGGCGCGGCGATTGTTGGCAACACCTTTACAGATAAGGCTGCAGCCCAATGTTTGCTTCGTGCTTGGCTTTTGTATAGCGGAATCTTAGTGCATCCGTATCCAATTTCCACGATGTTGACGTGTTCGCTGGGCGAGGACCCTTGAACCAATTGTATCGCTAGCAGTCAAAGTGGAACGATTTCTGAGAGCATCGACAGACCGGCGCCGCCAAAGGCCGATCACCGAGTCAGTTTCTTCCGGGCCTGCGGCTGGCTCATGATTGCCAACGTTGCGGGCGGCATCCTGATGTGGGCGGTGCATCTGCTGGCTAAGCGAACAGGGGCCTGCGGAGTACGGCGTGTTCCTGGCCCTGCTGGCCCTGGCCTTGTTTGTCCCCAGCATGCCGCTGCAGATGGTCTTGGCACAGCAGACGGCCAGCGCACTCGCCTCAGGCAGGGAACGCCAGTTGGCCGGCATCGCCCGGTTAATCCTGTACCTGACCACGGCGTTGCGGTTGATAGCGGCGGTGGTCATAACCGTCCTGCCCTGCGACCTCAAACAATTTTCGGATTTTGAAAGCCGGTCGGGACGTAGCAGGAAGATACCATGAGACCGGTTATAACCAGGACCACTCTGTGCTTCATCAGGCAATGACAGAGAAACGAAATTGGGGCGAGTTGACATGAGCACCCTCGCTTGGTTGCGGCTTCAGACCGGACATGCGCTTGCAATACCATGAGTCTGGGTTGCGTTTGCCGCAGCCGCTGAGGGTGCTCACGTCGATTTGCCTCAATTGGATCCCTGCGTAGTCGCCCGCAGCGGCGTCCTGCGTGTCGCGGCAAGCGTTACTCGGAAGAGTAAGGGGGCTGTTACTCCTTTGTGGAACAGCGCCCGCCTATCTTGTATGCTAATTCATGCTCTTGCTCTCCCTCAAGGGTGGAGAGCAAGAGCATGATCAAGAGCGGGAATCCTGCGCCGCCTAAACTTGACGGCAGTGCCGGGCGCCCTACCCCCGTTCAGGTCAGCAGGACAATTCCGCGGCGCAACACCAGCATGGCCGCCTCCGTGCGGTCGCGGGCGCCCAGCTTGGCGAAGATGTTCTTGAGATGCATTTTGGCGGTGTGCTCGGTCACCTTCATAGCTTCGGCGATTTCCTTATTGCTTTCGCCAGCCACCACCAAGCGCATCACTTCCACCTCCCGCGCGGTCAGCGCCGGCTGCTCCAGCCGCTCGGCGAGCCGGCTGGCGACCACCGTCGGCAAATACTTCCGGCCCACGTGCGCCTGGCGGATGGCGCGGAACAGTTCCTCGCCGGGCATGTTCTTCAGCACATAACCGCAGGCGCCGGCCTCCAGCGCCCGGTAGATGTCCTCATCGGCGTCGTAGGTTGTCAACATGATGACGCGCGCGGACGGTGAGTCTTTGCGGATGGCCCGCAGGGCCTCGACGCCGCTGAGCCGGGGCATGAACAGGTCCATCAACACAACATCTGGCCGGTGCTGGCGAAACAACTCCACCGCCTCAGCGCCATCGACGGCCTGCGCCACGATGCGCAGGTCGTCTTCCTGTTCACAGATGGCTGCCAGACCCATGCGCACCACATAGTGGTCGTCAGCCAGAAGCAACCGGATCGCCGCAGACTTGCTCATGACTTCAGGATTCTGCCATGGGCGACAGCGGAATGGCAACCGCGATAATCGTGCCGCGGCCAGGCGCGCTTTCACTGCTGGGTCTAGGCGTTCACGTCTGCCGGCCGCACCGCAAACTACGCAAAGGCCAATTGTTTGCGCGATTGAGCCAGTCACTGTCCGCCTCGCGTGCGAGCAGCTTCACGATGATGGCGGATTCCAGACACATCACCAGCCGTGCGAATCGCGGACCGCACCGATGATTGCTCTCGCCGGCGACCCGCCGTGAATCGGCTGTCTGAGCAAAAAGATCTCCCGAGGGCTTGACCTTTTCCAGCAAAGAAGCACAATTGTGACATGACTGTGCTTTTCAGATGTCGGGTGGAACCCCACCTGCTCAAGGCCGCAAAGCGGGTCAGTGCGCAACTGGGCACATCTCTTGAAGAAACGGTCCGCATGTTCATGAGCCAAATGGCCCGAACTGGATGCGTTCCGTTGTCGTTGGACACCGGCGATGGGCTCGTGGACATCAAGCGTCGGAACGAACTTTGGAGCGCCCTCGATGACTCGACAGCCGAAGATTGGTGAGGTCTTCATCGTTGACCTCGGACTGGTGCGCAAAGTGAGGCCGGTTGTGGTTATGTCCCGCGAAGATCCCCAGGCGCCAAGGGCCGTGGCTATCGCCGTGCCCTTAAGCCTGGACGACACGGCAAGCCGCTACGAAGTGCGCATGCCCCGGGTGCCATGGCTCAAGAGCCAGGGCGTCGCCAATGTGCAAGGGGTCTTCGGCGTGCAGTTCCATGAACTGACAAACTATCGCGGACGCTTTGAGCGGAGCGTGGTGATTCAGATACAGAAGGCCCTGCTTTGGGCCCTGGACCTGGAAAACCTTGCCCGGCATCTGTCCGCAACCTAGCTGGTTCCAGGAAACGACCTTTCGCCGGGCGCGCAATAGCCTTCCTTGGCAGTCAGCTATTTGGGGCCATGCCCGATGCGCGCAGACCTGCTCATGACTTCAGGATTCTGCCATGGACGACAGCGGAATGGCAACCGCGATAATCGTGCCGCGGCCAGGCGCGCTTTCAACGCTGAATTGCCCGCCCAGCCGTTGCACGCGTTCCGCCATGCCCCGCAGTCCGAAGTGGCCCCCCTCCGGCTCGGTCTGGCGCTGCGAGGCGAAGCCGCAGCCATCGTCGCAGACTTTCAGCCGGATCACCTCCGCTTGAAACTCCAGTTCCACCACCGCCCGCCGGGCGCCTCCATGCCTAATCGCGTTCGTCAGGGCTTCCTGGCCAATGCGCAGCAAATGGTTCTCCACTTCCTCCGGCAGCCGCCGCGGCGCGCCCTGGACGACAACCTCGGCCTCAACTCCGGCGGCTTCCGTCAGTTGCCGGCTGACGTACTCCAGCGCCGTTGGCAAGAGCTGGTTTTCCAGCGCCCGCGAACGCAGGTCCCAAACCGAGCGCCGGACCTCGTCCTGGCTGTGGCGGACCAGCTCGCGCGCCAGATTCATCCGGCCCCGGGCCTTTTCCGGATTGCGCTCGAAGGCTTTGGCCGCCGCTTCGAGTTGCAACGCCACTCCGGTCAGACCTTGCTCCAGGCTGTCGTGCAGCTCGCGGGCCAGACGATTCCGCTCGGCCGCCACCGCGGCGACGCGCGCCTCCGCCTGCAATCGTCCGCTCGTTTCGGCTTGCAACTGCCGGGTCCGCTCAAGCACGCGTTGTTCCAGTTGCTCGTTGGTCTGCCCCAACTCGGCGTGCGCGCGCTGCAAAGCCCCGTGCGTTTCCTTCAATTCCTCCTCGGCTTGGCGGCGCACCGCTATTTGTTCCTTCAGCCTGGTGTTGGCCCGCGCGAACCTGAGTGTGCGGTCCAGGGACAGCACGGCCAGCGCCAAGAGCAACAGGAAGACGCCGCTGACCAGCGGTCTGAACCAGGAACGCTCTTGCAAGGGCACCGGCAGAACGGTGAACGCCAGCTCGGCCGGCGCCTGGCTGACATCCAATCCTTCGTCCTGGGCGCGCACCCGCAAGGTGTGCCGGCCCGCGGCGAGACCCGCCACCGGAATCCCATTCGCCGGCGCCGGCGCGAAGCCGCTCCAAGCCCCGCGGTCCAGCCGCCAGGAAAAGCGGTCCGCCTCCTGAGCCGCGCGCGGCACGAAGCGTTCAATCGCCGCCAGCCGCACTTTCAAGAATCCGTTTTCGCGCACTTCCTTGTCCGTCGCGACGATCTCCGCCTGCGGCGGGATGCCGTCCGGGCGGTACCGATAAACCGATTCGAGGTCCGTCAGCGGGTCGCGCACGCCCAGCCACAAGCCGTTCGTGGCATCCGGGACGACGGAGAGCACTTCGCCGCCCCCTGGCACGATCAGTTCGCGCGGCGCCCGCTCCGTCGGCCCCACGACACGCAGGCCGAGCGCGCTGCCGAAATAGAGGGTGCCGTCGGGTGCCAGCGTTGCCAGGGTAGAGGATGCTTCCGATTCCGAGGAGAAGAACCTCCACCGGCCCTGGCGGTAGAGCGCCAGCCCGTCCTGGCCGCCGCTGACGCCTTCGTAGGTGAACCAGGCCTCGTCGTTTCGGAGCAAGCCGGCGAGCACAAGGTTGCCGGGAATGGCTTCAACGTGACGCCAGTCCCGCCCCGCCAGGGCGTCATGCCGATACAAGCCCGTGTAGCCGTAAACCCAGACCGCCCCTTGGCGGTCAGCTAGCAGGCCCACGTCGCCGTAGCGCCAGAAGTCAAACGCGAGCGTTTCGGAAACGCCTTCGCCGACCCTGACGAGCCGCAACGGCCCAGCCGTGTCGCTGGACCGCAACAACAACCACAGGCCGCCATGCCGCGGCTCGGCGCAGGCGCCGGTGATCCGCCAGTCTTGTGAGTGGAGAATTGCGTGTGGCGTCCACCGCGAGCCGCCGAACATCGCGAGCGCGGGATTGCCTTGAGCATCCTCACCGAAGAGACAGAACCGGCCGCGCCCGTCTAACGCGTCTCCGCCGATGGTTCGCAAGCCGATGTCCTTGCGGGTGAACGCGGCGCCTCCGCCGCCGGCACGAAGCAGTCGCACGGCGTCGTCGTTCACGCTCCAGACGTTGCCCTGGCCGTCCAGGACCAGCGGGCTGCGGAAGGCCGGTTCCGATTCGAAGCGGCCGTGTTCCAGTCGCACGGCGGCGCGCGCGTCGGCGAACCAGACCCGGCCCTGCCGGTCGCGCAATTGCGGCGAAGCCAAGTTGGTGAACTCGGTCCACTCGCCGCCGCGCCGTTCCCAGCGCAGCAGGAAACCGAGACCGGCGCACCAGATCGCCCCGTCCGGCGCCTCGCGAACGTAATTCACCATCGTTCGCCTCACGTTGATCACCGCCGACACCAGCCGCCAAGCGGCGCCCGTCCACTCGAAAAACCCGAAGCGATTGCCGCTGGCCAGGAAGCTGCCCGTGAGCAAGGCGCCGTCGCGCGTGGCGCAGAGCGGACTCGGCGCGCCGTTGCCGAGTCCGGCCTGGGTGTCGGCGCCGGCAAATTCGTTGGTCACCGTCCCTCGAATCACGACCACCTTGCGGAAGTCGTGCGTGACCAGGCCGGCCGCCGCCGTTTCGGCCATCGACCACGGAGCGCAGCCGCGCACGCTCCATGGGCGCCAGCGGTCGCCGACTTTGCAGTCAACGCCCTTGCCGGAAATCATGGCGAATTGCCGTCCGCGCGAATCCCGGAAATAGTCCAGCACGCAGTCCCCGCTCAGACCGTCCCGCTCTCGATAGGTTTTCCAGACGCCATCATGGTAACTCGATAAGCCGCCGGGCACGCGAGCGTCGGGCCACTGGTCACAGCAAAACCAAAGCGTGCCGTCCGGGTCCTCGACGATGCTGCGCACGCACGGTCCGGCCAAGCCCCGCTCCGAACCCATCCGGCGGAAGACGTGGCCGTCAAAGACGCCCGCGCCGTGATCGGTCCCGACCCAGAGCACGCCCCGGCGAGTGACCAGCACGGTCCGGATCACGGCGCTCGGCAGGCCGTCTTCTACTGAGAATCGGCGCCACTGATAACCGTCGTAACGATATAAACCGTCCGAGGTCGCAATCCACGTCGTGCCGTCCCGCTGGAAGTCGAGGTGGAAAACGTTGACGCGCGCCAGCCCGGCGTCGGCGCCAAACGAGCGGATGCGCCACGATTGGTCGCGTCGTTCGACCGGCCGCGGTTCCTCACCCGCCCGCAACGGCCCCGTCGCCGAAGCCAGCCACGCGGTGGCCAGGACGCCAATCACCAGCGCCAAACGCGCCGGCTTGGCGGGCGTTGGAGGGCGGTCTAAATTGCCAGCAAGAGGCCTGTTCAAAGCAGCGGAACTCTATTCCACGGCGCGCGCCTTTGTCCACCGTACGATCGCCCGAGCCCATCTTTTTCCGTGCGAACCGGAGCCGCCCGGCCTAATCTCCCGGATGTGACGAACCATTAACCCACGACTCGAAAGGACGATATGTCTTATTACCTGACTCAAGCCAACTACACGACTGAGGCCCTGGCCACCCTGATCAAAAAACCCCAAGACCGCAGCGCCGTCGTCAGGGCGGCGGTGGAGAAGTTGGGCGGCAAACTTGAGGGCCTCTGGTTGGCCTTTGGCGAATACGACATCGTGGCGTTGTGTCAGATGCCGGACAACACCAGCGCGGCGGCAATCGCTCTGGCGGTGGCTGCCGGCGGCGGGGTCCGCGCCATCAAGACCACGCCGCTGTTGACGTTCGAAGAAGGCCGGGAGGCGATGAAAAAGGCCGCCCAGTGCGGCTTCCGGGCGCCGAAATAAGGGAAACTGCGGCGCCGCCGGAGAGCGAGGATGGCAAGCGTCTTTTGTTTGCTTCTGTGCGGTATATCCGCAAAAATTATGTCGTTGTGTATAGGTTGGCCACAGGCGTTTTCTGCCGGCGCAAGCCGGTATTGCCGGTTTGATTGTCAGACATGAAAGCGGTATAGAAGTGCGGGACAGAAGACGCAATCTCTGAAATCTAGGAAAAGCGATTTCAGTGCGCAAATACAGGCAGATGGAAGGGTGGCTGAGTGGTTAAAGGCACCTGACTCGAAATTGTAAAAGGCACTTTTTGCAGTTTTTAGCTATGCTTTACAATGACTTGGTCCTCAAGCACTTACCTCTAGTTTTTGCAGCTTTTCGTCCTCTTCTGATTAGCCATTTTTGGCTGGAAAAACGCCATATAGTATAGAACAGCAGTATAGAACTGCGGCGAGGCCTGATGACTAATCCGCCAGTCGGTCAAACCCCAATTCCGCGGCTGCGTTTCTGTCGGCGGCATTGGGCTAGCGCGTGCCGGTCGAAGAGACCTTTTGTGCCCAGCCTATGCATGACGCTCGGCGACCCGGCCCATGTCACGTCTAAACGATTCTCAACCAGGAAACCTTCTTGAGCCTCGCGCGGCCAGATCGTGGCGCCACCCTGCGAGGCTTGACGCTCAGTCTCAGTTTTCGCCTCGTGTGCTTGTCCTGGGTGTCCAAGAGACGACAAGGTCCCCGCCTGCGGCGGCCTCATCCAGCGTTCAACAGCTTGAGCAACTCGGCGCGGGGCACGAGCAACTTCCCGCGCAGCGCCCGGCACGCCTTGAGTTTGCCGCGCTGGATCAGCCGGTAAACGCTGAAATAATTCACCCCCAGGAGGGCTGCGGCTTCCTCCACGGAGTAAGCCAAGCGTTCGGGCGCGGATGGCCTGTTGGCCTGCTCCGCCGTTTTGCCGACGGGGTCCAGCCCGTCTTCGTGGCCTACCGCTGGTGCTTCCAATTCTTCATAACTGTCCATATTGCTTCCTCTATTATCCTTGATTAGCGATGGAAAACGCATTTCCTGGATTTACGGATCTGCGGGCTGACGATTCGCACGAGGCCCCTCTCCGTTCAGATGACAGTTGTTTAGCCTCCTCCTGGCGCCGCGTTCATTCTTCTGCTTCCATTTCAGGCGAATGACTTCGCAGGCCCTGGTCATCCATTGGGCGTCGTTCTTCTTTTGCTCAATCTCCGCTGCCAGGAAGAATTTCATGGCGCTGGCCGGAGGGTGTCCCAACGGCTGGAGCAGCCCGGCGCCGACCAGGATGGGAATGTGGCCCGGTTCAAAGCCCAACTTCCAGGCTGCCTCGGTGGTCGTGAGCCGGCCCGGCGGGGACAACAGGTTGAGGAACTCCCGGCGTTCAGGATTCATGGCGCCTCCTTTGCAAAAGCGATGCTGACCGAGGCCACGTGGGTCTTCAGCGCGGCGGCATGACGCCCATCCGCAGATTGCACGAACTTCAATGTATGCTTCTGGATGACCCCTTCGATGGACTTTAGCCCGCTGCCCAGAACCATCACCTCGGCCATGGCAAACCGAACAACAAGCCTTTGCGGGGGCGCCTGAGCGTCCTCTTCCAAGGCCGGGTTGGCCCCCAATTCGGAGTACAGGAATTGGGCGTAGGGCAGTTGGAAACTTGCCCCTTGCCCGGTTATTACATTGAGCGTGGCAATATCGGGAGCGGTGCCAAAGCAGGGATTATCCCGGTTAGACGCTGATTCGATGGGTGGACTTTCGTTGGTGTCGTTGCTCTTCATAACGCGATGTTTGGATTGACGGGCTGTTTCTGCCCGGTAAAAGGGATGTCTCGCGACTCATCCGCCGGCGCAGGCGCTGGAGGAAACGATGCCCGCGTTGCAGGATGCTCTGGAGGAAACTCCGGCAGCCAAGGGCCGGCAGCGCCTCAATGGCCGCCAAGCGGGCGCTGGAGCGGGTGACGTGGGCGCGCAACCGTTCGGCGTCGTCGGTGAACACGCGGCAGAGGTCCCGTCCGCGCGAGATGCTGACATAGAATTGTTCCTGGCTCACGGCGGGCAGGGACCGGGCCGAGGCAACGACAAAGACTTCATCGGCCGTCTTGCCCTGGGCGGCATGGGAAGTGACCGCGTAGCCGTGGGTGAAGGTGCGGTAATCCGGCGGGAGGGTTCTGCCGTCCCTCAGAACGATGGCCTCACCGGCCAGGGCCGTGACCTCGACCAACTCGCCGTTGATGAATCTCTTTCGCCAGTTGGATTGCAGCAGGAGCTTGTCGCCGACCGCCACTTTGAGCTTCCGCTTCTCCCCCACGTCGTATGAGGCCGAGCTCCCACCCAGCCGCAACAGGCCCTCTGAGCCATCCACCCTTCGCACCTTGAGTGAATCGGTCTCCACGGCAAGCACCTCGACGGATTCATCCTTGCGAAAATCCGCTGTCCTCCGATGGAACCGAACCACCATACCCGGGCGGTATTGTCCGGCATCAGCTTTCTGTGCTGCGGTCCAAGACAGCGAATCGAAGACCTCAAACTCCCTCTCCTCACCCGCCAGACGGCCAGCGGACTTTAACTCATCCCTCACTTTCTGCGTTACCGCTTCGATTTCATTCCAGGTGGGCGCGACCAGCAATGCGGCCCGCCCTTGGGCCAGCGCCCTCACGTAGGCCCGTGCCGCCACATCGTGAAGCTTGTCCCCCGAAAGCTCCCTGACCGCGCCCATCCGCTCAAGCAGCGCGAAGGCTTCCGCCGTCCGTTTCCGCGCCGCCAGTTCCACCGCCTGACGATACTCGGCCCGGCGTTGGCGCCGGATGGCGGTCAACTGCCCGGATTCAAGCTGGGAATGCCGCTCCAGAATCCGCAACGCGTCGCCCTGCGCCACCGCGGGATGCTGGCCGGTGTCACCGCACAGGACGATGCGGCAGGCCTTGCCCAGGTCAAACAGCCGTTTCATATCTTCCAGGCCGACCGCCCCGGCCTCGTCCACCACCACCAGATGCCGTTCGGACAAGGTGGGCTTTGACATCAGCAGGCTCTGCAGGGTCAACGCATTGAAGCCCTCTTTTCTTAACACGTCGGTGGCCGCCGCCGTCGGCGCGCAGAACAACGGTTCAACCCGGGCTTCCTGGCACGCGGCGGCCAACTCCCGCAACGCGCTGGTCTTGCCCGAACCGGCCAGGCCGCGCAGGCCGGTGATGTGGTCGCCGGTGCGCAAGAGATGGTAGGTAGCCCGGCGCTGGTCTTCGCCCAGCCATTCGGCGGGCTGATAGCCGGGATGCAACGGGGCCACCGCCCCGCAACCCTCGTTGACCGCCTGAATCAAGTCCAACTCCATGGCCAGAATCTGCCGTGTGGACAGACCACCTTCGCTCCTCACCAGGTCCGCCGAATACCTCAGCGTCTGTTTCAGGACGCCCAACTCCACCAACCCCAAACGATGGCACAAGGCGGCCCTGAGCAACCCGTGTTCCGGCACAACCGATTGGCGCTCGAAGAGGCGGGCCACGGCGTGATTCAAGGCGG
>JAJYHY010000289.1 GCA_021784555.1 bacterium
TAAATTCAGAGTACAGCTAACATAGACCTGGCGACGGTGCCGCGGAAACCGGGCAAAAACCGCCGAAAAGGCCCCTGAAGGTTAGGTCAGATCGGTCCGTGGGAATCCAGGCTAGCGTAGCGATCGATGCCTATCGCGAGCGCCTCGTCATAGGTCTCTGAGCCATCTCGTTCCACCGCGCTTGAATGCCCGCTCATCCAGGCCTCGATCGTGGCGCAGGCGGGGGTGGCGCGCCATGCGGCGAAGAGCTCATCAAATTCCTTCTGCGTGACCGCCCTCGGCGCCTCAGCTATGTCTGCCTGGTATGCAAGCGACTTCGCATCGGCACCTTCCCAAACGCTAATGCTTGAGCGCAGAGCCCTCAGGATGCGGAGGATTTGCTCGCGCTGTGCTTTATCTTTATCCGGCGACTCGCGCGCCTGAGTTGCGAGGGCCCTATCAAGGCAGTCGGTCATACGCTTGTCGAGGTCCCCTTCCTCTTTGGGGTCCGTGGGGAACATGTCGGCGTGCTCGACGTCCCGCCAGAAATCGGCGTTTTTGAGCAAGGGGCGCGCGATGCGGGGATAGCCGACCTTTAGGACGTTCGAGTATAGAATCATGGGCCATTGGAGTTCATCGTTCCGGTGCCTCCCGATCTGCGGACCGAGAAGCGCCAGCAGCCGAATGAACTGCCTGACCGCCCTGGGGTTCCGCGGGAGAAGGGGAGTCGCGTCGCGTAGCGCGTCCTCGGGGACGTACGGGCAGAATCGCCTGGCATCCGCCACGGCCAACCTGGCCAGACCGTCCGGCCCCGCCTCCGGAAGCCAGCGGGGGTAGTCGATGATTTTTTCCAGGAACTTTAAGTCGTCGCCGAAGCCGGGATGGTAGCGGGCAAGCACCTGGCCGACCACGTGCGGATCGAAGGCGCAGATGAACGAGAAGTGTGGTATGTCCATCAGCTCCTTCAGCGCAAGGAGGATCTCCGGGACGGATTCGGGGGCGGTCCGGTCCAGGTCGTCGATTAGGACGATGACTCGCCTCTCGCCAAGCGCCTCCCGCAGCGACGCGAGATCTCTCTGGCTGAAACAGAGATGCCTCTTCACGAGGTCGAGGCCGAGACCCGCACTGAGTGCCTGGCCCGTCCTGTCGTGCGCAATTTTCGCTACCTGCGCGACAACACCCGCGCTCTTCGCAGCCCAGGCCTTCGCCCCGACCAGCCTGGAGCCCTTGACCCTTCCGAGGTGCGCCTTCAGTTCCTGAAAGACCTTTAGGACGAATGCTCGCCACAATTCCGGCCTTGTGGAGTGCTCCCACGGATCAAACCAGATGACGATGTGGAGGTCCTTCGCCGCCATTCCGGAGACGAACTTCAGCACGGACGTCTTCCCTGCTCCCCATTCTCCGTAAACGCCGACCCGGACGGACCACTCTTGAGGTCCGGTTGTTGCAATCCCGTAGATTTCGCGGGCAAAAGGCCAGCGGTTGAGGTAGTCGTCTCTGCGGTCCCGGATGGGCGCATCAAATCCTGATGGGCCTGGTTCGGTTTTTGGGGGTTTGCTCATAAGGCTGCGGAATTGCCGTTGGGAAGTTCAGGGGCCGGGGCCACCGCGAACGCGGGGAGCTCGGTTACGGGGAGGGGTCGCGCCGGGGCGTAGAGCGCGTCAAACTCGGCGGGGTCGCTGAGGGTCTTAATCAGGAAGTCAACCCACGCCTGGGTGTAGCCGTAGTCGTCGTGCATCCTGTCGTAAATGCAGTACTTCCAGTTTGTTTCGTGCGGATTCGCGGCGCCCCGTGGCGGCCGCACTTTGTACTTTCTCCAGCAGCGGCAATGGGTATCGAGGTTGAACTTATCCACCTGCCTTCCGTTTCGACCCGTCTTCGGATTGCCGAGGCCGTGTTGAACCTTCTTCACGACCTCGCCTGGCCTGATTATGTCCGGGTTAGCGACCGGAACCTCCTTGAACTTGATCATCGCGACCAGGTGGCTGAGGTGCCTCTTCTCCTCGTCCGAGAGCTTCTCGTAGTGGACGAATTGAATCGGGAGGGCTTGTTCACTTTTGTGGTTCGCCACCTGGATGAGGAAGGCTTTGAAGGAGTATTTCCCGCTGGCGAGGGCCTCGGGCGAGATCGTGGAGCGGTATTGCTGGATAAAATCCACCACTGGCTTTGCTGTCGGATTCCGCTTGACCGCGTCAACGAGGCTGTCGGCGGAGGGGAATAATTGCAGAGAAAACGAAAGACTTTCACGCAGGCAGTACTGCGTGTCGAACTCCTTCTCCATCATTTCATCAAAATTGAGCAGCATCGCCTGGCACTCGCCGAAAATGCTGGCGTCGAGCTCAGGCATGGAGCGGTGCTCAATTCTGTTCCGAAGGGGAATGAAGAACTCCAGATTCTTCCGAACCGGATTGCCCGTGTCGGCGCCGAAATACTCGCGAAGGCACTGGTCCAGTTCCCAATACTTAAGGTCGCCGTCGACTCTTTCAAAGCGGCCGTTTGGTTTCCGCCGGTAAGGCTTGATCTTTCTCCCGAAGAAGATGGCGTGAAAGAGCGCCGTCCACGCGATCACCATGAGGCAGATGTAGCCGCCAGATTTGAACTTGACGGCTGGCTTGTTGTAAACCTCGACTGCGAGCAACGCCGAGTCCCGTGCTTTTTCGAGCGCCCCTTTCACCCGTCTGGGCAGTCTTTTCATTCTTCGTCGTTTTCGGTTTCGCGGCCAACGCGGTATTTGGAGTCGTAGTTCAGGATGAAATCGAGTTCCTCTGGAGCGAAGCCATAGTGCCGTGCCAAAGCGGTGTCTACTTGGTCGATGATTGGCTTGGCGACTCGTGGGCGGAATTGCTCGTACTGAATGTCGCCGGTGAGGCTGTGCGAAGCGGCCACCGTGCCGGCGGAGCTCTCCAGAGAATGCCAGAGGGTCTTGGCGAGACCGGACATATCCTCCGCGTCCATGGACCTTGGGACAGGGAATGTCTTGAAGTCTGAAGGGTTGAAGTCACGGCAGTTCGTGCGGACCTGGTAGAACCAGTAGAACAGGCTGCTGTTAAGGATGCAGAACGCCCGATCCCGCGCCCCCGCGGAGCCGAACAACATTTCCGACTCTCGGGTGGATGAGGATTCCTGGCCGTCGCGGAGGAACCTGGGCGGGCGTGGGGTTATTGTGAACCAACTTCCAACGCCCGTGATTTTGTAGAAGAGCTTGTGGCGGTTGCCGGCGGTGGAAAGCCACTTGCCGAGCTTGCCAGTCTGTACTGCGAGTTTGCGAAGCACTCCGAGTTCCGTTTCGGTGGAGATCTTAGGGTATAAGCCGGGCATTACGTCTCGGCTGACCGGAATGTAATGCAGCCGCTGGAAGAGCGTCGTCCGTTCGTCTTTGAACCATTTGTTGTAGGGCGTTACCGAGAGGTGCGGTTGTGCCGATGCATCACCGCTACACTCGGCCAGGATGATTGCCAAGCGCGCGTGGTGCATGCCATCGAAAAGTTTAGAGGGGCGGTCATCGAAAGTTGCTGACCACGCCGAGCTTGATCGTTGCAGAATGAGCTGGCGGGCTGGCGCCATGCGGATTGTGGACGTTATGGGCTGTTGGACGATGAAGCCGAAGTGAGACCGTTGGTGCAGGATTGTGAACGACCGCTCAGTGCAGGGCGCGTAAAGGTTCCCACAAGGCTCGGTGACGAAGTTGCGCAGGCGGTATTGGTTGCTGACTTTGGTGATCTCGACGTATGGCGGATTACCGATGACGATGTCGAACCCGCCGTTGGCGATGATCCCGTAAAACTCGATGAGCCAGTGGAATGGCTGGTGAGTGCGTAGCCACTGAGCGTAAGCGTCTTTGTCAGGGGTCTTGATCCGGTAGTCGCGGGCCAAATAGCTGTTGAGCTTGCCTTCGAGTGCAGCGAGGCGTTTCTGGAGTTCGTGCTTGTCATCGGCGGTGACAGCGCCCCCGAGTTCGGTCTGCTGCTTGCGGAAGCTTCGGAAGGCGGCATCCACCTTGAGCATTTCGTCCTCGAACTCGGCATAGGCGTCCCTCTCCCCCGCGACGCCGAGGCGCATCTGGTCCGCGCCGGAGGTTTTCTCGGCCTTCATAGAGTGGCGGACCTCCTCGGCGGTAGCGTAGCCGACGAGGGTGTTACCGCAGCGAATGTTGAAGTCAATGTCCGGGAGCGGTTCGATGCCGAGGTTATCTTTGGTGGGGTCGGGATCGACCTGGGCCGCCAGGGCCAGGAACAGGCGGACTTTGCAGATCTCGACCGCCTCTTCCATGATGTCCACCGCGTAGAGGTTATTGACGATGATGGATTTCAGGATGAAGTAGCGGCGATTGGGGTGCTGTGCGACGCGCTCCAGGACATCGGTGAATTTCTTGTGGTAGTTCGGGTGGAGTTTTTTGCCATGGCCGCCCCACTCGGCCAGGAAGGCTTCCATGCGGTCAAGGCAGGCTTCATAGAGAGGCTCCAGCACGTTCAGGGCGGCGAAGATGAAGGCGCCAGAGCCGCCGGTCGGGTCGAGCACCGTGATGGAGGCAATGGCCTGCCAGAAGGCCATGAGGAGGTCCGGGCCTTCGCTGGTTTCGATGACGTCCT
Organism: bacterium; assembly: GCA_021784555.1. GTDB lineage: Bacteria > Verrucomicrobiota > Verrucomicrobiia > Limisphaerales > UBA8199 > JAJYHY01. The sequence continues at coordinate 4,569 of JAJYHY010000289.1, forward strand.
GGGCGAATTGGCGCAGGTCGAGGTTGAGGGTGACGAGGGCGTTAATGTCCTGGATTCGTGGGGAGGAGTGGTGTGTGACGGGCGATGCGTGAGTGAAGCCGGCCAGTTCTTCCTTGTTGGGAGGGGTCGCGATCCAGTTGGGAGCGGCTTCGCGTCCCGCCATCGCGGACCAGACCCGCCAGTGGTGCTGGCGGCGGGCCACGACTTCGCGCCAGGTCTCGGTGGCCAGCGCGTGCTCTGGCGCGGCCGGTTTGTTCCAGGGCTTGCGGCGCTCGATCAGGTCTGGATTTTGGGTGTCGAGAAGGCCGGCAGCGATTTCGGGCGGGAGTGGTCTTTCGGTGCCGTGGCGGACGGGGGAGTAGATGTAGCGGTCGGGGTCGGCCCGGAGCAGGTCCCAGACGGTTGGGCCGTTGGGGTTTTCAAACGCCACTTTGCAGCGGGTGCGGGCGGCGTCGAACAGGAAGGGGATGATGGTGGATTTGCTGATGTACTCGGTGATGTCCTCCTGGGTGTAGTAGGCGCCCATTTGCTTCTGATTGATGTACTTCTCGAAGATGAAGCCGAGAATTTCCGGGTTGATTTCCTCCTTGTCGTCGGGGCGGCGGGGCCGGCGGGTAGAATCGAGGGTCCAATCGTATTTATCGAAATAATCGAAAACGCGCTCGAAGGCTTCGTCGGGGATTTCGGTTTTTGGGGCCGTAGCGATGCTCCGTTTCGAGGGTGTGGATGTCAAAGATGCCGCCGTTGAGGTAGGGGATGCGGCCGAGGAGTTTGTCGAGGCCGGGTTTGCGTGGTGGGCGCTGGCCAAAGCCCTCCTGGAAAAGGCGGAGCAGAAAATGGCGGTAGAAGGAATAGAACTGGTCTTTGCCGCGCTCCTGCTGGCAGCGGTTGAGGCGGCTGCGGAGATAGTTCGAATCTCCGTCCAGGAAGCCCTTGCGCTGGATGAAATAGACGAACATGAGGCGGTTGAGCATGACGGAGGCGTACCAGCGGCGGTCTTCGGGCACGGGGATGCCCTCGATCAGCTTGGTGAATTGGTCCTTTTCTTTTCGAAACTGGTCGTAGAAACGTCCGGTGACGCGCTCGACATCGAAGGCGGCGCGGACGCGCCCGGCGATTTCGGGCAGCGCCAGACCGCGCTCCTCTTCCTCCAGGGAGACGGCGAGGCGGTCGAGCTTCTGCATCAGGTGGCTGCCTGGGCGCGAGGTGTGGTATTTGTGCTCGCGACAGGCGATGGGCTTGCCGGGTTCGCGTCGGACCCACTGCCAGACCTGGGTGGAGTGCTCGGGGTCGGGGAACACCAGCAGGTGTTCGTAGGTGGTTTTTGTGACTTCGCGGTCAATCTTGAGGCGCAGGGCGCGGCCGGGGATCTGGTCGTCGCCGTCCACCGGGACGCAGGAGTAGGCGACCAAGCCGCACTTCTTGGCCAGGGCGGTAAGGCGGAATTGTCGGGCGTCTGTCGTGACGGTGAAGGACTGCCGGCAGTTGTCCCAGCCAAGTTCTTCGAGGAAGAGCGGGGTGAACTGGAAGGCCTTGAGGCGTTCGCGCGTGGTAGTGGGGTTCAGTGGCATGGGCACGAGATCTGAAATCAGAGGGCCGAAATGGGAAAGGGACCCGAAGTCTGCGAGGCGGCAGCGGGTGGAGTGGGTGACAGAATTCTCAAAACCAGGCTTGGGTTGGTTTGGTCGTTGCTCATATTGGTGCTGGCGGTTAGAGCGAGCCGGGCCACTTCCGGCTTCGAGGCTGGCTCTCGAGCTCCCGTCTGGGTTGCGTGGGCTGCCCTTGACATTGCGGGACGCGCGTGCGATATTTCATTTGCTGTGAGACCGAAACGGCCTCCGTTGTGGAGGGTTAAGATCGTAGGTCTCACGGCGTTTCCTTTGTCGGTTTCCACAACCAGATATTGTCGCCTCCGATTAGGCCAAGGGACTCGGCGTGGCGGCGGACTTGCTGTTTGCGCTCACCCGCCTGATGTCCGAGCCAGTTATTGACGCAACCGGTCAGCAGATCGGTCAATTGTAACAGGTCATCCAGCTTCGAGTCCAGGGGTTCGACCTTTTTCAAAACGCGCCGGATATTCGCACCCCTTCGGAAGGGCACCCCCAGGTTCATCTCGAGGACCAAATACTCGAGGAAGTTGTCCTCTTTGATCCGACACTTGGCATCGGCGAACATGACAGCCTCCTCGACCTCCTCGGTGCGATGCTCGAGGAGAAGCTTGGTAAAGTAGTTATAGGCCAAGTGCCTTTGGTGAGGTGAAAACGCTCGCTCGACGGCGGGGCGAGCTACGGCCAGCGCTTCGAACCGAAAGCGGGAGACAAGCTGAGCTATGTCTGTCAGTACCTGGGTGTAAACCCGCAGACGCAGACTGGAGATCTTATCGAAATGGAGCTCATTGGCGTAGTGATGGGCGTCGCGGGCCTGTTGAATGGCGTTCCATAGCGGCTCGCGCTCCCGGACCAGGAGCAGGCCCACGATAAAGAACTCCTGAGCGCGTCCGACGTCCCCGCTCTCGTCCTGATAGATGAAACGGAACGGGTTCATGACTCCTGTTCGCTCTTGATCCCCAGCGAGCAAATGATGCATGGCTCCTGGGCCTCGGTGTCCTCGTCGTGGACGCAGAGGCGGTCCTCCTCGTGCCAGGAGAGGACGAGGTCGGTGAGCTTTTCGTCGCTGATGCCGGTGCGGAGCTCGCGGTTGAGCGTGTCTTTGGCGGCTTCCTGGAACGGCCGGGCGTAGATGGTCTCGATGGCGCGGTGGAGAGGTTTGATATCGAAGAGCGTCCCACGCATCCGGTCGGCATAGTCTTTGAGGCGTTCATAGACGCGGCGGCGGGCGCTGGAGGGCCGTCCGAGCTGGCCGCCCTGGGTGCGTTGTTCGGCCGCGATGAGGGAGACGGCCTTTTCAACCAAGGTGTGGTGATTGGGCAGGCGCTCCAGGCCGGGGGTGTCGGGCAGGCAGGCGGCGGCACGCAGGATTTCGTGTTGCGATTCAGTGACGGTGCGGCCCTCCTCGTCCACCCAAGCGCGGGCATCGTTACCGTCGGCGGTGCGAAGATAGACCATGACGCCGGTGGCCGGTTTGACGGTGGTGGATTTCTCCGGGGCCTTGGGCACGGCGGAGAATGACTTGGTGGAGAAGATGACGTTTGGCAGGTCGGGGATGGTTTTCTTGAGGGATGGGTTGGCGTCGGTGGCGTTTTTCCAGATTTGGTATGCCTGGGAAGCGAGATCCACTTCGTTGTCTTCGGCGTCGTCGAGGATGCCGGCCTTTTCGGTGAAAAGGTCCAGGATGAGATTGTCATGTTTTTCGTCCTCGAAAAACGCCTCGTCGGTGCCGACAACTTCGGCGTTCTCCCGCAGGCGCTGGCGGACGCGCTCGCGCAAGCGGATGATGCGGTTGACGCCCTCGGCGGGGAGGAATGAATAGCAGAGGATTTGCTCGGCTTTCTGGCCGATGCGGTCAACGCGGCCGGCGCGCTGGATGAGGCGGATGATGGCCCAGGGCAGATCGTAGTTTACGATGATGGCGGCATCCTGGAGGTTTTGGCCTTCGCTGAGGACATCGGTGGCGAGCATCACGCGGAGTTCTTCGGTGGGTGTGATTTCGTCGCGGCGCTTGCTGCTTTCGGGACTGAACCGGCGGACGTACCACGCGGGGTCTTCGGTGTCGCCGGTGACGGCGCCGAGTTGGTTGACCTTGCGCTGGCGGAGTTCGCCCGCGAGGTAGCGGATGGTGTCGGCAAATTGACTGAAGATGAGGATTTTCTCGGCGGGGTGTTTTTCGGCGACGAGTTTGTAAAGCTCGGCCAACTTGGCGTCCTTTGCCGGCTCCCACTCACCGGCAATTTGGAGGATTGAAAACATGCGCTCGGCATCCTGGGTGAGGTGCTTGGCGAGGTCGGGTATGAAAAGGTCGGCGCGGAGCCAATCGAAGCGGCGGAGATAGTCGGCACGGAGCGTCTTGTAGCCCTCGGCGCCGTGGGCGCGGAAATCATCAAGGGAACAGCAGGCGCAGAGCTTGTCGCCAAACGTGCGGGTGGCGCCGTTGCTGTCGCCGAAAAAGTCGCGGGTCGTGGCGGTGGCGTCGAGGTCGGCGTCCTGCCCGGCGGTATCGAAGAGCGCGCCGTCCTGGGTCCCGATGGGCAGCGGTTGGTTGGTTTCGATGGCGTGGAGGTAGATGAAATTGCGCAAGACGTGGCGCTGGACGGACCGGAGGAAAGCCCAGCCGCTGCTTTCGAGGCGTTTGAAAAGGTTGGTGCGGCAGAAGCCCATGAGCCGGAGGCCGGCACGGGAGAGATTCTTGATGACTTCCGCCTCGGCCTGGTTTGGAGGGTGGTCGAGGCTCGGTCTGACGTAATTGCCCAGTCCGTAGCGGGGAAGGTGCAGGACCCGGATGGTATCAGTGACCTTGTCGGAGTAGAGGCGGGCGAATTGGTCGCGGCTGTCGCCGTCGCGGATGTGAAATTTCAGGGTGCAGGGCACGCGCTTGGGGAAGTAAAACGGCTGGCCGTTTTCCAGGAGGAGGCATTTCTTGCCCGTGTCGGGGTGCGTCTTGGCGTAGTTCTGTTCGATAAACGAGCGGGTGCGACGGACCATGAACAGGCGCATGAGTTCGCGCCAGTCATCGGCGTATTCGCTTTTCTCGAACGCGGCGAGGGAATTGACGGGGCACTCGTGGCGGCGGGTGAAGTCTTCGACGAGGCCGTTGCAGTCGCGGCGCAAGTACTCGTCGGGCCGGAGGCCGAGCGGTTGCTCCAGGTTGACGAACAGGCGGAGTTGGTTGCCGAGGTCCAGGTAGGTCTTGTTGTACGGGGTGGCGGAGAGGAGAACGCAGCGGCTGTTGTTGCGCTCAATGTAATCGCGGATGATCGCGTAGCGTTTGCCCTCGCGGTTTCGGAGATTGTGGCTTTCGTCTATCAGCACAATGCGGTAGCGGCGGAGTTCGGGCAGCACGGAGCCAACCTGTGTCAGGGGGACTATTTTGCAGAGCAGCCGGTAGGTATCGGCGTAGTCCTGCCACATGGTTTGGAGGTTGACGGGGCAAATGATGAGCGTTTCGAGGGAGTGAGGCGGGTCCTGGAAGACACGGGCCAGCGCACTGGCCATGAGGGTCTTGCCGAGACCAACCACGTCGCCGATCACAACGCCGCCGCGCTTTTCGAGGTGGCGGGCCGCGATGCGGACGGCGGCGCCCTGGAAATCAAGGAGCACGTCTCGGAATTCCTTGGGGATCGCGAATTCAGATAAGCCGGCGCGCGCTTCCTCGGCCAAGTGGTAGGCCATTTTGACGTATATGTAATAGGGCGGCAGAATGTCGGGGCGCGCCCAGCTTTCCTCGATGACCTGGATCAGTTCTTTGGTGATGTCGAGGCACCAGTGGTCCTTCCAGCGGTCTTCAAACCACTTCGCGAGCTTGGCGGTTGCGTCCAGGTCCAGCACGTCAACATTCAACTCGCCCTGCTGGGAAAGGCCGGCCAGCGTGAGATTGCTGCTGCCGAGATAGCCAACGCGGGGATTGTTAAAGTCGTTGCGGAAACAGAGGTAGAGCTTGGCGTGGAGGCTGTGGCGCAAGAAGAGTTTGACGACAAGCTTGCCAGATTTGAGTTGAGCGGCGAGGCGGCGGAGGCCCGCTTCGTCGGCATCGGTGGGGGCGCCCATCGCGAGCTGGTTACGGAATTCCTCGGCCAGCTTTCGTTTAAGGCGGATGGCAGTGGGGTTGTCTATCGGTTCATGCTTCCGAACAAGACTGAGGCACTCACGGAGCTCGTCTTGTGGCAGGCGCTGCATGCCAACAAGCAAGCGGGCCTGCTTGTCCGTGCCACCCGGCCAGGCCTCGACGTAGGAGTCTATGGTCTTCCAGCCGCGGAGGTTGAAGTAGCCGACGCAGAAGTCCGCGCGTTGGAAAACCAGCAGCGTCTGCTCAAGGGCCGGAAGGAGGTCGGATTCGATGTTGTCGAAAATGCGCGGCATTCGGTTCTTTGAGGCCGGCAAATGCGGGTATGATGGCGCCGTAAGCAGCGCCTGGGTCGCTCGGTATGCAAGCATGCCGCCGTGCCATAAGCCTCTGGCATGGTTGTTTTACGCCGAAATGCATTGGGTTACAGCAAAAAATTTACGCAATGGCGTCGCGTGCCTGCCATCGAGATTGGTGTCACGCTTTGGGTTCTTAATTGGTTTCGGCACCGAAACCCGATTGAACCCGCACGGGAGCCAGTACGCGTGGCAACATGGGTTTTGAGGTTGGCGAGGGTGCGGTATTCTCGGAGCGGAGCGAGCTTGAATTAAGTCCCTTTGCGAAGCTTCACACAGTGGGAGGCGGAGTGGAGGGCTTGGCTTGGCCGCTTGTGTGGGTGGAGGGGCACGGAGCAGCG
>JAJYHY010000290.1 GCA_021784555.1 bacterium
CCACGCATCAAATGACGATGAACGGCAAGCGCGACGGATTTACCCTCGCCGACTTCCGCGCCTGCGCCAAGGCAGCCCTGATGAAACGCGGTCGGGCGGAGGCTATCGTGGATGAGGTTCGTGCCGCGGTCAGCAGATGGCCCGATTACGCCGAGCAGGCACGGGTGACAAAGGAGTGGCGCAGGCAAATTCAGCGAAACCACCACTTGGAATTCCCACGCGCGTGACGTCGGCGACGGGCGCAATCAGCGCTTGGTGGAGTGCCAGCAAAAGTGCCAGCAAAGGCGGTTCAGACGAGCCGTTGCTGGCTTGTTGCCGAGTAATTCGCGAGTACACACAGACTTGACAAGACCAGTGAAAAAGGCCCATTTTACGGGCGGGTTCGTTGCCTGTCAGGCGAAGGGCCTGTGGCTGTGAGAGTTGCGACTCGACAGACGGGTGCGGTTGAAGGCACCAGAATCTGTTCGATTCCGACCCTCGCCTCCGAAAGTAAACGGTGCCACGCCAAACGGCGATGAATGACCATGTGCATTGGTCTGTGAGCGGAGGAGTGGCTCTTTCAGGTGACGAGTCGGACAGAACTGAGCAACCTGCGTCTATACGGGGAGTTGAACAGCACCGTGCCGTTGAGTTGCGTCCTCGACCTTTTCCCGTTGAAAGACCCGATGGACCCTCTGAGGCACGGCCACCAACAGCATCATGTGCCTCGGTGCCGTTGCGGAGATTATTCCCTTCTACGCACGCTGATGTCGCGTTGCTGGTCGACTGCAGCGTCACCCTGGGGAGCACCGGAGGCAGAAGGTGTCGTTCGCGACCCAGGCTAGCTGTGGTGGGTCTCACTCGGTGCAACATCCGGCATAAATTACAGCATAACTTGATAACATACTTTTCTAAGCCGTTGTAAATAAGCATGTAAGAGATGTGCTAGGAGAGACTACCAGTCGGCGCTACAGGGGCGGCACCGGAATGCGGTCCGGGCCATAATGCCAACTTTTTCTTGTCCGCTTTTGAGTTCCGCCGGCGGTATTATGGGTAAAGAACAATGGCCGACGATCAAGAATCTTTGCGCCGCTATGTCACCGAAGGCTCCGATGCCGCCTTCGGCGAACTCGTCGCGCGGCATCTGAACCTTGTCTATTCCGCCGCCCTCCGTCGAACCGGCGGGGACGTGGAAATGGCAAAAGACGCCTCGCAAATGGCCTTTGCCGACCTGGCTCGCAAGGCTCGGCGGCTGCCAAACAGCGTGGTTTTGGCCGGCTGGCTCCATCGGGCAACACGCTTCGCCGCCGAGCGGTTGCTTCGGGCCGAGCGACGCCGCCGCGCTTGGGAGCGGCAAGCTGCCGAGATGAACACACTCCAGCCCGAATCCGAGCCCGATTGGGGCCAAATCCGACCGCTCCTGGATGCCGCGCTGGACCGGCTCAGCCAGCTTGACCGAGATGCGCTATTGCTGCGGTTCTTTGAACAGCGCAACCTGGCGGAAGTAGGCAAGGCGCTCGGCTCAAGCGAGGAGGCCGCCCGCAAACGAGTCGCCCGCGCCCTGGAGAAGGTCCGGAGCACTCTGTTGCGGCGGGGTATCACGACCACCGCCTCCGCCCTCGCCACGGTCATTTCCGGCAACGCCGTTCAAGTCGCGCCCGCCGGTCTTTCGGCTTCAGTCGCCACGGCATCGCTGGCGGGAGCGGCGGCGGGCACTGGCGCCACCCTGACCCTTTTAAAATCCATCGCTATGACAAAATTCCAGGCAAGTATTATCGGCGGGCTGGCCGTCGTCAGTGTGGCGGCGCCCCTGGCGGTTCATTATCAATCCCAGGCCAGCCTCCGGGCCAAAGAGGCTCTGCTGGGCAAGCAAGAGCGGCAACTGAGCGCGCTGGCCGCGGAGAACGAGAGGCTATCGAATGCCGTCGCCAGCGAAAGACAGGCCAGCGCTTTCGCGAACCAAAACAACGATGAATTGCTGAAGCTTCGCGGCGAAATCGGTCTGCTTCGCGAGCAAAAGAAGGAGTGGGACAGGGAGAAAGCGGAGTTGGCGGCGGAACGCGCCTCCCAAGCCAACGCAATCCGGGAGCAGCCCAAATTGCAGCCAATTCCAAGGGCCTCCTGGGCCTTTGCGGGTTATAGCACGCCCGAGGCCGCTCTGGAGTCCGTCTTCTGGGCGATGAGCAAAGGGGACGCGAAGACACTTCTGGCCAGTCTCACCCCTAAAGAGCGGCCTGTTATCGAACAGCGGTTTTCGGGCATGACCGAAGACGAGATTGCTCACCAACTGACCCACGGAGTTAGCTCGATAAATGAGCTGTCGTTTGACAGCAAGAAGATCGCAAACGATGGAACCGTCAGCTTCACGATGGCTCAGCGGGATTCGTACGGCGGAAATGAAAGGTTCCATGAGGAAGCAGTCTTGAGCTTCCAGAACATCGGCGGCCAATGGAAGCTGAGCCTCGACGCGCCCGCAGAGGTCTCTCGATGATGAGCTTGATCCCTTTTGCAGGACTGCCAATAAGCGAGGAATATGCGTATGAACATTCGACAGGCGGGTTTTCTGATCCTATTGATTGGCTCGATCATCTTTGAGGCATTGGGTGCAGACGTAACCGGCCTCTGGAAAGGCCAGGTAACCGACCGGGAAGGCGGTCTCCATGACATCAGCTTCGACCTCAGGTCTGATGGAACGAAAGTCACAGGAACGATACTGGGCCTGCCGCCTGGTTCGGTGCTGACCATTCAGAATGGCAAGATCGAAGGACCTCAACTCTTGTTCCAGATTAGCATCAACCATCCAGGGGAAGAGTCCGCCCAGTGCGTCTTCACCGCGCAGGTCGCAGGCAACGACATGCATGGTTTAATAGCGGGACCACACGGCCTGCGCTATCCGTTCAGAGCCACAAGAGGATCGGCCGAGACACCTGCCGGCAACGAAAACTCGGCCCAACCGGCAGACAGAGTCGGCAACCTGCCTCCCCAGAATCCCCAGGGGGCCAATCCGATACCGGAGGACGCACAAAGAGCAATTCTGGCCCTTTTCGACAAATATGAAGTGGTCGGCGGACTGAACCCGAGTGAAGGATGCAAGGATGTTGACGATTTTATCCTCGCGCTGATTCGCAACCCCGCTTTTCCCGAGAAGGTCAATGACATCGCTGTGGAGGGTGCCAATTCCCTGTACCAATCGCTCCTGGACAAGTATATTGCCGGCGGGGATGTTCCACTCTCCGAAGCCCAACAGGCATGGCGCAATACCACCCAACCCGCTTGCGACTTCTCCGCCCTCTACCCGGAGTTATTTCCCTTAGTGCGTCGAATCAATCAGAGAATCGGTCAGAAGCTGGCACTGGGGAAAAAGCTCCGCGTCCTGGCTTTGGACCCTCCCGTTGATTGGAGCAAGGCAATGTCCAGAGACGACCTGCGGGCCTTTAGGAATCGAGATGCGAGTATTGCCTCGGTCATGGGAAGAGAGGTCCTGGCGAAGCACCGGAAAGCGCTGATCATTATTGGGGTTGGCCATATTTCGGACCGCGGGTACGGCTATGAGCAAAAGTACCCGAACGCAACGTTCGTTATCGATGTCTGGGGCTTTGGCGGCGACACGCGATGGCCCAAGTACAACGACATGCTGGAGAAGCGAATGTCCTCCTGGCCGATCCCGTCGCTGGTTAAGATCAACGGCACTTGGCTGGCAAATCTCCCTTCTTCCTACTTTTCCCCTGGCGTGGATGGTTACCTATATCTGGGGCCACGCGATTTGCTGCTGAGGCAGGCCATACCCGCAAGAACCGCCATGGACAAGGCGTACATGGCAGAACTCCAACGGCGAGACGCCCTCAGAGGTCGCGCGAAGAACCCGGCACGAAGGCTTCAAGAAGAAATCAGGTCGAGTGCATTCTTCTATGAACCGGCCGCGAAGAACGGCGAATAGAACCCTCCAAAGCAATGGATCCATACAGCGGAAGTCGAAGGTTCCATGAAGAATCGGTCTTGAGTCTCCGGAACACCGGCGGAAAATGAGCCTCGGCGACCAAACCAAGGCGAGTGGCGGCCAATAGAGCCGTGCCAACCCCACCCGGAGATTCTCCTTCGACGGGCCACAACCAGTGTTCCACCCCGACTCCCTCCGGCTAATCCCTGCCTGGCGCAGGACCTGGGCGAGGAGGTTTGGCCCGATATCACCGCGGTGAGGGTTCGGGGTCGTGACGGACACAGTTCCCCGCAGCATGAATTCGTGTTTGCCGACCGAGAACGGACCGCCGCAGCCCAGCCGCCTGAGGCGAGCCACAAGTTCCCGCCGACTGATGGGGCCAAACCGCGGCATCAAGGGGTTGCGGGCATTTCCCTCACGGTAAGGTCCAGTCCGCCCAGAGCCGGAACCGGAAGTTGGCGCGAGAAGCGGAACAGGAGCCAGTCCTCAAGGGTGCTGGCCAGTTCGTCGCGGCAGGCCTCGAGGGTGTCCGCTTGAGACAGGACGCCCCGGAACCCCGGAATCTCACCGTAGAATCCTTCCCCGCCGCCAAGCAACTCGTAATGAGCTTTCGCCATCGCTGCCTTCAGGTATTCCGATAACATACAAATCAGAATAACGTGCGCGGCGCTACGCCGCAACCAAAGCCGCGCGCGACCAGGGATTCTCATTCCAGGCTTGAGGAAAGGGAGAATACGAAAGCGGCGGCCCGCGCCGCACTCCAAACGCTGCGCGGGACCCCACCCGACAGTCCATCCAAACGCCCGAAACTGGCCACGCCGTTGAAGACATCGCGGGCGCCGAACCTGGCGGAGTCCTTGGAGTGCGGCGCCAACCGCCGCTTTCCCTTTTCGGCCATCAAAATCAGAATTGCTGTCGCGGAACGTCAAAACGCCATGAACGATTCAGCCCTCCTGCTCATGGGCCAACCCAGCCCAGTTCTCCCCCCGGGCGGTACGGTTCTGTCGGGAGCCGACTCAATCCGAGGGCCGCCTTTTCGGGTTGATGTAGCTGATGCCGGTCATGGTTAGCAGCGGCAGGACGTGCGGCATATCGTCATCGCCCACAAGAATGACCGATGTCCTGCCCAAGGCAATCCGGTAGCGATCCACGACCTCGTATTTCTCACCGTCGGCCATTCGGATTACAAATGGAATTCCTTCGTGGGTCGCCGTCTGAACCTGGTCCGTCGTCATGTTACTTTCTCCAAGCATCAGCATTATCCACCAGTCCTCGCCCCGCGACGAAAATCCGCGCTCCTCCAGGTTCGACGGGACGTCGCACGGGGCATATTTCTTCGTTTCCTTTGTTTTCTTGGTGTGGAATCACGCGGCGCGCTCGACTGGACGAGTCGCAGATTGTTTGTTCGGTTTGGGCTGGCGGCGGCGGTTTACTGGTCAGGAGTTCAACACGGTTTCAACCATGGCGAAAATGTTGTCCAGAGGGGTGCCGGCCTGAACATTGTGGCAGGAACAGCAGATGTAGCCCTCGCGCCCGGCGCCCAGGCTGTCGAGACACTCACGGACTTCCCGGCGCACGGAATCCGGGGTTCCGCGCGGCAGAACCGATTGGTTGTCAACCCCGCCGTGGAACACGACGCGGCTGCCGAATTCGCGCTTGAGTTCGATTCTGTCCATGCCCGGGCAGGCATGCTGGATCGGGTTGAGGACGTCCACGCCGCAATCGATGATGGCGCGGAGCAGGGGTCGAGCGGCGCCGTCGGTGTGGTAAAACACCTTCAGGCCGTGCCGATGGATGAGGTCGCACCAACGGCGCAAGCGCGGTTGCAGGTGGCATTGCCAGGCCCGGGGTGACATGAGCAATGAATTCTGGCCGGCGATATCGTCACTGATAAACACAAGGTCCACGTGGCCAGCGGCGAGGCTAAGGAACCGCTCCATCATTTCCGTCTGAATGCTCTCCACACGATCGAGGATGGCCTCCACGAGGTCGGGAAACTCGATCACGTCCATCATCGCCCGCTCCAGTCCGCGCAACTGGCAATAGATTTCAAACAACGAGACCCACGGGCCGATGACGGCGTAAAGGGGCGAGGCCCTCCTGGCCAGGGCCAGTGCGTCCTCGTAATCAAAACGGTCGGCCCTGGGCCACCACGGGTAATCATTCAGCGATTGCGGGGTGTTGTAGCCAGCCAACGGCGCCTCTCCAAATTCTGAATAGCGCGCCTCGCCTGCCTGGATGGTGCGCAGAGGCACGCCCCAGAGCGTGCGCTGGCCTCCGGACTCAGCACCCGCGCCAGATTGGGCGCCAGCGCGCTGGTTGTCCGCGGAAAGATAATCCAGAAAAACCCAAACGATCTTATCCAATCGCAGAGAGCGCCAGACCTCGAAGTCGGTGGTGACGCCGAGGCATCGTTCAAGCGCGCCAACGACCTCCGGCGTGTGCCAGAGGTCCACGGGCAAGCGGTCCACTGGCTCCCTGTTCAAGATGGCCAGGATTCGCTCTTTGGCAGTCATCGATTGCCTCCTTGAGCGTCTCGGCCGGGGCCATGGCGCGCTCGGATCATCGAACAACTTCGTAAGCGAAGCCCTTCAGGTATTCCGTCTCCGGGATCATCGGGATGACGGGATGGTCTGGCGCCTGGGAATAAGTAGCGACGCGGCGCAGGATGCGCCGGGCGTCGTAGGCGGCGGCCAGCACCGTATCCTGGAACAGCGGGGCATTGACGTGATGGGAGCAACAAAACGTGACCAGCGTGCCGCCCTGCTTGAGCAACTTCAAAGCCCGCAGATGAATTTCCTTGTAGCCCCTCAAAGCATCCGGCACCGCGCTCCGGTTCCGCGTGAACGAAGGGGGATCCAGGATGATCAGATCCCAGCGCGGGACGGCCTTCTCGTGAGGACGGCTCGCGGTTTGCGCCTTGAGCCAGTCAAACACATTGGCCGCCTCGAAAGAGCATTTGTCCGCCAGGCCGTTGGCCACCGCGTTGCGCCCCGCCGCGGCAACAACCTCCGCGCCTTGGTCGATCATGTGAACGTGCGCCGCGCCCGCCCGGGCGGCGTGCAGGCCGAACCCGCCGACGAAACAGAAGCAATCCAGCACTTGTGCCCCAGCGCTCATCTCGGCCACGCGCTGGTAATTGACCTGCTGATCGAGGTACAAACCGGTCTTGTGGCCGCCCAGCAAATCAACTTCGAACCGCAAATCGCCCACCTGGGCAGCCACTGGTCCTTCCAGGCTCCCGGCCAGAATCCCGTTTGCCTCCGGCAGCCCTTCGAACTTGCGCGAGGCGGACTCGTTTCGCTCGACAATCGTCCGCGGCAAAAAGACCGCCTGGAGCGCATTGACAATCGTGCCTTTCCGCTGGTCCATGCCCAAGGACGACGTTTGCACGACCAACACATCTTCGTAGCGGTCCACGATGAGGCCGCTGAGAAAATCGCTCTCCGCGTTGACCAACCGCATCGAGGCGGCCTTGCCCATGCGCCGGGTCCGCACCGCGAGCGCCTCCTGGAAGCGGCTTCGGAAAAATGCCTCGTCCACTTCAACCCGCTCTGGCGAGAGCACCCGAACGACGATCTTTGATTTCGAATTGTAAAGGCCGCTGCCCAGGAAACGGTGCCGATGGTCCTTAACCTGCACTGGCTCGCCGTCGGACGGCGGACGGCTGGAGCGCAGAATCGAGCCGCGATAAATCCACGGATGTCCCGCCACAATGCGGTCGGCCTCTCCGGGTTTCAGGATGACGGTTGGTAATGATTCCATGCTGGGCGACCGCTCAATCGGTCCGAGCGGCAACCATGCCAAAATACTAAAACTGGGTGCTTTGGCAAGCCACTGACTCTCATCGTTGCCGAAGGGGGCGCACGACAGAATTCTTTGTAGCGCAGGATTGTATCCGTCTGTGGCATGAAACACCCGGGCTAGGGCATTGACCCCATTCCGTGTTTCGCGGATGCACGCCATGTTACTCCACGAACATGGCGCAAACGTATAAAGTAAAAATCTTCCTTGTTGACGACCACGTCGTCGTCCGCCAGGGACTCAAAGCTTTGCTCGGAGCCGAGTCCGACTTCGAGGTGGTAGGTGAAGCGGGAAACGGATACGATGCGGTTGAGTTGGCCATGAAGACCACGCCGGACGTGGTGGTGATGGATCTGGCCTTGCCTCAGCTTAATGGGCTGGATGCCACGCGCCAGATCTTGCGGCGTGTGCCTACGACCAAAATCCTGGTGCTGACTTCCTATGGTGACGATGAGTGCGTGCAGCAAATGATGCATGCCGGCGCCTCCGGCTTCCTCATCAAGCAGACGGCCGCCAACGAACTCATTCCCGCCATCCGTGAGGTGCGGCGCGGCAACGCGTTCTTCAGCCCGGCCATTGCCAGGCGCCTCCGGGATAAGAGCCGCGAGCTCTTTAGCGGCAGCGGCCGCAAGAATTCGCGTGAACTCACCGGGCGCGAGACGGAAGTGCTCAAGCTGGTTGCCCAAGGCTTTTCCAATCGCGAGACCGCCGAGCACCTGGGTATCAGCATCAAGACCGTCGAGAAGCATCGGCAATGCATCATGGACAAACTCAACCTCCACGAGGCCGCCGCCCTGACCCGCTACGCTATCTCCAGGGGTCTCGTCGAGTCCCATCTCCCCGCCGCGGCTATTTAGAGTTGACATTTTGGCGATGATTTTGGCGTAAGGTTGTCACTTCAAGCGGAGGTTCTTGCCCATCCGTGCGTAGTTCTTCCGGTTCTTGAATTGAACGAATGGACGTTCCGAGGGGCCATGCTGCCGGTGAAATTGCCAATGCCCGGGGTTGGCCCGTCCTTTTGGCCGCGACAATAAAATACGCGGCCGCGTATTTTATTGTCGCGGCTTCACCGCCTGCCCTCAAGGTGACATAGCCCGACGCCCACCGCCCGCATGACCCTGAGCCGGCCCCACAGGGCTCACAGGCTGTTTTCCGCGAGTCTTCTGTTTTGTGGTTGGACAAGCCGGGCGGATGGTGTTCAATGCGCGCTCATTATGATGATGAGAATGCGCCAGATCGTCCGAGTTTGCCTTTGCCTTGTTTTCATTTGCCTGATCACGCTCCCCGCTCAAGAAGCCGCGGGGGCCGTCCGGCATCATCCGCGGTGGCGAAGGGTGGTGGCCAGGACCCGTCGGGTTGTCCACCCCCGGCGCCGCCGCATCGCGCGCTCGCCTTACCTGGGAGCAATCCTGATAGAAGCCTCGACCGGCCGAGTGCTTTTCGAAGATCACGCCGACGCCAAGGGCTACCCGGCCAGCATGTTGAAGCTGATGGATATGCTGATCATCCTGGGAAGGATCGAGCATGGCCAGCTACATCTTCAGGATCAGGTCCCCGTTAGCGCCAAGGCGGCCAGAACCGGCGGGTCTCAAGTTTGGCTGGCGCAAGGGGAATCTTTCAGCGTGGAGGACATGTTGTACGCCCTGATGGTGCAGTCGGCCAACGATGCCGCCGTGGCGCTGGCGGAGAAAGTCGCCGGCTCGACCGACGCCTTCGTCGCGTTAATGAATCAAAAGGCGCGAGAACTGGGCATGACGAGCACCGTCTTCCATTCCGTCCATGGTCTGCCCCCTGGCCGGGACCAAAAGCATGACGTGACCACCGCTCGGGACTTTGCGCGACTGTGCCGGGTGCTGGTCGTCCAGCACCCTGAAATCCTCCGCTACACCTCCACTCGCGCCCGGCCCTTCCGCGTGAACGTGCCTGGCAAGACCATCCAAATGCGCACGCACAACCATCTCTTGGGAAGGGTTGCCGGTTGTGACGGGCTGAAAACCGGCTATATCTGGCAAGCGGGTTTCTCCATTGCGGCCACGGCTTCACGCAATCACCACCGCCTCATTGCGGTTGTCCTGGATAGCGTGGACCGAAAGGTGCGCGATGCGAAGGCGGCCGAGCTGCTCGAGAAGGGATTTGCGGTGCTGGAGCAGCATTAGTGCGGCGCGATCGCTGGATTGGTGCATTGGTGGAGTGGTGTGCCCCATCTGGGCGGCTGATGGCCTGCCCTTCACCCCAGCCTCGACAGACAGATCCGAATCCAATCAAAGAGCGGCTGGGCGCGTAACGCGCGTCGAAAAAGCTGTTTGGCGCTCTGCCCGATGTCGATGCATTCCCCCCGGGTGCTCACGGCCCCATTCGATGACGTCGATCAGGTCCTTCCAATCGGCCCGGCATTCCAGGTAATGAACGCCTGGCACAAGCCGCTCTCCGCAGGGCAAATCGATGCTCAGCCGGGGCGAAATCGTGCATGCGCCGAAAGCCATGTATCGCAACTGCCCACGATCCAGGATGTCGATGCGGGCGCCCGGCACGCACACGGCAACCAAACAACCGCCTACCTTCCTCCAGAAATCAAGCTGCGGCGTGACCGAAAGGTCCACATTACCTTTGTACCTCTTCTCGAGCAGCGCGCGCACGTAAGACCGCCTCTGGAAATTTTGCGTGTGGGGCCGCTGATTGTTCAGGACCCTTCCACTCGCGCGGTACTTGATTTCCCCGCAAAGCTCCTCATATTTCGCCCAATCGTAAAATGAAATCGGCGAGATGGGATAAATGCCTGGCGACGGCAATTCCGTAGCCGGTGGGCGGTGGTGAAACTTGAAAACCGCCACGTGGCCGCCAACCTCGCCCGCAACGGGAGAATCGTGGTAGTCGCTCACATCGAACAGCAGCCAATGCTCGCCCAGCTTAAGCGCAAAGCGGGTGCGGCACGAAGTCTCCGTCAGCACGGGCTTGAAGAATTCAATCCCGCACCGCATACATCGGAGAATCTCCAGAACAAAACGGAAATGGGTCCCATAATAGCGGTGGGCCGTTTGCGCGAACTCCGGACGGAATTCAGGAAACAGAACGGCCGTGGGGGAGCTGTTGGGAATCATGGTGCAGGGAGGCGCTTCTCATACATCCTGTAACGCGCCACACTCTGGCGGTGTAACGGGTGGGATGTAGCGGCGGATTGTTCCGGGCACATTGGTTCGGGTGCCACGGAGTTGTACGCTGG
>JAJYHY010000291.1 GCA_021784555.1 bacterium
CAGGGCAAGGTGCATCGGTTAATCCACAACCTGTGCCAGCGTTTCCTGCACCACGGCGAGGGCTACTTCCGGTTCATCACTTCGCCGGAGATCGACCCCACCAACCATTGACGCCCATTTCCACGGCCGGCCAGCGCCCTCTCTATTGGTGGACTCTTCCTGAACGCAGAGCCGGGCCCAGGCCCGATTTGTAGTCATGCAGCCCCCAAACCCATGAACGGTTACCGCCCTACCGCGTATTCCATCCTCTGTGAATCTCTCTTCTTCTTGAGCAGAGGTTTCGTAACCATTTAGCAGCTCATGGAGACAGGGACGTGGCAGTGCGACCTCCGCTGGAGTACGAACATTTCATGGCAACTGGGGCCCCTATCGCTATGTCTCAATGATTTTTCGCACGTTCCATTTTGGCGCGCAGGGCACGGCTGCAGGCCTTAAGGCCGGCGAGCTTCGGATCGGCCTTGGCCAGCTCCGGGAGGTTGGAAACGACCTTTTCAACCGCGGCGACGATCTCCTGGAGGTCCGATTCTTTGCCCAAGAGCAGAAATTGCGGGAGCCAGACGGCTTCCTGATAAGCGGCGCGCTCCGAGACCGGGCAATGGCACTTGGAGTAATCTATCGGTTGGTCGCGCCCCATCACAAGCTGCGGAGAGTTTTGAGGCGTGACAAAAAAGAGGTCGCTCCGATAGACCGGTTCATAGAAGCGTCCGTCGCAGGGCACTCCTTCGGCCTCGAGCGCGGCGACGAAGAGGTCGCGGCTGGGGGCGGGGCCCTTCGGACGGTATTGGAAGACATAGTTGTAAATCGTCTCGCGGGTGAGGCCGGCTTGGGGCGGCAAAGGCCGGACCTGCGGCAGGCCGGAGAGGGCCTGGGTCAGGAGCGCGGCCTGGCGCGTGCGTTTGCGGCAGAGCTCCGGCCATCTTTCTAATTGGCCCAGGAGCAAGGCCGCTTGGAGTTCCGTCATCCGGTAATTCGCGCCGAGGAACTTGCCCTGGCATTGATCGGTGAGGCTGGGGCGCCCGCAATTGACAATCGTCTGCAGGCCTTCGTAGCAATCGAGCCGGTTGGTCAGCACCAGGCCGCCTTCGCCCGCCGTCATCAATTTGCTCTCCTGGAAGCTGAAGCAGCCGGCATCCCCGCCCGCGCCCGCGCCACGGCTTTGAAATTGCCCGCCATGGGCATGGGCGCAATCCTCGATAACCAGCAGGTTCTTCTCCTTGGCGATGGCGAGCAGCGAGTTCATATCCGCGAAGCGCATCGCCAGGTGGACCGGCAGGATGGCCCGGGTGCGCGGGGTGATGGCGTCGCGCACCGCCTTTGGGTCCAGGCAGTACGTGTCCGGATCCACGTCCACGAAAACCGGGACGGCGCCAACCTGCAAGATCGCCACCGCCGTGCCATCCCAGGTGTAGGCGGGCACAATGACTTCATCGCCGAATTTCAGTCCCAGCGATTGCGCGGCCACCAGCAGTGCGACCGTGCCGTTGGCCAGGCAAAGGGCGTGCTTGGCCCCGTGCAATTGGGCGAACCGCGTGGCAAACTCGGCGGCGTGCGGGCTGGGCACCGGGAACCCGCCCCAGTGCCGGCTCTCAACGACTTTGACGACACGGTCGATGTCCGCGCGCGTATATTGCGGCCAGGGCGAAAAGGGCTTGGTGCGGAGGGGTTTGCCTCCAAGGATAGCAAGGTTTGACATAATAAATGGGTTTCAGGGTTTAGGTTTAGGGCTGTCGGGGGTCAGTCCTCACTTTTTCCGCGGTAACGGAGGGCCAAACGGCGGAAAAAGGTGCAGGACTGACCCCGATGTCTTTGGGTTTCAGGTTTTAGTGTTGGGCGGAGCTTGGGCCGGGTCGTCGCCGGTGTCAATCTTGCCAAACTCCAGCGGTTTGCGGAACCAGGACGTGCGCCAGGCGCCATAGAGCACGCCCGCGCTCAGCCAGATGATGCCGGCGATGCGGGCCAAGTGACCCAAGCTCAGCCAGAGATAGGCGCAGACGGCGAAGCCGAGAAGCGGCGGCAGGAAACCGCCGAGGGTTTTTCGCTCCGAGCGCACAAAATAGCGGATGAAGGAGGAGATGTTCACGCCCATAAAAGCAATAAGGGCGCCGAAATTGAGCAACTCCGCCCCCAACGAATAAGAAACCGAAAACGCCCCGATAAGGGTCAGGACACCGACCAGGATAATATTGTTGCTCGGAATCCTAGTACGGGGATGGACGACGCCAAAAAAGCGCCTTGGAATCGCGTTGTCCCGGCCCATGCCGTAGAGGAGCCGGCCCGCCCCTAAATGAGCGCCCGAGCCGGAACCGATGGTGGCCACAAGCAGGGCCATGTTGACCGTTTGGAAGAGCCAGTGACCGCCCGCCTTGCCGGCCACGTAGCAGAACGCCGTATCAACGTCGGGAAAGTGCCAGCCCGGCCAGACAAGCTGCGCCGCATACACCTGGATGGAGGCCAACACCCCCGTCAACAAACACACCAGCACCGTGGCCAGAAGGATGTTGCGCCGCGGATTGTGAACCTCCTCCGAAAGGGTTGAGATCCCGTCAAAGCCAATGTAGGTCAGCACCGCCAACGACGCCCCTCCGGAAACGGTGGCGAAGGAGAAGGTCTTCGGGTCGTAGAAGGGCTGCGTCCAGCCGGCCAGGCCATGAGGCGGTTGAAACCAAAGATAGCGGACGGCCGCGCCAAGGAAGAGAAGGATGATTACTCCCAGGCCGGTGGCAATGACGGAGTTGGTGCGGGCGCTGGCCTCGATGCCTCTGAGGTTCATCCCGGTGAAGAGGAGCGCAAAGAAGACGGCATAGACTGGAAAGGGGATGGCGGGGATAAAGTTCATCGCCGCTTTGCTGCACCAGATCACGCAGATGATCGGGTTCATCACGTAATCGAAGATCATCCCCCAGCCGACCAGGTAACCCAGGGCGGGATGTATCTCCCGGCTCACGTAGGTGTAGGCCGAACCGGCACTGGGATAAGCATTGGCCATCCGTCCATAACTGAAGGCGGTGAAGAGCATGGCCACCATGCCGATGAGAATGGTCGTCACGACGTGCCCATGGGCCTTGATGGCTGCGGCGCCAAACAGCGGCATCGGCGCCGTCGGCTGGATAAGGATAATGCCGTAGAGAACGAGGGCGGACAGCCCCAAGGCGCGCTTGAGACCTGGGCCGCTGGTGGCGGCCTGAGTTTGGGTTACGGATGCGGTGGGGCCGGTTTGCATGAGACGAGCGATAAGTTCACGATGCCAGGCGGGGAATGTCAATCCTGGAATTGGAAGATGCGTCTCGCCGAGGGTCAGGGGGCGGGCGGCGCGGAGGGTCCATGGCCTCAATCAGCGCCACCCGTGGCCGTGTCACGGGTGAAACAGTTTCTCGAGCTGATCGGCCAGTTGCTTCCAGAACGGAGGCGCCGTTTCAAGCCGATGCCGCTCGGGGTCAATCCGGAAGCGGAGGTTTCCTGGCTGAAGGGCCGCCCAGTCTTGGAAGATCTGGCGCGCGGTCGCGTTGGTGTAGGCGCGGGGAAAATAGCCCGGCGGCGGGGTGTCTGAGATGGGCGCGGCCCAATCCAACTGGAGGCAGTGTTGGAGGAATTGTTGCATCTCCCACGAATGGTGAAACCAGACGTATGGCACCTTCACATCGAAGAGGTTCGCCACACCCCGGTTGCTCCGGGGCAGGCCGGGTACCTCCGGCAGGCGGAGCAATATGCGGCAGACGTGGGGATAGCGTTTGATGCGCATTTTGCGAATCTCCCGCAGGCTGGCCCGCACGGATTGCACCTTCACTCGGCCTGAACTGCCGCCTCCGACCCCAGCAGACAGCACCGTCCCCTCCTTATCCAGAAAATCAAAATCGACCGGAACGGGGTTAGCGCCCGGCCAACCCAAAAAGACGAAGGTCGTCTCCTGGCGAGGCGAATGGGGGTCGAAGCGCACCGTGGTTTGCTCTGAATTAGCATCGCTGGTGCCGGTGAACCCGGTTTCTTTGCCTTGATAGATGCCCACCAGGCGGAACAAGCCCCAGTGGTGAGGGATTTCCAGCCCTTTCACCGGGATCACTTCTTGCGTCTGAACCGGCCCGTAGGCCACGTCTATCGCGGCCCAGATCGGGGTTTGGTGCCAAGCTTGGACCGCGGTTTCAAAAAAGGCCAGTTGACCGTTCAGTCCATAGCTGTATCCCGCGCACAGGTCCTCACCGGTTCGGGCGTCCAGCATCCGGCATCCCAAAGGTTTCGCGTCCGGGATTCCCTGCAGACGAATGACCAAACGCACCTCGGGGAATCGCCCCTGGTAATTGGAGTTCCGCTCCCATCGGTGGAATCGCTTCTGGACTGCCGCCGCGGGCATCCTTTTGAGATTCCCATCGAAGTATTCCGCCGGAACTGCTACCGAATCATCCGGCCTGAATGCTCCAGGCGGGGGCAGGCCATAGCCGACGGCAACATAATCGAGGCTGGCTTTGCCGCCGCCGAATGAGACGGTCATTCCGGGGCGCAATTCATGAACCGTGGCGTCAAAGATAGTTGCGGGGGCGGCCTGAGCTACTCGCGGAACTTTCACGGTCACGCCATTGCCGTCCTCGTGGATCGTGAAACCGCTGAGGACGCCGCTCCGCGGCGTGGGCGGGGTGTTGGCGGCCTCGGCGATGAGCTCCTGAACAGCCATTGGTTTTCGGACCGAGGCGGCATCGCTCCGCAGGCCGGTTTCTCTGGCCAGGAACAGCACCAACGCCATAGCGGCAGCCAGACCTAACACGAAGGCCGTCCAGACCGCAAGGCGGGCGTCAACCCGCGCGGCCTCGCCGGGAGGCTTCCCGGGGCCGGGGGACGAGATGCAGGACGGCTTCGCTCGAGCCTGCATTCCGTAGTGGTAAGTTCTCGGCTTCATTTCGCTCTCCCTTTCGCAGGCCAGCTTGCCTGCGGAAAGGGTGCAGGTCAATGACGACGGTGCTGCGGGAGCTTCGCCAGCGTTACGCCAAATGACCTATCGATTTCCCCTGGAAGAAGCGTCTGTGATGTGGCGCACCAAATGGCCCGAGGCTTGCCGCCTCGCTCCGAAGGTCCCCGCCTTACTTGCACGTGGCCTTCTGGCGCAGGGCGTGGTCCACGAGCACCAGCGCGGTCATCGCCTCGACCATGGGCACGGCGCGCGGCAGCACACAAGGGTCGTGCCGCCCTCGCGCTTTCAAGGTGGTATTCTTGAAATGGATATCGACCGTTTCTTGCTCTCTCATGACGGTCGCCACCGGTTTGAAGGCGACGCGGAAATAGATGGTTGCTCCGTTGGAGATGCCGCCCTGAATCCCGCCGGAGCGGTTGGTGGTCGTATAGACCTTTCCCTTCCTGGCGCGAAAGACATCGTTATGCTCAATGCCGGTAAGAAATATCCCGCCGAAGCCGGAGCCGATGTCGAACCCTTTGGAAGCGGGCAAACTTAACATGGCTTTGGCCAGATCGGCCTCAAGCCGGTCAAAAACCGGCTCGCCCCAGCCGGGAGGAACCCCGCGCGCCACGGCCTGAACGATCCCGCCGACGGTGTTGCCGGCCTTGCGCATCTTTTCGATGAGGCGAATCATTTTGGCGGCCGCAACGGGGTCCGGACACCGCACGATGTTTGATTCAATTTGCTGCGTTGTTACGGTTTCCGGATCGATCTCGGCCGCAATGCGCTGGACTTGCCGCACATAGGCGAGGACCTCGATACCGTACCGCTCGCGCAAAACCTTCTTGGCCACCGCCCCCGCGGCGACGCGCCCGATGGTTTCTCTCGCGCTGGAGCGGCCCCCTCCCGGCCAGCTCCGAATCCCGAACTTGGCCTGATAGGTGTAATCAGCATGCGAAGGACGGAACTTGGTCGCCATCTCGGTGTAGGCCTCCGGACGGGCGTCCTCATTCCGGACCCATATAGAAATCGGGGTGCCGAGGGTTTTTCCCTCGAAGGTTCCCGAGAGGATCTGTGCCCTGTCCGCCTCCTGGCGCGGCGAGACAATTTTGGACTGCCCAGGCCGGCGCCGGTCCAGCTCCGGCTGAATATCCGCCTCGGTCAGCGGCAAACGCGGTGGACAGCCATCGATCACCACGCCGATTCCGGCCCCGTGGGACTCGCCCCAGGTGGTGATGCGGAAGAGATGACCAAAGCTGTTTGCCATGCGGACACAGTGGAGGAAAAAGGCACGGGGGTCAATCCAGCGGCCACAATGGACCGCTCTTGAGACCTGGCGCCGGATTCGCGAGGGGCGCCGGAACCTCCGCCAGGTCGCGGAGTGCGGTGGCAAATCGCAGCGGCAACACCAGTTTCGGGAGTGCGGAGACCTTCGAGGGCGGACTTTGCAAAGTCCGCCCTTCCGAGCCGGACAGCACACTCGGTATGACGGTTCGGCCGCGCCAACTCGAAGCCAAAGCGTCGCGTCCCGATTTCGAATCGGGATTCCCAGTCCAATAGCGCCGCTACACACCGCCCGTCTCCCTTGTTCCGGTCTCCGCCTATCTCTCAAGGTGTTCCCGTCTCTCACGGACGCTCCGAGATTGGAGGTCGCCATTTGAGGCCAGGTAATCCACGATGTCACGGCGGTGGGCCTCGGCCGCGTAGAGGAGGGCCGTCTTATGGAATCGGTCACGGGCTTTGACATAGACCTCCCCGACTTCCACCAGCAGGCGCACCGTCTTCAGATCGCCTGCCCGCGCCGCCTGGATGAGCGGAGGACGCCGGTCGGCATCCGTGGCGCCGGGGTTCTCCCCATGGCGGAGCAGGAACGCGAAGCAATCGTATTGGGGCTTTGACAGCGGGCCTTTGGCAAGATGGATGAGCTGGAGCATGGGCGTTAGCCCGTTCGTTGCCCGGATGTTCGGATTTGCCCCCTCAGCAATGGCCGCCTTGAGCAGTTTCAGGTCTGCGCGCCTTATCGCCAGCAGCAGCTTCGCGTCCGCCGCCCGCGGGCCCGGGGTGGGAGGGCGGGATGCGCCACCCGCGAGAGCACTAGGCGCCACCCATACGAGCAAGCTCAGCATGAAAGCCGCCACAAAGGCGAATCCCGGAACCGCAGGAGGATAGAACCATTTCCGATTGAAGCTTCTCATCAAGCCCACTTTCCTTTGGTAGAGGATCTTCCGCGGCCGGTCAAGCGCCCGAATGCGGCGCGCAAGGCGCTGGGGCATTCCCGAAGGCGCCGGGGTCAGTCCTGCAGCTTTTTCCGCCACTTCCATTCCTTCACCGCAGAAAGAGTGAGGACTGACCCCGGCGCCTGGAGCACACCGAAAGAGGCGGTTTACAGAGCAGTCGGCAGGGTGGACAACTCAATGAGCACACCTTGCAAGGTGTGCTCTTGCCAGGTTGCTCCCGCGATGTGGTCAATCCCAGGGCCTCATCAATATGATTGGCTCATGGCGCGGACTTTGCGTCAGGCGGCTCACGCCCCCTGGCCTGCCTTTTTCCGTGTACTCCGTGTATTCCGTGGTTGCCCCTTGGCGCGGGCGGGCGGGCGGGTTTAGCTTCTCTGTGTGCAGACGGACATCAAGTCATTGACAGCCGAGGAACTGAAGGCGCAATTCCAGGGTTGGGGCCAGCCCGCGTACCGCGTGGAGCAGTTGCTCGACTGGCTTTATGTCCATCGAGTGACCGGCTGGGAGCAGATGACGAACCTGCCAAAGCCCTTGCGGGAAAGGCTTCGCGAGCATTACTCGCTGGAATCACTTGAGCTGGTCCGCAAGCAAGGGGCGCGAGACGCAACCCGGAAATTCCTGTGGCGGCTCAGCGACGGCGCCCTTATTGAAAGCGTGCTTATTCCGGCCAGCCCGGCCCTGTACGGCGAACCCAGCGACCGCCACACACTGTGCGTTTCCACCCAGGTTGGCTGCGCCTTCGGGTGCAAGTTTTGCGCCAGCGGGCTTGAAGGCTGGAAGCGCAATCTCAGAGTCTCGGAGATCGTGGACCAGGTGCTGGCGCTGGAGCGGTGGAATCGCGGTTCACAGCCCGCCGACGCGAACGGAGTTCCTCAGACCATAGGGCCTGCGGGGCGTGAGGGGGCCGAATCCGTTGAAGAAGCGTGTGGCGGGGAGGGTGCTGGCGGGGCGAACCGGCTCGTGAACAACCTGGTTATTATGGGGATGGGCGAACCGCTGGCCAATTACGATAACCTGCTCAAAGCCCTGCGCATCCTCAACGCCCCCTGGGGCGGCAATATTGGCGGGCGCCGCATCACCATTTCCACCAGCGGCCTGGTCCCGCAAATCCGCAGGTTGGCGGATGAACCCGCGCAATTTCGGCTGGCGATCTCCCTGCACGGCGCAACCGATGCCATCCGCGGGAAGATCATGCCCATCAATCGCAAATACCCGCTCCGCGAGCTGGTGGCCGCCTGCGAGTATTACCGGCAAAAGACCGCCCGCATGATTACGTTCGAGTACCTCCTGATAGCCGGCGTGAACGACGCCCCGGAGCAGGCCGCCCCCCTTGCCAATCTGGCCCGGCGGCTGAATGCTAAAGTGAACCTCATTCCCTATAACCAGGTGGAGGGGCTGCCGTGGCAGCGCCCGACCGAGGAAGCTCAAGAGGCATTCCTGAAGGTGCTCAAGTTCCGTAAAGTCAGCGCCACGCTCCGGTGTGAAAAGGGTCTCGATATCGACGCCGCCTGCGGCCAGCTCCGCTTGAAGACGCAGAGGCAGTCGAGTTGAAGCGATATCAGACACTCACCCCTCGGCGAGCCGCCTTACCAATATCCCAACCTCCCGGAGCTTGAAGAACCGGCCGGGAGTGAAAACGCGCACGGTTTGGAACCGCTCACGGTCGAAATGCCCAGGGGCGGTGTTAACGGTGACGATAACGTCAGCGCTGACCGCAAACGCACATTCCAGGAATCGGTTGTCGGGTTCGTGGCGGATAATCCGCAGCTCGGTCAATGGATGGCAGATACGGCAGATTTCCACGACTTCAGCCAAGAAATCCGGCCGGTCACCCAGTACGTCCGCGTGCTCCTCTAGCACCGCCGGACTGGCCCAGGTTTCGACCAAACCGGCCCGCGCCAACTCGAAGACGAGTGCCGATGCGTTGTTCTCCCTCGGAACCGTCGCCAATTTTAGAATGCAAGTATCAAGAACGACTTTCAACGTAGGGTTTCGCTCGGCGTAACGCCCGCTCGCGGCGTTTGGCCTCGACCATTCTGACTGCGCCTGTGTCCGTCAGCATTCTGCCGCGGTTCTCGCGCTGGGCGCGCGCCAGGGCCGGAGAGAGCTTAAACCGAACGACCTTCCCTTCCACTATCGCTGTCGCATACATGAAGGCAAAGCTAATTGAGATACCCGCGCCTGGCAAGGGGTCACCGCGACAGGCGTTACCGCGGCTCGAAGGCGTTTTCATTGGATATTGAAACGCAGAGCGGACCACCGTGAGAAGTCAGTCCGCTAAGCCCGTTGCGCGCGCAGTGACTCGGAGCCCGGATTTCTCCGGGGCGGCGGCAAAGGAGAGAACGCCGCGATTGTTGGCGACACCGAGATAAGGGTCATCCGTGATGAGAACATTGCCGTCAAGGTCGAGGTAATCGCAGAGTTCGGCGAGGTGCGCGGCGGCGCTGATCAGGATGCTGGTCTCAATCATGCAGCCAATCATCGTTTTCAGCCCCGCCTTCTTGGCGGCCTGCAGGGCCGCGAGCCCACCGGTTATCCCGCCAGTTTTCACGAGTTTTACATTGACGCCGTGGAAGCACTCGGCGGTCTGGGCAATGTCGTTCGCCAAATGGTACGATTCGTCTCCGAAGATCGGCAAAGGCGAACGTTCTTTGAGCCAGGCCCAATCCCTCGTTGAGATGCTGGCGGGCATGGGCTGCTCAATGAATTGGATGTTCCCATCCTGGGCGAGCCACCCAATCGCCTCCAAGGCCTGTTCCTTGGTCTTCCAGCCTTCATTGGCGTCCACCCGTAGCGGTTTGGTCGGCGCCGCCTCGCGCACCGCCTTCAGGTTTGCCTTGTCATCGGCCACGCCCACCTTGATCTTCAAGACCGGAAAGGCCTCCGCCTCGACGGCTTTCCCGCGCATAACGTCCGGCTTGTCGATGCCGATGGTAAACGAACTGACGTGTTGATTCTCGTGAAAACCCAGGCCGATGAAATCATAGATCGGTCGTTTGGCCCGCTTTGCCGCGCCGTCCAGCAAGGCCAGATTGACGGCGCATTTCGCGGACATGTCGTGGGGCGAAATCGTATCCAGGTACGCCATGCTGCCCTCGACGTCGTTGAAGGAAAGCCCGCGCGCGTCCACCTTCCGCAAGAAAGCCTGCACCGTCTCGATGGTCTCGCGGTAGCGGGAGGTCGGCGCTGCCTCGCCCACGCCCACCGTGCCATCGGCGGAGGCCAGTTCCACCAAAACACCTTTGGAAACGTTGGCGCCGCTGGTGCGCGAAAGGGTCCAGGTGTGCGCGAGGTGCAATTCGACCGGTCTGAATGTCAGTTTCACGCGCAACAAAGAAGCCCAAAAGCCGCCGCAAAGCAACCTCGTTTTGCTGGCCGCCAGACCACCTAGCCCGAGTATTTCTTGGCGCGGCAAAGCTGCAACCAAACACCGGAAAGCCCCTTGGCAGAAAAGTCGGGGCAGGAAAATCTTTCAAAAAGAAAAGAAGTTGAGAGTGATGCACACGCCTAAGCCGCGCAGTCCTCCTCGCGCTGGAGCAGCCTTGGGTGTGACGGCAGCGGCATTTTTCATTAGGCATTGGGCATTTACCATTATTCATCGGCAATGCCCGATGCCCAATGTCAAATGAAAAATGCTCAATGAGATGGGAAAGTGCGCATCTCACAATCTTTGGAGGCCGGAAATGGGGGTTAATCGCTGGCGGGGGTAGGGCGGGTTATAGCAGGCCGCCAAGAGGTCGAAAATAGTTGAACTTTTTTCGGGACTCATGGCCCGCCTT
>JAJYHY010000292.1 GCA_021784555.1 bacterium
GGGCGAAGGCCCCAGAACGTGTGTGAGCACCGCCAGCGCGGGGAACAGTTTCCGCGGCACACCGCCGTAATCAAACAGAGCGCACTCGAAATCCGGTTCATTGACGCTGCCATTGGCGCCGGCGTGGATGAAGATCTTTTGCACGCCGTGAGAGAGCATAATAGCAAAGAACCGCGTGGTGTAATCGGCGCATTGCCGCTCGCTCGCAAGCAGGCGCGCCTCGGCCCAGGCACTGGGCTGCGGGACAAAGGGACGGCGGGGCAGGTTGTCCGCGCCATAATAGGAGAACTCGGTAATCCAAATTGGTTTGCGCCCGCCATGGGCGTCCATGTCCTTGAGCAGCTTGTTCATCTCAGGCAAGTAGGCCTCCGGGGCGCGCAGGCCCGGATAGATGTGGAGGTTGAGATAATCCACGTGTTTGAAGATTCCATCGTCAAGCAGAGCGCCGGTCATCTGCAACGGGTGCCCGGCGATGCCGCCAACAATCCTGCACGCCGGGTCGGCCTGGCGCATGGCGGCGGAGGCCCTCCTCAGCAATGCGACATAGTCCCCGGGCCCGTATTTCGTGCCGCCGGAGTAGCCCATGGGTCTGGCGGGAAGTGAATAATCGGTATAGACCGGTTCGTTGAGAAATTCCCATACGTGGATGCGGTCCTTGTATCGCGCCACAGCCTTCTCGATGAAGTCCGCCAGCTTGCGCGGGTCTTTGGGCGCCCAGGCCTGGCGCGCCCGAACGCCCGGATAGCCGTTCGTCGAGATGGTCGGCGGCGCTTCGCTGGACCAATCCGCCGAGGGGAATGGCGGCAGCAGCGGCAAGACGGAACAGCCCTCCCGCAACACCCGGTCTATCTGGGTGTCCGCCAATTCCCAGTGGTATTCTCCCGGGGCCGGCTCGATATGCTGCCACTTCAAGGACCAGTCCCGATACCAGGTCACACCCGCCTTCGAGCCCAGGTGGATGAGGTCGGCCGTAGCGAAGGCGTGATTGATGCCTAAAACGGAATCGTGACCGGTTGGCCGCGGCACGATGGCCAGTCGCGCCTGCGCGGCTAAATGCGCGCCGTTGAATTGGGCGGCGGCACTGACTCGATAATAACCGCGCCATTCGGCGGGAAGCGTCAACTTGTGTCGGATGCCGCTCCGGGCGGGCACCTCCACCGGGCAATCCGGGAGCGCCGCCGGCCGGTCGTAAAAATCTGCCGCGTTAAACTGGACGTTCAGTCGAACCGCGGCATCGCCGTAGTTGCAGAGCCGAAGCCAGAGTACATGCTTCGCATGGTCGAAAAAGACGCCGCCCGGCTCGGCGGGCTCGAGGGCCAACTCGACCGGTTGATGAGGTTCAAAGGCCGTGGCTTGGCCTCCCCGCTCCAGTTGAATCGCATCGACATCCACGTTCACCCGCTGCTCCCGCTTCAGGTCCGGACCGGCAAACACAAAAACGTACCGGTGCCGAGGCGTGAAGGTGAACGAATAGCGCCTCCACCCAGTCGTGAGCCTCACGTGATGCCGATGTTCACCGCTTCCGCCCGCCGGGTCCTTAGTCATCACCCCCAAGACCGCCGGCACATCGCTGCGGCTGGCTCGCATGTAACACGACAGAGTATAAGCCGCTCCTCTCTCCACGCGGATCCAGCCCTCATTGGCGGCCAGAGGACGGATTTCGCGCCGCACCACAGGCCGGTAATAATCAAAATAGAGGACCGGCGTTTGGGAACCGCCTACAGGAATCCGGAGGAAGGAATGACCCTGCGCCGCGCCGGAAGTCTCAATCCGGCCGTGGAGCCGGCTCAAGTTGCCCCAGCCAACCGGCACGCCCATCGATGACCAACCGCACCCCCCCAACTCAAAGGAGGCATTCGGCACCAGGTTCCTGCTGGCTGAACTCGGCACGACATCGGTGAATTCGACCTCCCCTTCGCGATACGGAGTAATGCGCACGTCGGCGACATAGAGTGTGCCAACCTCCGTGAACCATATCTGCAGCCGCCCGCTCGGCCCCACGTCCCGCGTGGCTCGAAACACACACCGGTAAGTGTGCCAGGTGGGCGCCAGCGGAAAGGCCGTCTCCAGGCCGCAGTTCCGCCATGTTTTCGTGTCGCTCATCGCTACCGAGACACTCCGGCCCGCTATCCCTTCCTCCCGCAACTGGCAGGAGAACTGGTATGTCCGCCCCTTCATCAAACCCACCCGGCCAACCTGGGCGAGCATGGCGTGGGCCGAAGGGGTCTGGCGCTCGAAACGGGTGCAACTCAGTTGCGCGCACCGTTTGCCGGTGGCATCCGTGAACACCCGCAAAGTCTGGGTCACGATAGCCGCGTCGCCCGCCGTCTCCCAAGCCTCCGGCTGGCCGTTCACGCTCCGGGAGAAATCTCCATTTGTGACCAGGTTGGTGGATTCCCCCGCCCGCGCCCCGGGAGGTTGCGGCGCAATTAGAAGAACGCAAGAGAGGAACGCGGGACGGAGCAGGAGCTGGAAATTCATGACGCCTCGCATGAGAACCCAATCGGGGGCCAAAAGCAAGTCTTTGCACACCTTGCAAGGTGTGCTCGTGATCAAGTCCCAATGGCAGCCGGAGAGACAAGCTCCTCTCTGGCGGGCCTGCTCATTGGCCGCCCGCCCTCGGAGCTTTGGAAAAGCGGGTGTCCGCCCTTCGCCGTCCGCGCGCGTTGGCGTACCAGCCCACCCGCTTGACGCCGAACACGTCGAAATCCGGCACATAGGGTTTGATATCGAGCAGCGGTGTTCCGTCCAGCACGTCCAATTCGGCCACGCGCAGCCGGCTGCCTTCAACGGCCAGGAGCCGCACGCATGAGAGGCCAATGGGATTCGGCCGGCTCGGAGCCCGGGTGGCGAAGACGCCACGTGAAGAGGTGTCCAGATACGGAACGACCTCCAATTTGGCTTCGCGGGCGCGGTCGAACCAGCAGAGCAGCCAGATGCGCTCGAAGCCCTCCAGGTCGCGCAGCCCCGGCGCGAATTGCGGGAACACTTCCACACTGCCCTCGACGGCCTCGGCCCAGCGCGATTGGATGGGCGTGCCTTCGGCCTGGCGATGGGGCGAGTGGATGAGACCGATAGGCACGATTTCCAGTTTCATTTACAGACTCAGGGCGGGCGGAGGCTTACGTCGCACGAGCGGAGACGCCAGACTGGCTTTTGGCAATCGCTTCGCCAAGCCAGGCGATCGTTTGCCCCAGGTCCTTCATATTGCGCAAGCCCTCTTCGTCCTTCTCGACCTCGCCCTTCTCCCGGCCAAAACCAAGGTTCCAATAAGTGGAACCGGGAATGATTGCCCCGGACATCAGCAGCATGTGGTTGATGGTGTCAAAGGCGTGCGTGCCGCCGCCCCGCCTGACCGCCACCACCGCCGCGCCGATCTTCCTCCGGAACAGCCGCCCGTTGGCGATGGCGACGAGGCCGGAGCGGTCCAGCAAGGCCTTCATCTCGGCGCTGACATCGCTGAAATAGGTGGGCGAGCCGAGCAGAATCGCATCGGCCTGGAGCAGTTTCTCGAAGCACTCATTGAAGACGTCATCCTTTTGTGAGCACCGGGCGTTTTGGGTTCGGAAGCACTCATAGCAGGCCCGGCACCCTCGGATCGGTTGGCCCCCCAACTGGAAGAACTCCGTCTCCCAGCCCTCGGCCGCCAGGGGTTCGAGCGCCGCCCGGAGCAGGATTTCGGTGTTTCCGCCCTTTCGTGGGCTTCCATTGATAGCAATTGCTTTCATGGCATCTGTTTTCGAGCGAGCATAGTCGGAACCCCTCGCACTGACAAACTCTTCAGCGGGGCGCAATTGGCTTGCAAGGGCGGATCGACCGGGACATAGCGCGGACAGGCGACATGAAACGGGAGACAACCAGACGCAGGATCGAACTGGGACGGCACATCGTGGCCGATCCCGAAATCTGCGGCGGGCAGCCCACGTTCAAGGGCACTCGCGTCATGGTCTGGATCGTGCTGGAACAGCTTGATCGGGGCTTGACGTGGGATGAGATCCTGCGCGAATGGCCTCAAAAGTTTCCCAAGGCGGCTATCGCCGAGGCCATTGCCATCGCGGATCTAGTGGTGAAACATCAGCCTTTCAGGGGATTCAATTTTATTCGCGTGAGCACGCCCAACCTTCGAAACACTCCAGCGGCCTGGCCTACCGTGGCGACTGGTCACTGCAGCCCAGCGCCACGAAGGCCGAGGGCCTGACGAACAAGCCGTGAGGCCGGAAGTCCCAACCCCCATCAAAGGGACAATGGAACGTCTGCGGCGCTCTCACGTAAGGGAACAATGGGCGCTCTGCTGCGCGGGGACCTTCTGGGAGCCAGGCCCGAGGAACCTCGGGGAACGAATTGGTCGTCGGGTCGGCACCGCCAATGGCGACATCAAAGAATCGCCAATTGCTTCGATCTAATTTCGGGTCGGGCGGCGTTCCGCACGAGCCTCTCATGCTGACCCGAAGCGGAAACCGGCCCTGGTTATCACCTTGGGTAGAGTTTGAAACCAATGCCAATCTGTCTGAGGTTGTTTGCGCATGTGGTTTCCTCGGCGCGGCGTTTCGCCCTGGAGATGGCCGGTAGCAGCAGGGCCACGAGAATGCCGATGACCGCAAGGACAACCAGCAGTTCAACCATCGTGAAGCCCTGGCGAACGGAGCCAAACCTACAGCCCGGGTCGGGAGGGACCGGCCGATGACGTCGAGTGACCAGCGCTGGAGCGGCCAGAATCATCAAGAGTTGCGGCGTCTTCATATCCGATTATGACAAACCTTTCCATATTCCGGTTGATTTTCAACCATTAACGGTGACCGGCGGTATCGACCAGGTATAGCACGGCATCACCGCTGCAGGGCGGGGTGAACGATTGCAAGGACGCCCCGGCCGCAATCGGCGTCTCGGTCAGGGTCTGGCCGGTTGCCGGGTTGAACCATTCGACGGCCAGCCGTCTCGAGTCGGGCATGGCGGACAGATCCATGGTAAACGGCCCTCCATTGGGGGCATAAGCCAGGTACTCCGCGCCTGCTGACGGAGTCTGAGCAAGGCAAAAGGTGGTCGAGCAAAGGGCTGGCCTCGGGGTGGCAAGGGCCAGGTCGAGCTTCCGTGAGTAGCGCAAGAGGTATCCGAGATTGTTGCGAAAGTTCTCCCAGCGCGGGTCGGGCTGGCTGCCGATGCCGTGGATGGGCGAGAGGCAGAGATTGCGGCGTTGGCGCGGATAATAGAGCAAGTACGGGTCCATGAAGAGCACCTGGTTGCCCATCATGAAGTTTTCCCAGGCATAATTGCGGTTCTTTTGAGGTGAATCATTCCACATTCCGAAATAGCTATGGTCACTGTCGTTGATATTGACTTTGCAGGCAGGGTGGCCGGTTCCGCAGGACCTGGAGGGAGAGAGCCACGCCGAGGGCGCCACCCAGTCCGCGTCCGAATCGTAAAGGAGCGAATCGGAAGGGTTCTCCAGGGTGGCGTACCCGATGGGGTGTTGGAAGGGCTTGCCCCGTTCATAAGAGCGGACCAAGGAAATCAAGTGGTCATTCCACCAGGTCGATCTCATCGGGGCCTCCTCGGAAACGATCCAGAGCACGTTGGGCAAATCGTTCAGGGCATCTATGGCCTTCCGGACATAGGCGTCCTGGAAGGCGGTGATGCGGTTGGTGGCAGTCATGGTGACCGAAGCGATGCCATTCTGCGACGGCCCGTCGCGGTAGCCGTCATCCACCCCGTTGATGTTGTTGGGGGCCGAAAATGGGTATCCGTCGGTGGCGCTACGGAAACGCAGGAGAAATTCCGCGGAGAAGAGATAGACGCCAGCATAAATACCCGCGCGATTCAGGGCCTCCGCGCGTGACCGCAACCGCCGGAAGTACTCGGCGTTGAACTTGGTGAGGTCGAATTTCAATCCGCCATCGGTTGCCAGGCCGGGGCCGGTTCTCATCCAGGGCTGCGGACTAACGGTGAAGTCCGGCGGATGACTGGCCGTAATGGGCAGGTTACTGAACCTCGGCAGTTCGGTGTGCCACAGCAAAGTGAAGTTATGGCCATGTGCCTTGAGAAAGCGGACGAAAGCACTGAAATCCAACGGTCGTACGACCCCACCCGTGCCCCAATCCTGCAAGGTGTTCCAAGTTTGGGACCCGCAAAGGATAAGCGGCCGGCCACTCGCATCCTCGAAATAATTGGGATTGCTGGAGGCCCGGAGGGGCCTCCTGATAGCGGCCTGGCCAAAGACGCTGAGGTCAGAAATCAGTATCGCAAGGATACAGATCAGAACGGAGAGCATGGTTCGATGACCGGGAGAAGAGTTGATTTGAGATTGACTTTGCACGAATAGGCTTCCATAGGAGCGTACGCTTAGTCAAAAGCTCGGTTGATGTCCGCGGCATCTCCCAGCATCACCAGGTAATTGTAGTTTCCAGGGCCGCACCGCATCTCCAGTTGCCGGACAATTCGCCGGGCTTGCTCTTCCGTCTCTCGAGGCCCTCGGCGGTAGAATGGCTTGCCTTCCTGTCCGAAGGTGAACTGCCGAATGCATCGCTCGGCAGGCAGGCCTTCAAAGACGCGGGTTGCCTTCTCATAATCCGGGTGTGGTGGAAAGCCCGGAGCTTGGGCGTATTGAACGGCCTGCTCCGCGAGTTGGCGCGCCACACGGGGATCGACGGGGACCATTGGGAACTTGGACCGGTAATGATCCCGAATCCGCCGGGCGTAGTCCTGTGCGTCGCATTTTTCATATATCGCCATTTTTACCCCGAGACAGAACACATCGACCAGGAACACGCCGACTAGGACGCGCCGCCCTCGCGGCTTGAA
The DNA here is from genome assembly GCA_021784555.1 of bacterium. Taxonomy (GTDB): domain Bacteria; phylum Verrucomicrobiota; class Verrucomicrobiia; order Limisphaerales; family UBA8199; genus JAJYHY01. The sequence goes on from JAJYHY010000292.1 coordinate 6,796, forward strand.
GCGGGCGACGACGACCCAGCCAATCCCCTGGTGGAAAATGTCCTCCGGCCAAAACGCTTCGTGGGTGGGAGAACACGCTTGCGCGCCTGATGAATCGTTCATGTCCTGAGCATGCTCAACAATGTCCTGGACGCAACATCGGAGTGCATGCTTGTCCGGCTCTTTATGCAATGAGGTGCCGGCATAACCTCAGCCAAAGCGCCTCCATTCTCCACATGCATCCTCCAAGGAAGGCGGTGCGGGCTGCCTCAGCCTCTGTTGGTGATAGCACATGTGGTATACCAGATTCGCTGCGCGCTTAGCGAGATCGTCCTTCTTTCGCTTCCACTCATCTGCCTGTTCGTTCCACGGTTCACCGCTCAGATAAACGAACCAGGTTTCGAGGTTGCGTTTGGGTATCGCCAAAACAACGGCTTCCTCGGGGGAGCGCACGGGCACGCCCTGGGAACGGCGGGCGGCGTCGAGTTGGGTCTTCCGTTGTGCGACGGTGCAGGTATCGGCATCAATGATGACCACTAAACCGCAGTTCTGTTTATGCCGTAGGGCACGCAATTCGTTAGGGTAGTGCTCTCGGACGTATTGCTCACCAGAACCACCGGCTCGTCCCGAAGCGCCAGAAAGCGCAGGCGGTGGTTGTCTTTGTAGCCGCGGAGATGGAGGAAACATCGAATGAAGGTCGCTTGAGCCTTGTCCTCGCACAAAACGACGATCTGCGCTTTCATCCCTCCCACCCTCGGGCGATGGTTTCCGAGAGTGACAAGCCATTGGTTGGCGCCAGTGATTGGGGTTGCACGAGAACGTATCCCGTCTCGGCCCGACTGAACCAACGGCCCGAGGAAGAGCCCAGGTAATTGATTATTTCGGGGTGATGGGAAATGAGCACAGCTTGCTCGAATTGCTCGCCGCACGCGTCCTCCAGGCTGGTGAGCCAAGGCTGAATCTCCCGCAGGGAGACATAATTATCCGGTTCGTCGAGGAGCAACGTCAGCCGTTCATTTCTGAGTCCGTGAATGAGGGTGTAGAGGGCGATCATCGCTCGCTGTCCATCGGATAGTTGCCGGAAGTCGAGAGAAAACGACTTGCGACTGTCGTCCGGATGGTCGAAGACCACCTTCATCTCTTTGGAATCCTCCCCAGCCTCCAGCAGGCGGAAAGAGCGGAAGCCTGGGAGCACCTGCTTAAGCTGTTCGAACACCTCAAGCATGGCCTCCAGGTGCTCGTGTGACAAGCGGCGCAGCCAGGAAACAAAGTTCTCCATGCGGCGTGAGAGCCGGGGCGACTCGGCGCGACTAAGTGATTCCATCTGGAATGGTGCGATGCTTGCAATCACGATTTTGTCCATCTCGCGCCGAAAGGTCGCTAGCCGTGTATGGTCCGATCCGGCCGGAACAATGCCGACTCCGGAGCGTTCCGAGTCGAAACTGACGCTGGGGCCGGGGGTGTGGTTATCGTAAAACAACTGCGCTTCACCATCGCGGCTCGAGAAAAGGGGTTTTCCATCCACGGCCAGCGTTTCCTCTTGGACACGGCTCTTGCTAGCGTCCGCGTGTTCGATGGTCAGACCATAGCGATAGGCCGCCCCGCTGATGTCCAGGCCCAGCTCAAAGCGCTGGAAGGCGGATTGCACCCACTGAGTTCGCTCCTGCGCAGGAAAGAGTTCCGTCGTGCGACCGTCCCCAGCCAGGAAGGACTGGAGGTTCCGCACCACGTCAAAAACGGAGCTCTTCCCTGTTCCATTGGCTCCCATGAGCAGGTTGAGCCGATCCAATCTCAACTCGAAATTGACGAGGCAGCGAAAGTTATCCGCATATACCCGCGTAATCATGACTCTTGGCTTCCGTTCATTCAGATCTCCGCAAATGTTAGTGCGATCCGGGACAAACCCCTAACCCTTTTATTTGCCGAATTATGGCATGCGTTGCGCTACGTCATGTTGCTTCGGCTTGCGCGCCTTTGCCACGAAGCCAGTCCACCAAAGCCTGCCGTCCGGTATCCAGCCCTGCCTTGCTGGCTATCCCCAGCGGAGTTTCTTTGGCGTAGTCCGGAATCCAGTTCAGGTCCGCGCCTCGCCCAAGAAGATACTCCGTGGTGCGGCGATAGCCGCCATGGCAGGCCTGCCAGAAGGCATGATTCACCTCTTCTTTTGACGGGGCTGAATCCTCCTGGAAGAACTTGTCCACTGTGCCGGTCAATCCCAATGCTGCTGCCTGCCACTCAGGTTCATAGCCGGCCAGACAATCGTGCGCGGGTCCGGCAAAGTCAACCGGCAGTGAGGGTGCGACGAGGTGCGCCGGTGACAGTGGCCTTTTTCGCATAGTGCTTGCCTTCCGCTGGGGCTTTGGAACAAGATGGGCGATGTGAAGGATCCAACAATAGTCCAAACGGCCTCGAACTCCAGCGCGAGCACGAACCTGCAGCATCCCAAACTCAACCGCCGGCAGTTCATAGTTGCCGGCGGGGCGGCCACGGCGGCCTTTACGCTTGTGCCCAGGCACGTCTTGGGGGGTCCCGGCTTTGTCGCGCCAAGCGAGAAGATAACGCTGGCGCATATTGGCTGCGGCACCGAAGGGCTGAGGGAAATGCCGGAACTGCTGGCGATGAAAGAGGTGCAGATCGTGGCGGTGTGCGATCCGATGAAGGATGGCCACAACTACGTGGATTGGTCGCCGGACGGGCTGCGCTCGGAACTTGCGCGTGTCATTGGCGACCCCGGCTGGAGGAGAGGCCGGCCCGGCATCCCCGGCGGACGGGAGGTAGCCAAAGAGGTCATCGAGAGGTATTACGCCCGGCAACGGGGTATGGAGGCCTTCAAAGGCTGCGCCACCTACAACGACTTCCGGGAGTTGCTCGAAAATGAGCCGGACGTAAACGGCGTGAAGATTATGACGCCCGACCACTTGCACGCAACGGTGGCAATTGCGGCCATGAGAAAGGGCAAGCACACGATGGTACACAAGCCGCTGGCCAACCGGGTGTTTGAGGCCCGGCTGGTGGTCGAGACGGCGCGCCGGACCAAAGTCGCCACTCACTTCCTGCCGGCCAGCGACGGCATGAACATTCGGACGATCATGGCCTGGATTGACGACGGGGCCATCGGCACGCTGCGCGAAATACATAATTGGTCGAATCGCCCGGTCTGGCCGCAATACCCGGTCATCCCGACCGATCGCCCGCCGATTCCGGAGGGCTTCGACTGGACGCTGTGGCTGGGGCCGTCCCTGGACCGTCCCTATCATCCGCACTACACCAACGCGGTCTTCCGCGGGTGGTACGAGTTTGGGGGCGGGTCCATTGCGGATATGGGCCACTACAGCCTGTGGCCGGTGTTCCAGCTTTTCGACCTGGACGCGCCGGTGTCGGTTGAATCGACGCCCAGCCACGTCTGCACACTGCGCGGCCAGGTGGCGGTGACCATCAGGAACGATTATTCCTTCCCTTACGCCTGCACGATCCACTTCAAATTCGCCGCCAAAGGCGACCGGGGGCCGCTGGAGCTATTCTGGTACGACGGCTCGATGAAACCGCCCACACCGGAAGAGCTCGAAGTTGACGGCAAGCAGTTCGAGCCTGAAGGGATGATGTTTGTCGGTGACAAGGGGAAAATCCTGGCTGAATTTCGTGGCGAGAATCCACGCCTGATTCCGGAGGAAAAAATGCGCTCCTACCAGGCCAAAGGGTTGCCCGAAATCCCCCACTACGATGGGTTGGAGGGCGTTGCCGCGTGGGTGCAGACCTGCAAAGGCGGCCCGCACACTTACGGGGACTTTCTCCTGGCCAGGCCAATTTCCGACGCTTTCAACCTCGGCGCCGTTTCGCTGCGCCTGGGAGGCAAGAGGCTCCTCTTCGATTCGCAAAACATGCGCGTCACCAACCATCCGGACGCTAATAATTGCCTCGTCCGGGCCTACCGGAAAGGCTGGGAACTAAAGGCCAAGGAAGCATAGGCCGAAAACGGAGAACCTAATTGCTCAGGTGAAGCAGCCAGACCCATGCGATAGGAGCGCGGACGCCCTCGTCCGTGACCACGGCTTCCTGGAGAGGCGGACGAGGGCGTCCGCGCTCCTATC
>JAJYHY010000293.1 GCA_021784555.1 bacterium
AATTCCCGGCCTGCGGATTTGGCTTCGTCCAACAGTCGAGTAAGTCTCCGCATCTCGCTCGCGGTGGTGTCCTGACCTCATTTCGCGGAGACCTACTCGACTCAAGGTTAGGCGGTGTGCCTCCTACTTCCGGTGAAACCATTGCTCCACCCGCTCGCGCGCCCATGCGTGGTGTGTGCTCCACGCCTCCCAAACAGACCGGCCCCACGCACGGGCACGCACCGCGTGCTCCTCTGGCGTCTTTGCCGTCAGAACCGAAACAACCGTCAACCCACCACGGGAGGCTGGCGGCTCAAGAAATGGAAAGTGACGATATGCCTCCTCACGGGCGTCGTAAAAAGCGCGGCCTCCACGCTGCACTCGGCGAATGCTTGGATTGCCGCCGTGCTCGACGAGCCAGCATAGGCGCATCAAGTGAAAAGCGTTGGAGCGGGGACCGTGCTCCTCGGAGTGCTGAAGTGCGTGGGCGTCAACAGTGAAAAGGTGCGCCTCACCAAAAGCTGGGTCGCTGTATTCGCGCTCAAGCACGGCTTGGAACATGGCAGCACAACTCTCGTAGGTGTCGGGCACAACTGCACCACAAAAATTGCAAGTCGTCTGCGATTTCGTTGGAGCTTGCATAAACGCGTCGAACGCCGCCTAACAGAATGATTGGGACAAGGTCATTGTTCAAAACACAAAGATTCGCCACATGCAATCCAGAGGTTAGCAGGAAGTGCCGCACCCGTCAACATAATTCAGATAATTGCCATAACCGACTATCCATCAGTTGGTTGCTTCTTGACCGCGACGGCCATGCGCGGCTCGGCCTGCTTCGTTGTTGCGCCCTTAGGGACAAACTGGTACAAAGACAAAGATGCAACCTTCGAATCCCAAGGCCGAGGCGGTTCCTTTCCCTAAGGTTCCCGAGTTCATTTTCGCCAATTGGCGCGAAGAACTCAACCAAGCCGGGCTGGCCGAGAAGGTTCGGGCGGGCTACACGGTGGCGATTAGCGGGTATTTGGACTACTGCCTGCACAACGGCGTGAGCGTGGCGCTGGAAAGCGCCCGGGCGTACATGGGGGATGCGCAGCGGCGTCAACTGGCGCGCGACCCGGAATTGTGGAAGGAGGGGCTGAATTGGTTTTTTCGAGCAGGCCGCAGGATGTCACGCCAGGGGCCGCCAGGCACACCCAGCCGGGCGATGGCCGACAGCGGGCGCACCGATTGGGAGCGGCGCATGATCGAGCGGCTGCGCCTGGGCCACTACTCCTGGCGCACCGAACAAACCTACCGGGAGTGGGCCTGGCGCTTCCACCTCTTCCTCAAGGGCAAGGAGTTGGAAACGGCTTCGAGCCAGGACGTCAAGGGGTTCCTGACGGAGCTGGCGGTCAAAGGACGGGTGAGCGTGGCCACGCAGCAGCAGGCGCTCAATGCCCTGGTATTCCTCTTCCGCGAGGCCCTGGGCGCGGACCCCGGCGACGTGAGCGGGTATGAACCGGCACGCCGCGGAAGGCGCATGCCGACCGTGCTGACCCGGCAGGAATGCCAACGGCTCTTTCGCGAGTTGGAAGGGGCTACGCGCTTGATGGCGGAGCTGATGTACGGCAGCGGACTGCGCCTGACCGAGCTGCTGCGGCTGCGCATCAAGGACGTGGACCTGGACCGGCTGCAAGTCCTCGTGCGCGCGGGCAAAGGCGACAAGGACCGCGTAACCGTTTAGATCTACACGCACGTCATGAACAAGCCCGGCCTCGGCGTGCGCAGCCCGTTGGATGAGCCCAAGGGATGAGGGGTTCGTCGCGGGGGGCGCGTCATATTGGCTGCCCTTCACCTCACGACCTCACCCCGGTCACGCTCGGAGCCGAGGTAGGCTCGGTAATGTATCATTGGCAGGAAAAATGAAGCCTCCGCACCAAGACGACAAAGGAAACAAATCGCGCCAAGCAGAGGCCAGGGGAAGAGGAAGCCCAAAGGCGGTAACTTCCCGATAGAACTCAGTGGGTTGAATCCCACCCGAGAAAGGCTGGCCACCCCTCGGAAGCGAGTTTTGCGTCGTCGTCAGCAATGGCGGCACGAAGCGTAAACAGCCAGTGCTGAGGCCGTGTGATAGAGCTCCGAAAGCTTCGATGTTGTTGAGGCCCTCCTGGTTTTGTTGAACCGGGGGCAGCACCGGGGTGCCGTAATGGCTAGGCACCGTGAAGGGGTCGCCCCGTTCCCCATGTTGCCACGTTGTGTTGCTGTTGATTCGACTGGCGGTCCGCCACCAAGAAATGCGACAACATGGAAAACCGAGCTTTTTTCGCGGGATTGACGGCGTGGACGGATGCCGGCATGATGGGGTTCAACTCCGGGCCCTACCGAGCGGCTTGGCCCGGTCAACGTGTCAATCCTAATCGGCGGCATGAGAACGCGTTACTTTTGTTGTTTGGGCATTGTGCTGGCTCTGCGGTGTCTGGCGGGCGGGGAGGGAGCTGCGCTTGAGTTGGGCGGCAGGCTTCCTGAATCCGGAAATGGCGTGGTTGTTTGGTGGGCGCTTTCCAGCGCCGCCAAAGTCCGGCCAGACACACCGGCGCCCGGACGCCGCTCCTCCACCGTGCAGATTCGTTGCGCCCGGAATGAACGCGAATGCGTGCAAGTGGTCATCCGACCGAGCAAACCGCTGAACCAGGTGCGCCTTGAGGCCGGCTCGCTCACCGGGCCCGCTCAGGCCGTTCTCCCCTCCAGCCATATCGAGATCCTCCAAGCCCGTTACGTCGATGTAACGCGAGCCACGGATAGAAGCGCCACCACGGGCTTATGGCCGGACCCGTTGATCCCGCTGCACGGCCCGGTTGACCTGAAGGCGGGCATCAACAACGCCTTTTGGCTCCGGTTCTTTGTCCCTCGGGCGGCTTCACCGGGGGTCTATCATGGCACGCTGCAAATGCGGGCGGAGGAATGGAACGTCGAGGTGCCCCTGGAACTGACGGTCTATAGCTTTGCGCTTCCGGATGAGATGACGTGCCAGACCGCTTTCGGCTTTTCCCCAAGCGAAATCTTCCGCTATCAGCATCTTCGCAGCGAGAAATCCAAGCGGGAGGTTTTGGCCAAATACTTCGCCGACCTTTCCGCTCACCATATCTCGCCCTACGACCCCGCGCCGCTGGACCCCTTCAAGGTGACTTGGCCCGACATTCATCCACCGAAAACCGCGTTGGACGATTGGGAGAACCTGCGTCTGGTCCACAATGAGGTTCATTCCGGCAAAAGCGCCTTGCTGGTGTATGACGACAAGGCCAACCAAAACGTGGTGGTAACCTACAAGCCGTTGATCCCCATCCCGCCCCAGGGCCTCCGACTGAAAGGCTGGTATCGGACGGCGGTTCCGGGCCAGCGGTTCATGGTGTCGCTCAATCATTACGATGCCAATAAGCAGTGGATGTCCGGACGGAACAGGGCCCTCGTCCTGGTGGGCAACGGTTTCTGGCAGTCCGCCGATTACCTGGTGAAGGATTTTCCCCCCGGCGCCAAATACGTTCGCCTCAACCTCATGGCCGCTGTCTGGACAGACTCCGGCGACAAGACCGGCTTGGTCTGGTTTGACGACCTCTCCGTCCAGGATGCCGGAACAGGAAGAGAGCTGCTAAAAGGCGGAGATTTCGAGCAAGAGCCCCGGACAAAGCCGTGCTTGCCCGCTGACCAATTGCGGCCCAAGTTCGACTTTAGCGCCTGGGACAAGGCGATGACGCGGGCGGTCCATGACTATCATTTCAACTCGTTTTCCGTGCCGGTCCCGGGCCTCGGCGGCGGCACTTTCTACCAGATGTCGGGGCCAAACCTTTTGGGATTTGGCGAGGATTCCCCCGAGTATCCGCTCCTGCTCGGCTCTTATTGCCGGCAAATGCAGACGCATCTCCGGGCCAAAGGGTGGCTCGACAAGGCCTTCATTTACTGGTTCGACGAACCGAGCCCGGACCAGTTCCCGTTCCTGCAAAGAGGATTCGCCAAGCTCAAGCGGTATTGCCCGGACATCCGGCGCATGATTACCAAGTGCGTGGAGCCGGGGTTGGTCGGCGGCCCGAACCTCTGGTGCCCAATCTCCAACCAGTACAACCAGGAGCATGCCGATGCCCGGCGAAGGCTCGGCGAGCGGTTTTGGTGGTATGTCTGCACGGGTCCCAAGGCGCCTTACGCCGGGGAATTCATCGATCACTCGGCGCCGGAAATGCGGATATGGCTCTGGCAAACCTTCAAACGCAACATCAACGGAATCCTGATTTGGCAGTGCAATTATTGGAACAGCTCCACGGCCTACCCCGACCCGGCCAAACCTCAGAATCCTTACGCCGACCCCATGAGTTGGACCTCCGGCTACGGAACACCCAGCGGGACAAAGGCCCCCTGGGGCAATGGCGACGGCCGCTTTATCTATCCACCCTTGGCGGCGATTTCGAAAGGCGCCGGCGCCTCCATTCTTCAAGGGCCGGTGGATTCCATCCGTTGGGAACAGTTGCGCGACGGCATTGAGGATTACGAATATCTGAGCATTCTCCGCCGCAGATTGCGGGAGCGCCGCGGCTCTCTCCCCCGGGAGCAACTTGCCAGGGATGAAAGCCTTCTGAAAGTGCCGGCGAGTATTACGCGCAGCATGACCGACTTCGCAAGGGACGGCAGTCCCATCGAGATTCGCCGGGACCAGATCGCCCGCGCCATCGAATCGTTATAGCGGTAAAGGGCTCGGCTAACGGGACAGAAATCGAAGGTGTGAGCGTAGGTTTTCACCGCCGCCCGCGTGGTCATCACTCACGGTATTTCAATGCGTAACGCTCACTGATGACCTTGGCGGACAGGCGTCCGCTTTCCAGAATCCGAGAACGCGCCTCCTCCACCGGCCGAATCACGATGCCTTCAGCGGGCCGGCCCGGAGCGTAATCCTGCGCGCTGGCCAGTTCCACCAGTTCCGTAAAGGGGTCCGATGATCTTGGGGATTTCACTTCTCTGGCCGGTTGGGCCTCAGATACGGGCGGAAGCTGTGCGGCATTCGGAGGGAGGTTCATTTTCCTCGGTAACACTGGCTGTAGGACGGCTCAACCCATAGAAAGGTTCATTGTTCATCCTCAAATCTCCAAATGCCCCTGGGGCGTGTTCTCTGAAGGCTGGGCACGCATCCATTTGTGCAAGTTGCTATTGGCGCCTTTTGAGCTGCCCAGTCCCACCCGCGCGGCGATGTCCTTGATCGAAAGCGCTGTCTCCTTTCTCAGCCGCGCGGCAATCGCCAGCTTCCCCGGATCGCTCTTTCGCCGCACGGCCAGATCCTCCGCCCTCCAGCCCAGGTTTCCTGAGTGCGCCGCCTTTCCATCCGCTTAGCCGGATCGTGTAAGTGCTTTGCAGCCAAGCCATGCCGGCCACCAGATTCGGTTCGGGGGTTTCCGCCACCAGGTGATAATGGTTGGACATCAGGCAGTACGCATGCACTTGCCAGCCGGTCTTTTGACAGGCCTCGGCCAAAGCCTTGAAATCGTGCCTGTCAGCATCCTCCAGGTAAATGCGCCCACCCCCGTCGCCTCGGCTCATCACGTGATACATCGCGCCAGGGTATTGGATGCGCCGCTTGCGAGGCATGGAGCGGTGATAGGCTCCCCCTTCGCAACTGTCAAGGGCACCTTTACTGGACTTCTCAGACCAGACCATGCCTGCCAAGACCTCAACTGACACCAATCCATCGGTTTTAGACGCCCCCCATCAACCCGGCATTGATGCCTCCGACTCAGCCGGGCCGGGCCGCTCCTCACAACCGCCTCCCAATCGTTCGGGCGGCGCCCAGGGCCATTGACAAAGTGCGCGGGCCGGGGCGCAGACTTCCGAGTCTGCTGTGTCGGGGGCTTCCAAGTCCGCTGAGCGCGACCATTTCAGCGGCCTGCCGGCTGGGAAACCGGCGATACAGCAGGTTCGGAGACCTGCGCTACGACGTTGTCAATCGGCGTGACGCGGCGCCGGCGAGCAAGACAGTTGAAGTTGACCGCCGATCGTTCGGATATTAGATTTTGCGCATGGCAGTGGCTGTCTCGAAACTCACGAAGGAAGATTACCGGCTGTTGCCGGATGGCGGTCCTCGCTTCCAGCTTGTCGAAGGCGAACTTTATATGTCACCCGCTCCCAATCGCTATCACCAGGTGATCTCACGGAATCTTCAGTTCCTCCTGATGAAGTACCTGGAGGCGAATCCCATTGGCGAACTCTATGATGCGCCGTTTGATGTTTACCTGAGTGAACATGATGTGTTTCAGCCTGACCTTGTGTTCGTCAAGCAGGAGCATTTTGGCGTTTTGACGGACGCGGGGGTCGAGGGGACCCCGGACTTCATCGTTGAGATCCTCTCCCCGAGCAATGCCTACCTCGACAAGAAGAACAAGCTCCGAGTCTATGCGCGCACCGGCGTCGTCGAGCTCTGGTTGATCGACCCCGAAACGCGGACGGTCCACGTTTATGACCTGCAGCAGAACTCCGACAAACCAAGGGCAACTTTCGGCGAGCAGGATACCTGGACTTCGCCCCACTTTCCCGGGCTGAACATTTCCGGGGCCGCGATCTTCCGCAAATAGCCGTCCTGTTCGGTCAAGGGAGCACTGCCATTGAATTAGGGTGCCCAATCGGCTCTTCCCGCGTTGCCGGAGCAACCATGCCAGATGTCCTCGCGTGCCCATTTGCAAGCGCCCTGCAATCCAAGACAGCGGCATCGTTGTCTGCGAGCGCAATTCCCAGGCTAATTCCACCTTCCGCGGCTCACCCTTCCGACGGGTCTTCAAGCCGGCTTCGCCCCACCCCAGGCGCGCGAGCCCATCGAGCACCAACCGCTCCGCCCCCGCCAACTCCGCTTCCTGCACCACCTCCCCAAATTAGCGCCTTCTACCGCCCGCTGAACAAGTGCCCGAATTGCTTGTGCCGCCGATTGAAGCGGCCGGTGTAGGCGCCCAGCAGCCACTTCATCCCCGCCACGAGATTGGGCTGGGGCGTTTCAAGGACCAGGTGAAAGTGGTTGCGCATCAGGCAAAACCCATGGACCTGTTTACCCCGTGAGATGGGCACCCGGCGTGCTCTTCCTGTCTTTAGCCGGCTCTTATCTCACGGGGCAAGGCCCGTCTTCTCACAAGCCTCGGTCAGGGTCTCCAGCAGCCGCTGCCGGTCCTCGTCGTCCTCGAAGACCGCCTCCCGCCGGCCCCCTCGATTCATCACGTGATACATCGCCCCAGGATATTGAAGGCGCACCTTCCGAGCCATACGCCCAGGTTTCTCCAGCTACACCCACGCTGTCAATAAAATATTACAATCTCATTAACCCCCTTTATGGGTGACACTTGCGCGACTAGCCGCCTAGACTGATTCGCAGTGAAGGATCCGCCTCGCATTCATCCACTATGGCGTTGTAGCGGGCGAGCAGGGCGGCGAGAGTTATTCTGCATTGCGCAGCCTGGAAGAGGCTGCGTTCATATACGTTCGCCGTGAGAAACTGGGCGGCGTCGAGCACGTCAACACGGTCGCCCAAGTCAAGCGTTTCGAGGGAGAACTCTGCCGGGCGCACGGCCTCGCCGAGGGTAACGATGAGGGGTCTCAAGCCGGCTTTGAGGTTGTCGCCGCATTTCCTGATGAGCGCCTCGGTCGGGTGGGTGGTTACGTGGATGGCAACGTTTTCGACCTGATAATCCCCCTTGCGGTCGGTGGAATGGTCGGCCACGGAGAAACCGTGGTGGCGGATTTTGCCCGGACCCAGGACGATGTCGAGTTTCGCACCCACGAGGTGTTGGAGCATGGCGCCCACGTAGTTCGTTCCTCCGCCCGTGGCTTGGAGCTCGCCCGCTTGGTCGAACAGATCGTTAATGTTGGCGCAGAGGGACCTGGCGGGATCGAAGCGGAACTCGATGGTGTCTCTCGGTCGGCGACCGCAGCGCAGTTGTTCGCGCTCCGCCTTCGTAAACAGCCCGCGTAGGAAGCCGTGGCGGGCAAGTACGCGGTCGGCGGCTGTTGCGGCTCGGCCAATCCCGCCGAGTTGCTCGATGGCGACCTCTTCCTGTGCAGACATCAAATATGCGCGTTTCATTTCGTGCGCCCTCGTGACTCTCGTTCAGACGGTGGTTAGCCAGGAAACGTGTACCGTCACTCTCTCCTTCTTGCGGAATTTCAGCGCGGTTGCAAGCGGATTCTGATAAATCGCATGGAAGGGTGACTCCCTGAAGTTCTTAACGACGAAAAGGAAGAACCGGCTTGCGAGGATTGATGCGACCCCATACTCCTTCGGGGTGAGCGAGATGCCGCCCGTCTGGTCCATCAAACCTTTTACCTCTACGGCCAGAAAGTCGCCCGGTGCAGCCGGGGACAGGCGGAAATCATAGCCGCACCCGAGCTGCGTGGTGTTCTCGATGGAGCACCCTTTGAAGTCCGGGAGTGTGCATCGCACGGATTCGAAGTACCGCTCCGCGGCCAACCCGGTGACCAACCGCTTGGCGAACTGGGATTCCCCGTCGCCCTTCTTCGGCCGGGCTTCCACTTCGCTCCACGCGTTCTCGTCGTAGCCGGCGAAGGACTTTACGAGCGACGTGAACGTGGCAAAGTCCAGCCCTTTGTAGTCCTCGAATACCTCCAAGCAGTACTCGCGTGTGGGACGTTTGTGCCAGCCCTCCCGCTTGTTCGGGAAGAACGGGTCGAACTCATCCCGGTAGTTCTTTATCGAGGCCGGCTTCTGTCCCAGTGCGTACCCGATTACGTTAAACGCCTCCAGGAAGCTGTTGAACCCGAGCTTCTTGACCCCTGCCGTGTCGTACTTTGAGAGATAGAGGCCGGTGAGTATTAGCTTCTCTCTGGTTGGGATCCGCTGGGGGTCGAGGACCATGTTGGTAGGCAAGTCGTTAATTAAGCGCCGGAGCTTCCTCTCCGTTGGCCACTGATTTGCCGTGGCGAACGCGGCGGAAAACGGTGCCATAGCGGATGGTATGCCCCTGGATCATTGTCTCTGCTTCGGCGCGGTGTCTGGGGCTCATCTGGTTTAGCATGTACTCGCAGCGTTGGCGGCTCCACCACATTTGGTGATTGGGCGCCAGGTCTTCGAGCATGTCCGCCAGACGTTTGGAGCACTTCGGCAGCGGCGGCAACTCGCGGATGCGCCAGTTTATGTCCGGGTGCATCAGGATGAAGCTGGCCAGGGCTGGGGGCCTGACCTCGCTTTCGTAAAACCCGGGCGTCTCTTTGAGTTCGTACGCCTGACGTGTCCTGATGCCGATTACGAAGAGTCGCTGGCGGCTTTGGGGGACGAAGTTGGCAGCGTCGATGATGAACGCGTCGACGGTGTAGCCGAGGCTGTTCAAGGCCAGGAGGGCGTCCTCGAAATCGTGTCCATCGTGCGAGCTGAGAAAGCCTGTGACGTTTTCGAGCAGGACGAGCGCGGGCAACCGGCGTTCCCTCTTCAGGGCTTTGAGGATGTCAATGAAGCCCCAAAAGGCGGATGATTGAGCGCCCGCTAAGCCGTGGCGGGTGCCAGCCAGGGAGAGGTCGTTACAAGGGAAGGAGGCGGTCGCGAGGGCGACGGTCGGGATTTCCGAGGGCCTCAGTTTGTGGATATCTCGGACGATGAACTCGCCGGTGTCACCAAAGTGGTCCCGGTACATTTGCCATTTTTCCTCGTCAATGTCGTTGGCGAAGGCGATTTGCCAGCCGGCGTTCTCAAGGCCGATGCGCATGAGGCCGATGCCGGCGAAGAATTCAGCGATTGTCTTCTCGGATCCGTTCATCTTTGTGTGACGCCATTGTTGCACCCTTTGGGGCGGCGCTCAACTCGGAAGTGATGCGGCGAAGAACAGTCTGAGGCGAGCGAAGCGAGTGGGCCCAGATGCGGAGAACGCGCCAGCCGGATTGGCGCAGGACCTTCGTGGTGGAGCGGTCGCGGGATGCATTGCGGGAGATCTTCCGCCGCCAATACTCACGGTTGTTCTGCGGCATGCGGCAGTGCCAACGGCAGCCGTGCCAGAAACAGCCATCAACGAAGACAGCGACGCGCTGTCGGCGAAACACGAAGTCTGGGCGCCCGGGCAAGGCTTGGTGACGCCGCCACCCCGTGACGCCAGCAGCGCGAAAAATGGCCACGAGCCTTAGCTCCGTGGCTTTGTTGCCCTGCGAGCGGACGGCCGCCATGACTTGGCTGCGCTTTGCCTTCGTAAATACATCTGGCACGCATTGAATTTAGCTGAGTTTGGTGGGGGCGGACAGCTTTTTGGCGTACCGATGGGTCTGCCGGATGGCGTCGATGGGGTCGCCAATGTATTCTTGGAGTGTGCATTCACTGGCCGGTTGTTGGTTGCACGCTCTCGGCTGCTTTAAACGCCCCTTTCATGGTCCGATGCAACCGCGGGTTCGCGGCGTGGTAGGTCTCCAGGTGGACGCGCGCGGCTATGGCCTTGGTAGCAAGGGTGGTCGCGTGGCGCAGCCGCCCCGCGACGATTAATTTGCCCTGGTCGCTCCTTGCTCGGCGAACCAGGTCCTCGGCACCCTACCCTAGCCGCCGGTGTTCCCCGGCAACGAGCCGATCGGCCTTGGCTTGGCGCTCTCCAGACGCGGTTCGCCCGCTACGAAGTCATGCGCGGAGTCAACCCCTAGAAAGGGTCAGTATGAGATTGTCATATTCCAAGCACGCACTGGTCCGCGGGTGCTCCCAATCGGCTCTTCCCGCGTTGCTGGAGCAACCATGCCAGATGTCCTCGGGTGCCCATTTGCAAGCGCCCTGCAATCCACCCCAGCGGCATCGTTGTCCGCGAGCGCAATTCCCAGGCTAATTCCACCTTCCGCGGCTCACCCTTGCGACGGGTCTTCAAGCCGGCTTCGCCCCACCCCAGGCGCGCGAGCCCTTCGAGCA
>JAJYHY010000294.1 GCA_021784555.1 bacterium
AGGCGGGCCATGAGTCCCGAAAAAAGTTCAACTATTTTCGACCTCTTGGCGGCCTGCTATAACCCGCCCTACCCCCGCCAGCGATTAACCCCCATTTCCGGCCTCCAAAGATTGTGAGATGCGCACCCCCGAGGACGACTCGAGCAAATCATTGACTTCAGTCAAAGCCGCCGGCGGGGACTCGGGATATCTTACGGCCCGTTATAACCTGATCCATTCCGCCCAACGGCCGATTCCCTACGCCGGGGGCGGCATCATCGCCGGCGGCGCAGCGGCGGAGGTGCTGAGTTTTGCGAGAGATTAGCCGGTTGTAGCCTGGAATCCTGACAAGCTCAGACTGGACAAGAAGGTGGTGCAGTTCGTAGTTTCCTTTTTCGACGACGGCCAGCCCCTCGGCGCGATTTGTCATGGCCCTTGGACACTTTGAGGCCGGCGTCGTCCAAGGCCGGCGGCTGACTTCCTGGCCGTCCCTCAAGACGGATCTCGAGAACGCCGGCGCCGAATGGAGCGATGAACGGGTCCTTATCGATGATGGTCTTGTTACCAGCCGAAAACCTGGCGGTCTCCCCGCCTTTAACCGCAAACTCATCGAAGAGTTGTCTCGAACTTCCAAGCGCCGGCCTTCGCACCCGAACCGGAGGGAATTGGATGTTCGATGTTGGTTGTTGGAGGCTGGATGTTTCGGCGGCTTGCGAGGAGGGCGGCGGCCATGCCTGAGCGGATTTCTTACGACGCGGTGGTCGTGGGCTCGGGGCCAAACGGGCTGGCGGCAGCCATCCGGCTGGCGGAGGAACGTCTGAGAGTTCTTGTGGTGGAGGGACAAGAGGGCATTGGTGGCGGAACCCGGTCGGCGGCAGTGACGCTGCCAGGTTTCGTTCACGACGTGTGCTCGGCGATCCATCCGCTGGCGCTGGCTTCCCCCTTTTTCCGGCGCCTGCCTCTTGCCAAATATGGATTGCGCTGGATTCAGCCTGAATTCCCGCTGGCGCACCCCCTGGAGGATGGGACGGCGGCGGTACTGGATCGCTCGGTAAGCAAAACCGCCGCCGGTTTGGGGGAGGACGGAGCCGCATACAAGGCCCTGATGGGACCGCTGGTGGAGAATGCGGAGACGCTCACGGGCGAAATCCTCCAGCCACTGGCGCATTTGCCTCTCCACCCTCTCCGGCTTCTTTCTTTCGGCCGCCTTGCCCTTCGCTCCGCTGCGGGCTTGGTGCAAGCGCGGTTTCGCGGGGAGCCGGCGCGCGCCCTGTTCGCGGGGTTGGCGGCGCATTCCTTCTTGCCGTTGGAACAGCCCGGCTCGGCCGCCTTTGGATTGGTGCTGGGAATGACCGGCCACAGCGTGGGATGGCCTATACCTCGCGGTGGCGCCCAGCAAATCGCCAATGCGCTGGCGGCCCGGTTGCGGGCTTTGGGCGGCGAGATTGTCCCTCGTTGGCAGGTGGCCAGCGTTGATGAACTGCCGCTAGCGCGGGCGGTTTTGCTGGACCTGACGCCGCGGCAAGTATTGCGCGTGGCGGGCCAGACGCTGCCGGGATCGTTCCGGCGCGGCCTGGAGAATTACCGATACGGTCCGGGAGTGTTTAAGCTCGACTTCGCGCTGGAGCGGCCGATCCCCTGGCGGGCGGATGCCTGTTCGCGGGCGGGCACGGTGCATGTCTGTGGCACGTCCGAGGAGGTTGCGGCATCGGAGCGCGCGGTTGCGGAAGGAAAAGCGCCTGAACGGCCATTCGTGCTGGTGGCGCAGCCGAGCGTGTTCGACAGCACCCGTGCCCCGGCAGGCAAGCATACCGCGTGGGCTTACTGCCATGTGCCCAATGGGAGCGTCTTCGACATGACCAGCCGCATCCAAGGGCAGATCGAACGGTTCGCCCCCGGTTTCCTCAACTCCATTCTGGCCCGCGCAGCCCTTAACTGCGCGGATCTGGAGCGGCTCAACCCCAATCTGGTCGGGGGCGACATCAACGGAGGCGCCGCCAACCTGCGGCAGATGCTGGCCAGGCCGGTTCTCAAGCTGAACCCCTACCGCACTCCCGTGCCCGGCCTCTACATCTGCTCCTCATCCACGCCTCCCGGCGGGGGGGTGCATGGGATGTGCGGCCTTTTGGCGGCTGAGGCCGCACTGCGGGATTGCTTTAGAGGGAAGTTGCGCAAGCGGCTGGGTTCATAGATTTCTACCGTCCGCGACGGGATAACCGGGCGTATCCCGCCAGTACCCCGGAATCCTGACGCTTTGACGGGGTGTTGCTGAGGGTGGGTGCGAACACTCTCAGCCGACTTCGCTCAGCCGGACGGGGCGGTTCTCCGCCCAGGAGCGGCGTGCGGCATGGGCGATGACAACGGCCATCCGGCCATCATGGCCCGAGACAGGGGAAGGCCTTCTGCTGCGAACGGCATCGAGAAAGGCGCGCATCTCGACAAGGTAGCTCTCGATATACCGCTGCATGAAAAAGTTCAGCGGCAGGTCTCGATAAATCGCCGATTTGCCCTGCACACGGGCTGTGTTGGGGTAATCGTTGTCGATGAGAATGCCGCCACCGCTTCCGAATACCTCGACCCGCTGGTCGTAGCCATAAGCCGCCTGGCGGCAATTCTCGATGGTGGCGACGATTCCATTGGCGAACTTCAGCAGCACCTCCGCGGTGTCGAGGTCGCCGGCCTTTCCTATGGCCGCCTCCACCCGCGCGCTTCCGGTCGCATAGACCTCTTCCACCTCAGCCCCGGCCAAAAACCGCGCCATGTCAAAGTCATGGATGGTCATATCCATGAAGATGCCGCCCGATTTCGCGATATATTCGAGCGGCGGCGGGGCCGGGTCACGGCTGATAATGTGAATCTGGTGAGGGGTGCCAATCTCGCCGTCCGCTACCGCCTGACGCACCCGGGCAAAGTTGGGATCAAATCGCCGATTAAACCCGGTCTGGAGAATCACGCCCGCCTCCTTGACCGCCCGCAGGCTCAGGTCAATGCGCCCCAAATCGAAGTCGAGCGGTTTTTCGCAGAAAATGTGCTTGCCTTGCGCCGCGGCGGCCTCAATCCACTGAGAATGGGTATCGGTGGGTGAGCAAATCAAAACCGCTTGGACTTCGGGGTTGTCCAAGACCTTCCGAGCGTCCGCGCTCCATTCCGGGATACCGAATTCCTGCGCGCACGCCATGGCCACCGATTCATTCACATCGGCAACTGCCGCCAGACGCACCTCCGGAATCCGGCGGCAAAGGTGCTCGGCATGCACCCGCCCGATTCGGCCGGCGCCAACGAGACCAAGATGGAGTTGGTTATCAGGCATGGCCGAAGGGTAAGCTGGGGGCTGCTGGACCGCAAGTTCATGATGCCAGGCCAGCATCGAACAACCAACATCCAACATCGAACAACCAACAGCGGGAAGCCGGCGTTGGATGGCCAGCGGGCGACGGGGAAGGGGAGAATATATGTTCGGCCCCCGAAGTGCTACCTTGCTACAACCCGCATAAACATTGGCTGATCTGAGGGTCCAAAGCGCTACAAAAGTGCTACAGAGTGCTACAAACGCCAGGCAACCGCTACAAACTCTATTGGGGCGATGGGCAGCGCGGGTGTTGGGACGGGTCTGGAGTTCGGGGATAGCGAGGGAGCCATGGGGTTGGGGAATCGGGGTGGAAGGGTGGCAGGTGGCGTCCGCACTTGGGGCAGTTGTCGGTGAACCTTTCGATGGTGCAGCCGTGGAGGGCCGTGGGATTTGCGATTTGGCGGGGCCGTCGAGAGGTTCGGGGCGCGGATGGGGCTAGACTGGGATTTCAAATTTCAGATTTGAGATCTCAGAGGAAAAAACAGAGGCGGACTAGGCCGCTGGGCGAATCGAAGCGCTTCACTGGGAAGATGCGAAGAAGGAACTGCGAAAGCGGTCCCGTAAATGCTCCACTTGACGACTCGGCAACTGCCCATACAGTGTAAGAATGCTGTTTAGACTCGGGTTTGGGGCTGCAGGCCCCCGTGTGCGTTTTGTTTCATGAATAGAAAGCCATCTGTCTTTGTCGTCTTCCTGACGGTGTTCATTGACTTCATCGGGTTTGGCATCGTGATGACGATGCTGCCGATGTATAGCCGCAAGTTTGGAGCCAGCGGCCTGGAGATTGGACTCATCTTCGCCTCGTATTCGGCGATGCAGTTCATCTTCTCCCCGATCTGGGGCAGGTTGTCGGACCGCATTGGACGGCGCCCGGTGCTCTTGATGAGCACCGCCGGAGCGTGCGTGTCTTACGTGATCTTCGCGCTGGCGTTCGCGTTGAGCAGTCATGTCGCGACGCTGTGGTGGATTGCGATTTCACGGATTCTCGCGGGGGCATGCGCCGGGAACGTGACGGTCGCCCAGGCCTATATTGCCGATATTACACCGGCTGAAAAGCGCTCGAAAATGATGGGGATTATCGGCATGGCCATCGGCCTGGGTTTTGTCTTCGGGCCCGCCCTGGGAGGGGTCGGGTCGTTGGGAATAGGGTCTGAGGGTCCGGGATGGATAGCCGCCGCCTTGAGCGCGTCGAACTTTATCCTTGCCTACGCCATTCTTTCCGAGAGCCGCCGGCCCAGTTCCGAGCCGGTTCGAGCGCGTCCCCACCTCGACCAATGGATGCACACCCTCTCCACGCCGAAGGTCGGGCTGCTGGTGGTTGTTTTCGCCCTGGCCACCTTCTTCTTCAGTTGCTTCGAAAGCACGCTCCCTCTGCTGGTGCAGGACAATTTCCAACTCCATAACTTCGACCACGCTATCACCGTTGGCTTCTTTTTGTTCGTTTATTGCGGATTGATTGGCGCTTTCGTCCAGGGCGGGGCGACGGGGCGTCTCGTCAAGAGATTCGGGGAGCCAAGACTCATCATGATGAGTCTCGTCCTGACCGGCCTTTCACTGGTGCTGATGCCGTTTGTCAAAGGCGCCCCGAAGTTTTCCCTGGGCGTCCTTTTCCATGCCGCCGGCTGGCCCTGGGTGAAATTGCTGTTTGTGCTGGCGCTGCTCTCCGTCGGCACGAGTCTTGCCAGGCCGCCCATTTTTGGCCTGCTCTCGAACCTGACCCCCGAACACGAACAGGGCGCCACGATTGGCGTGGCGCAAGGCGCGGGAAGCCTGGCGCGCATCATTGGGCCAATTTTCGCCACGGCCCTCTATGTCTATATCCCGGCGCTGCCCTACGTCATCTGCGGCGCCCTGGCGCTCGGAACCGGGGCTGTGGCCTTGCAACGGCTCGGACACGAAGAGAAAGCCGCCCCGGCCGTCGAACCGGTCAAGCTGGCGCAGTAGGCCACACGGCAAGAGAAAGGTGTCGCGCTGGCGCTGTTTGTCTGACTCGTCCGACTGGTCTGAGTCGTCTGACCTGTCTGATTTCAAGCCGAACCCAGCCGCGCGGGCAGGCCGGAGATGCGCTGTTCGGTTCGGTCGTTGCCAACGGCGATGCGCAGGGCCTTCTCCTGGCCGATGAGCACCACCAACCGCTTGCCCCGCGTCACCGCGGTGTAGATCAGGTTGCGCTGGAGCAGGAGGTAATGCTGCGTGGCCAGCGGGATGACCACCGCGGGAAATTCCGAGCCTTGCGATTTGTGAATGGTCAGGGCGTAGGCCAGGGCCAGTTCATCCAGCTCCCCGAAGCCGTAGATGACTTCCCGGTGATCGAACTGGACGGCCGCCTCGTGCTCAAGCGTGTCCACACGAACGATCTGGCCGATGTCACCGTTAAACACGCCCTTGTCGTAGTTATTCTCGGTCTGGATAACCTTGTCCCGAGGCCGGAATTGGACGCCGAACTTTTCGACCATCGGCTCGCCCGCCCTCACCGGATTCAGCGTTTCCTGCAAGCGCGCGTTCAGGGCATGGACACCCAGTGGCCCGCGGTTCATGGGGCAAAGCACCTGGATGTCGAGGATCGGGTTGAGACGAAACTTGTCCGGGATGCGGCGGGTGACCACCTGAATCAGGGTGTCGGCGATGCGGTCGGGCTGTTCCCGGCTGATAAAATAAAAATCGGAGGCCCCGTTTTCGGCGCCGAGTTCCGGCATGAGGCCCTCGTTAATACGATGGGCGTTGGTGATGATGCGGCTGTGGGCCGCTTGGCGGAACACCTCCGTGAGCCGGACGACGGGGATGATGCGGCTGTCGATAAGATTGCGGAGCACCATGCCGGGGCCGACGGAGGGCAACTGGTCCACGTCGCCCACCAGCAGGAGGCCGGCGGTGGAGGGCAGCGCCCGGAGCAACGAACTCATCAAGGGCAGGTCCACCATGGAAGTTTCATCGACGATGAGCAGGTCGCATTCGAGCGGATTGGTTTCGTTCCGCAGAAACCCGGAACGCCCCGGCTCGACTTCAAGCAGACGATGAATCGTCTTGGCCTCCATGCGGGTGGCTTCGGAAAGGCGCTTGGCCGCCCGGCCGGTTGGCGCGCACAGGAGGCAGCGGACCTTCTTGGCCCGCAGAATCCTGAGGATGGCATCGACCAGGGTGGTCTTGCCCACGCCGGGGCCGCCGGTGAGGATGAGTGCCCGGCTGGTCAGGGCCTGCTTGAGCGCCGCTTGCTGGCTCGGGGCCAGGGTCTTGCCGGTGCGCTGCTGACACCACTGGACGGCCTTTTCAAAATCGATGGGTGGGAAACTCGGAGCGGCGGCGCAAAGCGATTTAATGCGGTTGGCGACGTTTTCCTCGGCCCGTTTCAGGGCGGGCAGGAACGCCAGCGCCTCTCCCGCCAAGGTCTCCTTCACCACGTGTCGATCAGAGGTGGTCCGTTCGAGGGCCGAATCGATAATGGGCGGCTCGAGCCCGAGCAGCGCCTGGGTCTGTTCCTTCAACCGCTCAACCGGCATCGCCGAATGGCCCTGGTTGGAGGCCTCGAACAAGACGTGCTCCAGCCCGGCGCAGGCCCGCAGGATGGAGTCGCGCGGGATGCCGAGCTTTTGCGCGATCTGGTCGGCGGTCCTGAAGCCGATGCCGGGGATGTCGCGCGCCAAGCGGTAGGGGTTGGCGCGGACCTCGGCGATGGCATTTTCGCCGTAGGTCTTGTAGATGCGCACGGCGCGGCTGGCGCCCACCCCGTTGGAATGGAGAAAGATCATGATGTCGCGAATGGTCTTTTGCTCCGCCCAAGCCGCCTTGATGACCTGCCGGCGCTTGGGGCCGATGCCGTCGAGTTCCTCCAGCCGCGCCGAGCAGGTCTCAATGATGTCCAGCACCTTCTCCCCAAACCGCTCGACCATCTTTTTGGCATAGACCGGGCCAATGCCCTTGATGAGGCCGCTGCCGAGGTACTTCTCGATGCCTTCGCGTGTCGTCGGGGCAGCGCTGGCCATCATCTCCGCCCGGAACTGCAACCCAAACTGCCGGTCCCGCGTCCACTGGCCCTCCGCCGTGAGCCATTCCCCCGCGTTCACCGACGGCGCGGTGCCGACCACGGCGACTTCTTCGCGATGGCCTTTAACCTTGACCTTGAGCACGGCGAAACCGTTTTCCTCGTTGAAAAAGGTAACCCGTTCGATCAGCCCGGAGAGGGTCTCGCGAGGGCGCGCCGCCTCATCTGCGATTTGCGATTTGCGATTTGCGATTGCGGCGGCTGTCTTATCCTTTTCGCGGGCGTGCTGGCGGAATGCGTCCGTCTCGCGAGGTTTCTGGGCGGCGCTGTTGGAATTCATAACGTGCGGCAATTCTCACCGTATCGGCCGGAAAGTGAAAGCGGTCGCGACCTGTGTCGGGACGCTCCAAACGCCGCGCGAATTCCGAGGCCGGCTTGGCCACTCCGGCGTGGGCCGCATCTCCATAGCTCCCGCTTGCTCCCGTGCCGCGCAGTGTCCCAGCGCACCCGAACCTCGCGAAGCGTTTGGAGTGCGACGCCATTCGTCGCTTTCTTCTCCCCCCGGCTGCGGGTGAGAATTGCTGACGACGGATCGCGGGCATTTACATTTCGCCCGCGTTCTGGCAAGGTCGCCCTCAAGACCGCAAACCATTCAGATGAAAGTGGCAGTTTCACAAACAAATTTATCAGCAGTGTCGGGGTCAGTCCTCACTTTTTCCGCGGTAATGGAAGGCGAAGTGGCGGAAAAAGGTGCAGGACTGATCCCGAGGCCGCCCAACGAGCCATGAAACGAATAGAATTAGCAAAACACTACCGCGTTGCGGAGAATAAAAAATTCAAACTCTCCGACATCAACCCTGCCGACACCTGGAAACTCAAATCAAAGGAACACGCCCGCGAATGGCTGGACGAAGGCGTTGCGCGGATGGCCGATTTACAAGCCAAACTCTACGCCCAAAATCAGTGGGCCTTGCTCCTCATCTTCCAGGCCATGGACGCCGCAGGCAAGGACGGGACGATTAAGCACGTGATGTCCGGCGTCAATCCCCAAGGCTGCGAGGTCTTCTCTTTCAAAGCCCCTTCCGCCCGGGAACTCGACCATGATTTCCTGTGGCGTACCAACCGGTGCCTGCCTGAACGGGGCCGCATCGGCATCTTCAACCGCTCCTATTACGAGGAGGTCCTGGTGGTGCGCGTGCATCGCGAGTTTCTCCAGCGCCAAAACCTGCCGCCTTCGCTGGTAACAAACAACCTGTGGAAGGAACGGTTCGAGGATATCAACGCCTGCGAGCGATACCTGACCCGCAACGGCATTGTCATCCGCAAGTTCTTCCTGCACTTGTCGAAGGTGGAACAGAAACAGAGGCTCCTGGCGCGGCTGGAAGAGCCGGACAAGAACTGGAAGTTCTCCGTTCCGGACATCCAGGAGCGGGCGCGTTGGAATGATTACCAGCGGGTTTACCAGGAGGTGCTCCGCAATACCGCCACCGATTTCGCTCCGTGGTACGTGGTGCCGGCCGACCACAAATGGTTTGCCCGCCTGGTGGTGGCCGAGGTCGTCCTGGAGGCCTTGGAATCCCTCAACCTGCAATACCCGGCGGTGGGGCCGGCGAAACGAAAGGAGCTGGCCCAGGTGAGGAAATCGCTCGAGGCGGAGAATGCCTGACGAACCGGCCCTCAGACCACTAAAGTCATACCGTTTCCTTTCACCTCAACGAAAGGAAACATGATGCTTGCTGAACTGATGCCGAAAGCCCGTCAGGCTTATCGGTCACTTCCCATTATCGGCCGCTTTGTCGGTGAGTTTGCAGATTGGTCCCGTGGTCGGGGCTACTCCGTGGATTCGGTCAAACGTCATCTCCAAGGCGTTCGGCGACTTGCCCGGGCTTTGCAGCGATCCGGATGCAAAGAGTTCAAAGAGTTGACACCGGAACATGTGGAGACTGCCTGGAGGAGGGTCCGCCGCGGTGACTCTCATACAAGATGTGCAATTCGGCTGTTTCGACGTTTTCTGGAGAAGGTTCATGATTTTCCGCCAGCCGCTCTAAAGCCTGCCACTCGCCTCGATCGCGAGTTACAGCGCTACAGAGCTTATCTCGGCAGCGTGTGCGGTTTAGCTGAACAGAGGATCGACGCTCGAGCACGATGCGCTCGGAGTTTTCTGTTTTTTATTGAATTCAACCGATCTAAGTCTGGCCTCGTCCGGCTGTCGTTCCATCGAATCGAGGCATTTGTGCGTTTGCGCTCCAAGACTTGCAGCCGCTCCAGCCTTAAGCAGTTAATCGGCCGTCTGCGCAGCTTTCTCCGGTTCCAATACTCCGGGGGAAGCTCGCCGGCCCTTTTCACTTGCAGTTGGAAACGTCTCGGATTTATCGGGAAGAGCAGTTGCCTCGGGCTTTGCCTTGGCCCCAAGTACAGGCCTTTGTGCGTGGGATAGATCGCCGCGCTCCCCATGGTCTTCGCGGCTGGTGTTGATGTTTGAGTCGAAGGATTTCTTTGATTTGACGCATGGATATCGGTTTTCTAGCCATTGATGTATGGCCTCACCTTGAGGCCACACCCTTCTGGCATTTTATCCAGCGCCACTCCACTCCTTAGCGACCGTTTCGGACTATTTCGGACACCCAATTCGGACTGAGTGAAAACTGTCCGAATTCAGACCGAAACGCCTGTCCGAATTGCGGCCGAAATCGGTGTCCGGATTGATTCCGGAATCGGTGTCCGAATAAATCCGAAATCACTGTCCGATTAACGCCGAAATACGCAAAAGTGGCAAGATCCTGGCCGGGCGACATGTCGCAGTCCACGTCCAGGATGGCCTCGATGATCGGGGGCTTGTGCAGCTTGAACGCCGGGTCGTTCATGGCCTTTTGGGTATCCACCGCATCACTTGATACGGAATGCCTTCATCACCTCATCGCCAGGGTGGTTGATGACTTTGACAGCCGTCACCCGCCATCGGCTTGGCGGCAGCTTACACCCGGTGTGCATCTGCTGGCGCATGGTGTTGCTCATCGCGAGGATTGGATGATCGAAAAACCGGTCTTGCATGACTGAGATTCCAAGGCAATGGTAATCGTGAGGCGAACTGGCGGAAAGCGAAAAGACGCAACCGGAAATTGCCGTTCAGCCGCAAGGAAGAGGAAGGAGCGGAAGAGGCGGGACCTCGCGGTGAGCCCTTAGAAGGCCTAAAGCACGGAATTACAGGGTGGATGGCAAAGTGGTCGGGATCGAGATGCTGTACCTTTCCAAACGGGTCGCCGCCGAAAAGCTGGGCCGGCTGCAAATGGAAACCGTGCAGGGGGATGTTGGGTAGGCTCCTTTCATGACTGCGACGGTGGAACAAACGCAGGCGGAACTGCCTCGGCTGTTGGCCTTGGCCAGCCAGCGAGGAAGTCCTTATCACGGTGGAGAGGCGGACCCTGGCCGCCGGGTTGGAGCCCAGGGACTAAGTGGAGTGGGTGCAGGCCCGGCGTTATTGGAGCAGCCGCAATTTTCCTTTGCGTGTCTAAAGGGATCCGGCACCTTCTGCTTGCCTAT
>JAJYHY010000295.1 GCA_021784555.1 bacterium
TTTGGCGAAATCGGGGCGGTGCTGGGCGCCAGCGAAGCCGCGGCCAAGATGCGGGTCAGCCGCGCCCTGGAAAAGCTGAGGGCCTTCTTCGCGAAGCGCGGGATTTCTTCGACGACGGCCGTAATCGCCGAGGCGGTGTCGGCCAACTCGATTCAGACCGCCCCGGCGGCGCTGGCCAAATCGCTTGCTGCCGTGGCGGCCACGAAAGGCGCCGCCAGCAGCGCCTCAACATTAACCCTGGTGAAAGGAGCATTGAAACTTATGGCTTGGGCAAAGGCAGGTATTATAGGCGTCGCGCTGGTCGCCAGCGTGACGACCACCATGGTAGTCCAACACCATTGGCACGCCAGAACGCGCGGGATCGTTGCGCCGGGGCCTCCAGACGATGTCGTACGCTTTGCAAAGCTCGGACAGCTTGCCCCCAATGAACAACGAACGGTAGCGAGCAAGCAGGCGGAAGAAGCCGCTTCGTACTGCCAGAAGTTGGCGGACTGGGTTGTCGTGTGGGCGATGCACCACAACGGCCGATTTCCAGCCGATCTCGAAGGCGTCTCACAGTACTTCGGGAGCGGCGCCATGAAGGGCCCGGAGCTCTCCCCTTCAGACTTTGAGCTTGTCTATCATGGAACGCGAGCGGCGCTCGACAAGTACGCCAATCCAGGAGAGATCATGCTGCTCAGGCAAAGACGAGCCTGGCAAAATACGGACGGCAAGTGGGTGAAGGCGTACGCATTT
Source organism: bacterium (assembly GCA_021784555.1). Classification (GTDB taxonomy): domain Bacteria; phylum Verrucomicrobiota; class Verrucomicrobiia; order Limisphaerales; family UBA8199; genus JAJYHY01. Next base: position 736 of record JAJYHY010000295.1, read on the forward strand.
GCCAGCGGGCTGGGCGTATGCCGCAGCTTCGCCGACGGCGACTTCGCGGCGTGGGAAAAAGAACACATCGTCTCAGGCGAAGCGGGCAACTGATGCTGAAACCCGTCCATACACGCCTGCTCCTTCGCCCCGGAGCGCAGCCCCCCGACCCCCAACCGGAAGCCTCCGGCCTGCCCGCGGTGCCTCCCGAAAGGCCGCGACATCCAAGCGGTAGTTCCGAGGCTCTGAGCCGCTACTCGTCGGCGAGCCTCTTTCGCAACTCTTCCGCAAACACCTCGTAGATGATGGATCGCCTCTCCGCGAAGACACACTCGGTAACGCTCCCGCTCCGCCACAAGATAACCCGGTAGCTCCCGACCCGCAGCCGCCAATATCCGGCCAGGTCGCCCTCCAGGGCTTTGACATCCCCGCGTCCTTGGGCCAGCCCGCGAATGGCCCGGCGCAGTTGCCGCCGTGGCTCCGGCGCCAAGCCGCGGACGAATTCCGCCACTTGCGCTGAAGGCTTAATCCTCATCCAGGGCGGAGAGAGGCACAAAGCTCGTTTTGCCGGCCTGATGCTCCCGAATGGCCTTCATCGCCTTGGGGTTACCCATAATCTCCAGCGTCTCGATGATGGCCTCCATTCGGCTCGCCGAAAGAATATAGGCGACCGTCTCGTCGTGGCGGCTAATCGCAACGGGATGTTGCTCAGCCTCCCTGAGCAGACGCGTAAAACTGGCTTGGGCGTGAGCCACATTATACGTATTTTTCATTCAAATAAATATATTGCATCATCATTACCGAGTCAAGCCGGCAAAAGCTTTCACCGGGCGCTCTGATCGGGGCCGCTCACCGCGCCCGCGCCGCCCCCGGCCGTCTCGGGGGTCCTGCGCCGGGTTGGCGACCGGGATGGGGCGGAGGAGATCGCCCAAGCATCTTTCATCATCCTGGCCGAGCCTGGCGCTGGGCCTCCTTTTCCTCTGGCTGCCCCGGAAGCGGAGGGGATAGGGGAAACTCGCAGTGGCGGCTCCTTTTTAGCGTTGACATCAACTCTGGTGAAAGAGATATTAACGGTTATGGCATCGACGAAGGCGACGATTCTCATTCCCTCGACAGTAATTGCGCTCGCCGCTCTAGTTTTGTTTTTCCTTCTGCACAGCCCGGTTCATGTCGCCGAGTTCTCGGAAATGACAATGAAGCACTCGCACGGGCTGCGCGTTGGCCCCTCCGTGCTGGGCTGGAGCTCGCATGAGAACGATTCAAGGCGGCGTAACGGTTATATTTACATGAGGGACGAGCGACCGAGCGGGCACAATGAGCCGCTCTGGGAGTTCGCGTTGACTTCGAAGCGGCGACTGGCTGAGGTGACTCAGGCCGATCTGCGGTACCAATTCTATGGCATGGACGACCCGCGGGGTCCGAGCGTCTTTGGACATGCGTGGGAGGGTTCAGCCATCTTGGTGCCGGAAGGGCAGGTGTTCTTTGCGCGCTTGGTGAGGGACCGCTCGGTCGTCTACGCGATCCGCTTGGCAAAGCAGGGCGGCCAGAGCAGCGGCCACGGCACCATACGAATTGAATACAAGGTATTTCCGGGCCAGCAAGAACTTATGAAAACGAAACTCAAGCAGTTGGTTATAATCGCGGCCGGTAGCTTGTTGCTTACCGGCTGTTGTACCACGCACCACGTCACACAATGGGAGTATAGGATCGTGCGTGAGGCCAGAAACCATACAGGCGGCCCGGATCAATGGATAAAGGACCAGGAAGCACTGATGAACGGCATGGGCCGGAACGGCTGGATTCTCGTGAGCCCGTCCGACGGGAGGCTTTTTTACTTCAAGAGACGCCTAAAGTAGCGTGCTGCAGGCGGATATTGTCATCGTCGAAGTCGTCATTAGATTCGTACCGCAACATTGTTTCGTCTGGCGTCGGGCCTCATCAGGCTCCTCCGTGCGAGGGCCTCGGCAACTGATGGTGCCCTGGGATCGCAATGGCCTGCCTCGCGCTCGGTTCGGTGCGTCGAGGCGGATGCCGGTCGGTCAACGAGAAAGGTCAGGATGCGCATTGACATCTCAGGCAGTTCCCGGTTCGGACCAAGGACTACGCCCTCGGGCTTTTCGCGGGTGGAGTTGTTGGCCGCCATCGCGACCGTCGCCATCCCGGCGGTTCTCCCTTACGTCGCCGCCTGTCTGACCCGTGTGGGGACAATGGCCGGCGGAAGTCGGAGGGGGCTTCTCCGGCGCTCGGCACAAACAGAGACGCGGCAAGCCTTTCCGCGGCGCAACTCGTCTCCCCTGCCAACTATTCGCGCTGCGCGGCGTGAGCTATGGCACCCGGGGCTGTCCAAACTGGCATGAGAACTGATTCCAGCTCACAAGGGGCGTTCAGCCTAGTGGAACTGCTCGTGGTTGTCGCCGTCATAGCGATCCTTGCCGCCCTGTTGCTGTCCGGCATTTCAGCCGCTCACAGGTACGCCATGCGCGCACCATGCCTGAACAACCTCAAACAGATCGACACGGGCGTTGAAATGTACGCGGACGACCACAATGGCCTGCTTCCCATAGTCCGCGGGAATGGTCCGCCAGCCTTGTGGTCGGATTACGCGCTGTTTGTGCGGAGCTATCTTGGCCTAAAGGGGACGCCCTCGCCCAAGGATCGGGTGTTCGTGTGCCCTGCGGATACGTTCAGTTGGGTCGATTCAGCATGGCCGTATATTTCTGAAGCCATACATCTCCAATCGCGGTTCCGCTTTAACAGCTATGCTTTTAACGCGGCAAACTCATTCACGATGTACAGTCCAGCCACCGGTCATGTCACCTCCCCGGGAATTGCCGGAAGCCGAATGAGTTCTGTTCAAGCTCCGGCTAAAACCGTGCTCGTGTTCGATTTTCCAGCGATGGTTCCCTATTCGTGGCACCAGCCCGTGCGAAAGGTCCCCGCCTGCAATTCTCGGGATATGGTTAGTTTCGTGGATGGCCACGCGAGCTTTACCAAGATCTACTGGGACGCGAAGAGGCGAGGGTTCGCGCACTGCGAGGCCTGGAATTATGATCCGCCACCCGGCTATGATTACAAATGGAGCGGAACCCTGCAACAACCGATGTCAGCCGGGCGATGAAAAGAGTCAGGATGAGTATTCGAACCTCAGACAGTTCCTTCTTCCAAGCAGGGGCCCCGCGCTTCGGCTTCTCGCGGGTGGAATTGTTGGCCGCCATCGCCACCGTCGTCATCCTGGCCGTCCTGCTTTACGTGGCCATCGGTCTGGCCCTGGTGCGCGAATATGCTCAGCGGAACTCCGAGGAGGCGTTCGCTACGCTCGTGTCGCGCCACCTCAACCTGGTCTATTCGGTGGCCCTGCGCCAGGTGCGCGACCCGGACCTGGCCGAGGAAATCGCTCAGGCATCGTTCATCGTTTTGGCGCGCAAGGCGGCCTCGCTGGGGCTAAAGACCATTCTGCCCGCCTGGCTCTGCCGCACCGCGCGCTACGCGGCGGCCAACACGCGGAGCGTTCAACGGCGCCGCCAACTCAGGGAGATGGAGGCATCTATGGAATCCGTTGCGAACGAACCTGAAGCCGAACCGGGCGTCTGGGACCAAATCGCACCGTTGCTCGATGCGGCCATGGAGCGGCTGGGGCGAAAGGACCACGACGCCCTCGTCCTCCGGTTCTTTCAGGGGAGGAGTCTCGGCGAGGTCGGGGTCGCCCCGGGCGCCAGTCTCCGGCCGGCTTGAACCGCCGAAGAACGGGGCGTTTGCGCATCTGCCTTTTTGAAAGCCGGCTGCAAGCCGGCACTCCGCCGCCGAAATGCCAACGGCTGATTTCCGCGCTTGGCCTTTGCCGCGGCATGAGGCAAATTTGACGCTATGGAAACAGCAACTGTGGTCCTCGAAAGCGGTCCCAGTCGAGCAGCATTGTCTCCCCACAAACTGGACATCATACTACACGTCGTAACGCGCGACGGCCCACAGCGCGAAGCCGCCCTGCTGATCGGGGCAACAACGGCCCTCATTGATTCCCAGCAAGTTGAACGATGAACAGGAGGCAGGCATGCGCGGCCCCCCGCGGGCGCCTCCCCGGCCGTCCATCGGTGTCCCCCTTCCCGGTCAGAGTGACTTAAGGCTTGAACAATTGGTCAAGCGCCTCGCGGAGTTCAAGGTAGTCGGGCGAGTTCATCGAGAGCGCCCATGCTGTGGCGCGTCCGATGGCCGTTATTCCAACAAGCCGTGGCGGGCGGTACTCGAAATGCTCCGCCCAGCGGTCGAGCCGCGGATTAAAGAGCCGCACCAGTTCGGCGGAATCCGGGTCGTGGGCGGCGATGAGCGGCCCTTTGTGCCGGTTGCAAGAAAGGCATGCCCAAGCCAGATTCTCCGCCGAGGTCTGCCCCGCGAACTTCTCCGGTCGGATGTGATCCGCCTCAAAACGATGGAAGGGCAAGAGTCGCTCCGGCATCCGGCAATATTCGCAACGGAATTGGGCGCGGGCACGGACGAACTGTCGCAGATCGCCGGTCATGCCGGCAGGCCGAGATCTTGAAGGTAGCCCCGCGCCCTGGCCTGCAAAATGCCGATGCGTGTGCCGAATCGGATATGAGCGTCATACTCGGCCGCCTCTTCGGGGGTGAGTGAACCCTCATTCGCCTTTTGCGCCAGTTCATCCACACGCGCCTGCTCCTTCGTGCCGGAGCGCAGCTCGAGAATCAGCCGAGCCCGTTCCGGAGTCAAGATCTGCGCGAACGACTCGACCAGGAGCCGCTCCATCGCCTGCAGCGTCATGCCTTCCGCATTCATCAATCGAACAATAGCCTGCCGGCTGGAGGAAGGCGAGAGCGAACTGCCGCCAGTTCCTGTGCCAGGGCGGCTTCCTTTGCAGGCAGCCACGAAGCGTCTCGATCGTACCAACCCGCATACCGCCCAGTGTTGGGTTGACGCGAGAGGCAGCGCTCAGGTGTGGTCGGCGCCTGCGACCCTATGGTGCAACCACCGAAAAAAACTGTTACCTTTTCGCGCTGAGCATACATATATCAATAGAATGACGAATGACGATCTGGCCCTGGTGCGCGAATATGCTCAGCGGAACTCCGAGGAGGCCTTCGCGGCGCTGGTGTCGCGCCACCTCAACCTGGTCTATTCGGTGGCCCTGCGCCAGGTGCGCGACCCGGACCTGGCCGAGGAAATCGCGCAGGCATCGTTCATCGTTTTGGCGCGCAAGGCCGCCTCGCTGGGGCCAAAGACCATTCTGCCTGCCTGGCTCTGCCGCACGGCGCGCTACGCGGCGGCCAACGCGCGGAGCGTTCAACGGCGCCGCCAACTCAGGGAGAGGGAGGCATGTATGGAATCCGTTGCGAGCGAACCTGAAGCCGAACCGGGCGTCTGGGAGCAAATCGCGCGGTTGCCCAATGCGCAGGATGCCATTATGAGATCGTGCCCGCTGTGACACGAAAACCGTGTCATGAATGCAGGTGAAATGAATGAGACGCACGCGACCATCTCAATGCGCGAGCTGCATTTGGGCAGCACGACCAAGCGCATTCTGGCGGGCCAGCGGCTGACACTGAGCCTTGGCGCCAAGCCGATTGCGGAGATCGTCCCCTTGTCCCCGCGTTCTTCCGCCACTCTGGATGCGATTCTGGCGCCGGTCAAGGCCGCGGCCGCCAAGGCCAAGCCGGGCAAGAACCTCATTCTGGAGATTACCTCTCGGCCCAGCTATAGCCTCTTGGGTGGCGACTGGCCGGCACAACGAGGCTCGACGCGGCAGCCACCGTGCGCTAGGCTCTGGTTGACAGGATGAATGCCAAGCGCGCACTGGACGAACAAATCAGGCGATACCGCCGGATGACAGGTGGGGAGCGGCTGCGCCTGGCGTTGGAGTTGCACGAACTGTCGTGCGAGGTAGCCCGAGAAGGCATCCGCCGCCGGAATCCAGGGGCCAATGCTTCCGAGATCGAGGGTCTGCTGCGCAAACGGCTTGAACTGGCTCGGGGCGCATGACCGAGAGCGAATTGCTGGCGGATTGCCTGCGCCGGTTGAACCGGGTGGGTGTGGTGTATTACCTCACCGGTTCAATGGCCAGCAACTATTGGGGCGTCCCCCGTACGACCCATGACCTGGACTTCGTCGTGCAACTGCCCACGTCCGCGGTGCCACGGGTTGTCGAACAGTTCGGTGGCGAGTTTTATATTGAGGAGTCCGCGGTGCGCGCCGCCTATCGCTCCCCGCACCAATTCAATGCCATCGACACGCGCTCCGGGCTGAAGGTGGACTTTTGGCTGCCAGGACCAGAGCCGTTCGATAGGGAAACGCTGCGGCGTCGCGTCAATGTCACGCTTCTCGGTGAGCCAGCGTGGATCTGCACCGCGGAAGATGTCATTCTGCACAAGCTGTTGTGGAATCGCATCTCGCCCTCGGACCGCCAGATTGGGGATGCAGCCGGAGTCGTGGCCGTGCAGGCCGATGATCTCGACAGAAGCTATCTCCGCGCCTGGGCGAGGGAGCTGGGCCTGACGGATGAACTGGAGCGCATTCTGAGCGGCCAGGCCGGGCCGAAGGAGACATGACAGAACGATGAGCGGGCCCATCTTCCGTTAGCATCGACACACCGGGCTGAATTGATAGGAAATTGCTTTTTGCGCGTTCGCCGGTACTGAGCGCCGCGCGGGTGAGTTACAATTTCGGGGGTCGCTCGTATTCCTCTCCGACCATCTCCGCCTCGCGCCGCTCGACGCCATCTTGCCCCCAGCGTTTCGCGCACACGGGGCATCGCGTCTCGTCGCGTCCAAAAAACTGCAGCTCCTGTCCGCAAGCCGGACACTCCATCTCGCTCGGCGCCGGCCGCCGTGGTCCGTTCTCGATTCGGCCGGCCGCCCAGACGACCGCGCCGATCATCGCCACAAATCCCGCCGCCACCACGCCCATCATCCACATCGCCGCCAGGCTCGCCAGCATCCCGATTATGCCCAGCCCGATCACCACCACCGCCCATCCCCATTGCTTGCGCGCCGTCCGGACCAACTTTCCGGCGCCAAATAGCAGCACTGCCTCGCTCACTATCATTGTCACACACATCCCGGCGCCCCAAGGCAGCGTGCTGCCGTACGCGTTGCCCACTATCCCGCTGACCAGCATGACCAGAGATTCGGCCCATTGGTCCTTCAGACTTTTAACAAGAACTGGAGGCGAGGCAGGCGCAGATGAAGGGTGGCCTGGAGCCTGTCGAATCCCAAACTTCGTCGGAGAGCGGTGCCACCGTCGTACCGGCGCTCCAAGGCGCAGAGCATACGGTTGTCTCCACGCCCAATGCGCCGATCAACGACTGGAGGAGACCGGGGGGGCGGCTTTCGGCGGAGCAGGCCGTGTGGCTGCTCGACGAGATTGGGGAGCCGCAATGGTCGAGTGAAGAGGAGGCGCGAGGACAGGTAGCAGATGCGATTGATGCATTGCCGTCGGCTGAGGCGCAACGGCTGCTTCAGGCATTCTCGCCGAGGGACGCGAGAAGTTCCGAGGTTGACCTATTCGAGGGCCTTGAGAGATTAACGAACGAGATCTATGAAGGGTACAAAACAGGAAAAGAAGAAGTACTCCGACGCCTTGTTAATCAGGGCGGCAAGGCTGGCAAAGAAGCTGAACATGCCCCTGCCGGCGAAGTACCACCCGCAGATGAAGGCGCTGGGGCTGGAGGTACCAGGTCCGAGCCAACCGCAGAGGCATACGATGAATCTGGAGCAACCGAAGACACCCGGTTCAGCCAGCCCCGAGGTGCAAGCGTAAGCGAATATCTAGCGCCCGAGGCTTACGTCCGCGCGGCTTGGAGGGACGCGCTTGATACCGCCTCCGCCAACGGCCTATTGATTCGCCCGGCAGAGACTCGGCCGTGAAGACCGCGTGCCCCGCTATGTCAGCCAGGTCAGAGCGAACCATTGCTGAATTGAATCTCCGAGACGAGCGCGATTTCTGCTTCGCTCTCTAATATCCGGCGGACGCTCTCTGGGCGGGTGCCGGTTACAAGTATCAGGCTAATCTTATCGTGCGTCATCGAGGGTGGGCAATCGACGGTGGGAAATAGGGTCGGGTGTGGGGGGGAAGAGGGCCCAGGTCCTGGATGTGGCTGCGGTCCGTCTCAAGGCCCCAGCCCATCTCGCTGAAGGGGAGGTTCGGATCGCTGCCAGGATGCACAGTTCCCTTGCCCACAGGGCAATCGGGACTGCCGGCCATCTGCTTTCCAGTCACCCGAAGGCGGCGGCTCCGGTACGGACCAGGGGCCAGCGGGTGGTAGTGGTGATCAACTAGAATCACCATGGCGTCGAGATATCCCATCTGTCCAGGCTTGTAATCCGCGCGGGACGCGGGTCGCCCTCCGTTGGCCTGCGAATCGGTAACTAAAGCGACCGCCGGCACCCTATACCGCCAGAAGGTCGGCTTTGCGCCCGGACTAGGCCTGAACCACTGGACCTGAATACCGGCGACAGGGTGGGGCTTTTGCCGCACAGGGTGAGTGTCGCCGAGAAGCTCCACCTCGTAAGCGTTGTCCTCCCACGTGCCAAACGCCGGTGGAATGTACACGGGCGGAGACTCGCAGCCGCTGAGCGCCGCACAGACTAAGGCGAGGACCGAGCTCAAGTGTTTCATGTTAGAGCATCAATGGATAGACGAGATCATTCACGTACAGCGTCATGGTGGTGTGGTTCGCCTCGGGTCCGAACAGCCACGTGTCCTTCCCTAGGTTGGGATTGTGCCACGGAGTGTAGCACTTTGGGCAGTAGGTGGTCACATCAATCTGAATGTGATCGGTCCCGCTCGCGTTCGGAACCACGGCCCCTTTCCACTTTCGGCTCATCGCATACCCGAAGTCGCTCCAGTTATACCCCCACTGGTCGATTCCAGCGGGATTGTGAGGCGGCGCCGCATCGACAAACATTGAGTTCTTCCCACGGGTCTGATAGTAGTTTCTGAATCTCTTCACGTTCGATGGCAGGGGACTCGTTGGCCAGTTGAGGATGGCGATGAGGTCAATCAGAACAAGCGTGTCCACCGGAATGGTTGACCAAAGCCGGTACTGGACGGGGTTTTTGGGGGTGCCCCCGACTCGAATCAAACCTGTTCGGTTCAGGTTGATGGCCAGCCCGAGCGCTGCCACGGCGCCCCAGCTATAGCCCAGGATCTTCACGGTGACGCTCCCGGCCTCCGCCCCCGAAACAATCTTGTTGCCGTCCCGATCGACAGCCGCAAACACCTGGCGAAGGGCATCGTCCCCGGCGTTGTAGTTATTGATAGGAAATTGCTTTTTGAATTGATAGGAAATTGCTTTTTGCGCGTTCGCCGGTACTGAGCGCTGCGCGGGTGATGCTCGGACCAGAGCCGCCGGCCGGGGCCTCAACTCGCCAACTCCGGGACGCGCGCTGCCGCTCCCAACGCGCGAAATTGCCGTCCTTGACGTTGGGGATTTCGCTGTGGCCATCGGCAAAGGCATAGGTCCTTGACCATGTGCCGTCAGGGTTCTGGTGCGCCTGAGCTTCGCGGAGCACAATGACGTCGGCCGGGTTCCTCACGGCCACCGTCTGAACTCCGGTGTTGGTCAGGGCCTGGAGCGAGCCGTGATATACAACCTGAAAGCCGCTGCCGCCTTGGAGTGCCTCCTTTCGGTGGTCTTGCACTAGAAACGGGGCTGCCTGGTCCAGCGTTCCGGGCAAGTATCCCTGATTCTGCGTGGCATAACCAAGCATCGCACGCATCCAATCCCCGGCAGCATTCATGCTGGCCATAGCCAACCGCCTTCTTGCCTCTTCTTGGGGTGACAAAGAGGTCGTCTTCTTCTCCTTCGCCCCACTCGCCTGTCGCTCAAGCTCAGCCTGTGCGCGGTTGGCCTCCGCCAACTGCGTTTTCAAGACTCCCACCTCGCCTCGAAGCTTGAGCAGTTCGTCATTGTTCTGGCTGGTGAGACTGGCCGCGTGTCGTTCGCTGGCGACCGCACTGGAGAGCCGCTCGTTGTCTGCGGCGAGCGCGCTCAGTTGCCCCTCTTGTCTGCCGATGAGATCCTCTTTGGCCCGGAGGCCGGCCTGGGATT
>JAJYHY010000296.1 GCA_021784555.1 bacterium
GCCAGCCAGCGTCCGGTATGACTGAACTGCAGATCGACCGCCGGTGAGGGCAATGAGAAGCAGAGCAATTCGCGGTCGTCGTCCAGGGACCGCTCACTGATCTGGCCGCCGGCCAGGCCGACGGCATACCGCTGCCAGGCGTCGTCGGGCTGGCTCACGGCGGTGGCGTGGTCCGGGCAAGTGATCGATCTAAGCAGGCGCACGTCCGTAAGGTTCAGGCAGGCGATGGCTTCATTGCGCAAGTCGAGCGAGGGGCGGATGGCCGCCGCTTTCGCCAAGATAGCCAGTGATTTGAAGCGCCGTCCGGCCAGACCGGTCAGACGACTGGCGTGGGCCTCGGCCAGATAGGCATCGCGCAACTCATTAACGGCGGTGCGCTCCGCCTGCTCGGCCTGATGTTGATTGTGGTGGGCCTCCTGGTGGGCGGCTTCGGCCTGGCGCCAGGCCCAAAAGACCGCCACGAAGCCCGTTATCACTAAGCCGGCGCAAACGCCCAGGAGCGTGGCCGGCGCAGGATGCCGCTTCACCCACTTGCGGCCGCACTGGAAGAGCGAGCATGGCCGTGCCAGTATCGGTTCGCCCCGCAGCCAACGTTCCAATTCCTCCGCCAGCGCCTCCGCCGAACCGTAGCGATGCTTGGGGTCCTTTTCCAGGCACTTGAGGCAAATCGTTTCCAGGTCGCGGTCCAGACCTGGGCAGAGGGCGCGCGGGCGGACTGGCTCGCTCTCGGCCAGTTGGCGGACCGTTTCCAGGGGCGTCGCCTCGGCGAACGGAGGGCGGCCGGTCAGCAGCGCGTAAAGCACTGCGCCCAGGCCATACACATCGGTGGCGGTAGTCAGGCGCCCTGCCTTGCCGTTCGCCTGCTCCGGGGACATATAATTGGGGCTGCCAACCATCGCGCCGCTTACAGTCAAATCGCTGTTGGCGGAGAGCCGTTTGGCCAGGCCAAAATCCGTGACATGCGGCTGTCCGTCCGCGTCCAACAGGATATTGCTGGGCTTGATGTCGCGGTGCAAGACGCCGTGCTGGTGGGCGTAATGAACGGCACGAGCCACCAGCGCCATCAACCGGGCTGTCTCCCGCGGACAAGGCCGGCCTGCCGAGCCGGCAACCAGGCTGGCCAAACTGCGCCCCGCCACCAGCTTCATGCTGAAGAAATGCTGGCCCCCATGCTCGCCGACTTCAAAGACGGGGATAATGTTCGGGTGGTCCAGGCTGGCCGCCGCCTCGGCTTCCGCCCGGAACCGCTTGACCTCGTCCTCGTTGGCCAGGTGGCCCGCCAGAATCAATTTCAAGGCCACCTGCCGGTTCAAACTGATCTGCCGCGCGCGATAGACCACCCCCATTCCGCCGCGGGCAATCTCCTCCAGCAACTCGTAATCGCCAAAGCGCATGGCCGGCGCGCGAGCCTGGCAGTCCGGCGCGGGCCCGAGCTGGAAAACCACACGGCCAATACACTTGGGACAAAGACCCATGAGCAGCCCTGCTGGGAGGTCTGCCCCGCATTGTTCACATTTCGGCGGTCCATCCATAGCGCGTTATTATGTACTACAGGAAAATCCGGCCTAAATGACGCCGCCCGGTGGGACAGCGAGGTTCCAATGGCCGCCGACAACCTTAGCGAGGCCCCGGTCGGACGACCTGCTCTTCTGAGCGACAATCGAGAATTGAGAATTGTAAATCGAGCCCCGGCTTCGGGAGCCATCCATTTGCAATTTGCAATTCCTAATTCTCAATTCCCAATTAATCTGCTACAGCCGTTAAGGAATTCGACCTGTCAGCTACCCGAGCGCGGCGAACAGGCTCTTCAATTCGCTCTCCAGTTCTTCCGGGCCGGCAACGGTTTGGGCGATCTGCTCCCGCACACACTCACGGTAGCGCTGCCGCAACCGATGAACCGCCGCGGCCACCGCGTTGGGCGTTATCCCCCATTCTTCCGCCAACTGCGCATAAGAAGGCTCTGCCCCCTCGCACGAGAGGAAGCACTTGAGCCGCTCGAACTGCGGCCCTTTGCCCGAGGCCACGAACTCCTCCCGCAGGCAGTGCAGGGCTTGGTCGAGCAACGCCAGCGCCCATTCCCGCTCGAACACCTTCTCCGGCGAGGCGCCTGAAGCCGCCTCCAGCCCAGCCATCCGCTCCTCCTCCACCTCGTCCAGCGGAATGAACTGCCAGCCTCCGCCGCGCTTGATCGTCTGACCACGCTCACGCTCGTTGGCCAGGAAATGGTTGACGGACGCCAATAGCACCGAGCGGAATTTTCCCTTTTTGGCATCGACTCTCGACAAGAAATCCTTTTCCAGGAACCGCGCGAAGAAGGCCTGGGTCAAATCCTTTGCTTCCTCGGCTTCGTACCCCCGCCGCCGGATGTAGGCGTAGATCGGAACCCAATAGGTGCGGCAGAGTTGGTCCAGCGCCGCCATGCTTTCCGCGCTGGCCGGCTCCGTCGCCCGCAGAATCGTGCTCCAATGCGTGGTTGTGAACCAATTGTTCGCCGTTTGCATAACGAGAATGCCCGCCAGAGACGGGGGGGCTCTTGGCCAATAGCCTCGGGCCATCCCATCTTTCAGGCGTGAATCTCGCGGGTAGCATGAACCAGGCCAGCTTCGCATGTCAAGCAGATTGGCTAGAACGGGTGTGAATCTGTCGGCCACTCGCTGATCGGGGCCAAAGCGGCAGAGGACAGCCGCACTCCAAGACGCGGGCGCGAGGCTCTGGACGCGGGTGATTCCGCCAGGTTTTGGAGTGCGGCTGTCCTCTGCCGCTTTGGCTGGGCTTCGAGGATCTCCAACCGACACTTTGGATCGCACCCGCTTAGAACCAGAACCGCTGGTGCGCATTCCAAAAGGACCGCAGAATCTTGACACTCTTATCGCAATTGTCTCCTATTTGCTGGCCGCCTTCGACCCGAACGGATAGCCTTTTGACCGAACTCGCCGGTGAAAGACAGATTTTATCAACCCCATCGGCATCCCTGTTTCAATGATGATTCGCACGAGACGGTTTGATGGCGGTATCTGGCTGGCAACGTCATTATGCGCTCTGTTCCCGGGACTGCTCTTTGCCGCGCCCCAGGTGATCCGGCCCGGAGCGGTCTGGCTGGACAACCGCGGCAAACAAATCGAGGCGCACGGCGGGGGCGTCATCAAGCTCGGTGACACCTTTTACTGGTTTGGGGAAGACCGTTCCCGCGGTTTGGATTGGCATAAACGCTATGTCAGTTGCTATTCCTCTACCGACTTGGCCCATTGGACGTTCCGCAACCGGGCGCTCAAATTGGCCGACCCGGAGCATTTCGGACCGCGCTGGGTGTTGGAGCGCCCAAAGGTCTTTTGCAACGCCAGGACCGGGAAGTTCGTCATGTACATGCACATCGACAACGCCAACTACCGTGTCGCGCGCGTCGGCGTCGCCATCTGCGATACGGTGGATGGCAACTACCGCTACCTGAGGAGTTTCCGCCCCCTCGGCCACGAAAGCCGCGACATCGGCCAGTTCATTGACGATGACGGCTCGGCCTACCTGATTTTCGAAGACCGCCCGGCCAAGGGCTTCCATATCGCCAAGCTTTCGGATGACTACCTGAGCGTGGCAAAAGACGTGTGCCTGGTCCACGCGCCGCTTGAGGGTGGCGCCCTGGTGCATTACCAGGGCCTCTATTATGCCATCGGTTCACAGCTCACCGGCTGGCGCCCAAACCCGAACAAGTATGCCACCGCGCCGTCCCTGGCTGGACCATGGTCCAAGTTCAAGGACATCGCTCCACCCGAGAGCCACACCTACGGCTCTCAATCCACCATGTTGCTCAAGGTCGCCGGCGCCAAGACCACCACCGTCATCTTCATGGGCGACATTTGGAAACCCCGCACCCAATGGGATTCCCGCTACCTCTGGCTGCCGGTCCAGATCGGCAACGGCAAGTTCTGGCTCCCCAAACCCAGCGATTGGACAATGGATGTCAAGACCGGCGAGGCAGTCATCCAACCGTGAAGGGCTGTGCCGGCCCGATCTCTCCGGGTTCCAGCCGCGTTAGTGGCCATGGGCGCAAATACAGTGACGTGCCGACGGGGGGCCGCTCCTCCGCAATCGCAAATCGTGAATACGTCACCGAACTTACGCCCTGGAGCACTTAGGTGCTTTATCCATTGCGAGGTGCGCTGGCGGTTCGCATCCTGCGCGGATGCATTTACTGATTTGGCAATGGGCGATTTTGGCGCTGGCGGCGTTCTCTACGGGCCTGTCCAAGACGGGAATAGCCGGACTGGGCGTGTTGCCGGCGGCCTTGTTCGCCAACGCCCTGCCGGCGCGGGCTTCAACGGGCGCGCTGCTGCCGTTGCTGGTGTGCGGCGACGTGTTCGGCGTTTCCTTTTACCGCAAGCACGCCCAGTGGCGGCATTTGTGGAAGCTGTTTCCTTGGGTGGTGGTAGGCGTGATTGGCGGCTACTTTGCCCTGGGCCGGATCGGCGACGCGCAGATTCGGCGGTTGATTGGGGGCGTTATCGTCGTGATGATTGGCCTGCACCTCTGGCGGCAAAGCCAGGCCGAGAAGCTGGCCGAGTTGGTGCCGCACACCTGGTGGTTTGCGGCTATCGCCGGGGTGCTGGCCGGCTTCACGACGATGGCGGCGAACGCGGCCGGCCCGGTGATGGTGCTTTACCTTTTGGCGGTGGGTTTGCCGAAGCTGGCATTCGTCGGGACCGGGGCATGGTTCTTCATGTTGGTGAATATATTCAAGCTGCCGTTCAGCGCGCATCTGGGGCTGATTAACGGCCATTCGCTGCTGCTGGACGCGGCGCTGCTGGCGCCGATGGCGCCCGGCGCGCTGCTCGGCCCGGTGATCCTCCGCCGGATAAACCAGCGGACATTCGATGTGCTGATGCTCGTGTTAACCGGCGCGGCGGCATTGCGCTTGCTGGTCTAAACCGGCGCGTTTAGCGGTGATCACGGGCGCACGAGTCCGGTCGGCTTCGGGAAAAGCTCGCCCATGGAGACGTGGGTTTTGTGTGCCTGAAGTTCACTTGGAGCTGCTTCCGAGGTGCCCAATTGCCCTTGCATGCATGCGGCCCTGGCTTATCCTGTTGGTATGCGTGAGACCGTGACCTTCAGTCCGAAGTGCTCCAAGAGCCTGTCGAGGGCTAAGTTCGGAAATTTGAGTGAAAAGCTCAACGAACTGGTGGAGCACGAGCTGTCGCTCGGGCCCCCACCCGATTGGCGGGAAGTGCTCAGCCGGTCGGCTCCCCCGGCCAGCCGAGAGGCCTATGAACTATGCCTCAGACCCGAGTAGCGCTCCTGCCGGATGCGCCAATGACGGAGGCGATGGGGCTGTACTTCGCGGCGCTGGGCAGGGCGCGGCGCTGGATGCCGCGAAAACGCGGGTCCTGCATGGGAAATGGGAATTGGGTGGTGTTGAGCTTCACGATGGACTGGCCTAAGACCATTTTGACCAAAAGCGTGTCGGCAGGCGGACTTTCAATGGACGTGAACAGTGGCAGGCCCAGGCGCATGGTGAGCGGTTCGGGACGATGGAAGCCGGGGCCGGTTGCGTAGAACAAGGGCCAGGGACCGGAGGGGAGCAGCACCAGCGTGCCGCCGTCATGGACGTAGCGGACGAGGGCGTCGGCGGCATCGCCGGGTTTTTGCACGGTGTGAACGTAGTCCTCACCGTCGAGATAGAGGGCGACGGGCATGCGGTCGGGATTGAAGATTTCCGGATTGATAAGCTGGGTGGGAGCCAGAACGTGGCGCGGGCGGCCAAGCCGATGCGCTGGATGATCGACCACGGCTCACCGCCGGGCTTGGGTGGGAGGATGGCGATAGTTCCTCGGGGCACCGAATTCACCGCGGCCCGCAGAGCCTGGATTTCGGATTCTTCATGGCGCAGCCGTTTCCACTCGGCGGCGCCGTCGGCGAGGGCGGCGCGGGTGGCCGGGTCCAGTTGGTGACGACCCGGAGGGAACTTGAAAGTGGTCAGCGCCCACACGGCGCGGCTGCCGGGATTGAGGCCCACGACCTCCTCGCCGGGTTTGAGCGGGATGCGGGTCAAGAGGAGCTTGCCGGTGAACAACGGGGGCCAGGCCCGCCAGGCCAGCGCCTCAAGCGGTTGCGATGAGGCACGCGCCCGCGGCCCGGCATAGACCAACGAGGGAGGGGCGCCGGTTCCGTAGGAGTAAAGCAAATAGATGAAATTAGCGTCGCGGATGGGCTCGGCGAGCTGGACCGCATGGGTCACGATGGCGCGGCCGCTAATCGGCGCCAGGCTGAAGGGAACGCCAAAGGCCCAGAACCGGCCACGGGGCACGCCGGCCCAGCCGTTCGCATCGCTCCAGCTCATTGCAGGGGTGGCGTTGAATGGCAGAGGGATGGTTGTGTAGCCGTCAATTCTGGCCGTATGGCTTTGGGTGGAGGCGCGAGCGGCGGAGAAGACGGCTTCCGCGTGAGGCGGAGTGCAGGGAAGAGACGGGCCGGTTTCGTCCGGTTCGCCGATGATAATGTGGTCGTTGGGCTTGATGTTCTTGAGGTAAAGAGACCAGAGGGCCTGGGCCGGGCGGATGAAATCTCGGCCGGGTTGGAGTTGGAGGCGGTGACCGTCGCGCAGGATAGAGACCGGCTTTTCGCTCAAATCCACGTAAGGCACGGTGAGAGAGACATCGAATTGCCGTTTGTCCGCCAGGACGGTGAAGGCGAGGTTGCCCGTTCCGGAATAATGGTAGTCCGCAATTCCCATTGGAGAAGCGGTCTTGCGGAAGGCCAGCGCGGCCTTCTCACCGGCCAGGACTCGAAGCAGAGAATGGCCCACCGGCTCGGTCATAACGAGTGGGGAAGCGAAACCGTAGGTGGAACGTTTCCCGACACCATAAATGTTGCCCGCATACAAACCGTAGCCTTCGTCCATGTCCGAGGGTTGGTAATCGGCGAGGCTGGGTTTGACGACATCCTGGTAAAGGAGATGCCAGTGGCTGAGCGAGCCTTCCAGCGCCCAGAGGAGGATGGGGTCGCCGGTGTGGACGGCGGTTTGGGCCAGGGTGTCGAGGTTCCAAAACACTTCGTTGGCGCAGGCGGCGCCGGTCCAGTCACGCCCGCTGTTCGGTTCCCACAGGAAGCTGGAATCGAGGTTGTCGTAGCGGTTGTTGTCACAGGGCCACATCACCATGTAACGGAAGGTGAAGGAGCGGGCGAGTTGGAGGGCGGTTTTGGCGCGGTCGCGATGGAGTTGGTCCGAGCTGTCCTTGAAGGTCATGTAATAATCGAGGCAGAAGGAGGCGCTCAGCGTGCCCCCAATGGCAAAAGGGGAAGAGGGCACGTCGGAGAATTCGTTGCGCGTCCACGAAATATGTTTTGCCCAGTTCAGGACGCCGTCAATGATTGGCAGGTACTCTTTCCGGCCAAGGTCGCGATAAAGATCCAGGAAGAGGCGTCCGGCGGCGAAGCCGTTGGCGTTGTGAAGAGTGGTAACCGGTTTGCCGCCCCACTCATCGGTCCATTGGCCGGTGAGCGGCTTTTCCCAATAGACGCATGGCTCGCCATCGACGGTGAACCGCTTGGCGAAACGGAGCAACTCGCGCGCCTGGTGTTCGAGGGCTTTCAGGCGGTTGGTGTTTCCGTGGCGGGCAGCGACGTCCGCGGCGCTTTCATTATGCCAAGTCCAGCCGGAGATGAGCCGGGTGCCGTCAGCTTGAAACGGCTTTTCCGCCCCGCCAATTAGACCGCCGGGAGGCGGCCCTTGGAAATCGCGCAGGTCAATTCCGCCCGGTATCCAGGAGACATCCGCCACCGCGGGCGGACGGGGCAACCGATGGCGAATCCGGGGCCAGAGAAACGACCAGAGGAAGCGGTTCGGGTCGCCGGTAGCGGGGAGGTTGAGGCTCCAGAGCAAGGTGCCGTGGGATTTGAGTTCGGTCCCCGGCTTGGGGAATTCCAGTTGCTGGTAGCCCTGGCCGCCGAAGGGATAGACCAACGCCACGAACTGGTTTCCAAGCGCATGGCCGCGGGCGGGCACCCAGCAATAACCGGTGGCGATGTCCCTCTCGGAATTGTCTTGGAGCCGGGTGGTTTGGAATTCGAGGCCGACATAGCGGGAGACGCGCGGGGCCCACAGGCCAATGACCGGGAGGGGATCGGCGCCCAGCGGCGGAGTGTAGCTCCAGTCGCGGTTGTAATGGTAGGCGGAGATTTCCGGCGTGCCGGCGTGCCGGTCCAGGAGGAGCGGGAACGGATCGGCGAGGGGCGTGGCATTGAGCCAGCCGCGTTGGTGCCAGGCCGTCGCTTGGCGGAGATAGAGGGCCAGGAAATGGAACGGCTCCCGGCCAACCGCCGCCTTCCATTTGGCCGGATCGAAGCCGGTGATTTCCAGGTCGAAGGAAATGACGGGGTAGGGAGCGCCAGCGTTGAGCCGCACCGCGATGGAACTGCGCTCGCCGAGTTCGAGGCCGGTATCGCTCGGGGCCTGGAGGCCGGTGAAAACCAAACTGTCGGCTTGGACTTCGCAGCGGTGGGCAAGCAAGTGAACCGGGGCTGAACTGAATCGGACGGTGGCGGCATTGGTTCCGTGAGAGAGCAGATCGAAACCGGCCAATCCGCCGCCACGGTGGACGGCGCGAACGGTGACGGCGTCATTGGCGATTTGCTGGGCGCCAACCGGGGTTGCAAGGCCAAGAAGCAGCGACACCAGGCATAAGGATGTTCTCACGCCTGGCCTCACGGGCAGACCAAAGCTATTGGCGGGACGCGGACGCGACAAGGATGGGCGGACCGCTTCGTGTTCGCGAGAGTGGGTAAAATCGAGTAAGACCATCCGATTTCTGTTTTCTGTTTTCTGCTTTCGTGAGAATAGGTTCGCATGAAGTCGAGTGAGACCATGGACCTATTCTTGAAGGAAGCTTTGAGATGTCGAGAGAAAAAAAGTGCCGCCCTCGCCAGCCAGCCCATTCCGCCAGCACCCCGGCGTCTCCATCGGATAAACCCAAAACCCGAAATCAGCAACAATCTCACAAACGGCAGGAGGGAACCACGGAATACGCAGAACACACGGAAAAAAGGCAGCGAGCAGGGCGGTAAATCGCCTGGATGGCAGAATGCACGTCGGCGGCTGCCATTCGGCGGGCTCCTTCCGTGTGCTCCGTGTATTCCGTGGTTTCCTCTCTTTCCGCGTATTCCGCGTATTTCTGGACCGGCGCTTGACCCGTTAAGGACGGCGCTTACCCATTGTTTTCCGCCTGGCATGTGGAGCGGCGACCGCTAGCCTTTTATCTATGAAGCGACTCATCCTACTGACAGCTCTGTTCGCGACCGCGGCCGCGCTGGCGCGAGGAACGGAAGGCGCCTGCCGGTTTCCCCCAGCGCTCCGGGGCGCATCGCCCGACGGTAAATGGGCTCTGATTTGCAAGAATCCTACAGGTCATGTCTTTACGCTGCTGCGGAACGCCTCCGGGCGGAGCATCGATCTCCTGGACTCTGACCGCGACTGCGACATACTCTGGCGCCCGGACAACGCCAAGCCTACGTTACTTCACGAACGAGGCGCAGCTTTTTGATTTCGTCGCAAGGTGCGATGAGAAAGGCGTGTATTGACCGCGTATAGCGTTCGTGCCATCCGTTCAGGAGTCATTTCTCCGTAGTCGCGGACCTCCAAAAGGCCCGAATGTCGGGGTCGGTCTTGGCCAGGTGGCAGAGGTACTCGACAGCCCCTTTTCCTGACATGAGCGGGCGTCCTGGTTCAAGGTTTAGCTTGCTGAGGGCCGTCTGTCTAATCACGGGCCGGGCACCGGATGCAGAGATCAGGAACAAAGCGCCGCGCTCCAGTAGGAAGGCCTGGCCGCCAATTCTCATAGTGCCGCTCTTTCCATCCGTCGTCTGGCACCGCAGCGAGACGCCTGAGAGGGAGCCCTGAAAGCTGCAAACAGACGGCAGACAATGTCGGGGATCGTCCCATAAGCGCGGCCGTTGTAGCAGCAAGGTTGGGAGCAAGTCAACAAGCGGTTCCGACGGCTGGGTGACCAATTACTGATGGCAAGTCGCTGCGTCGCACTTTTTCCGTGCAATCTCCTGGCAATGGGGACACTCTGGGCGCGAAAAACCGACGGGATGAAGCAAGTTGCCATCGAAAACCCTGTGATCAACTCGCCCTTCGAGGAACCGTAGCGCCATTTCCGGTTCAGTGAGGAGGGAACCGCCGATGCTCACGCGTTTATTACTCCGGAATTTTAAGAAAGTCTCACAGGCCGAGATGGAATTTGGAAGGGCTGTGGTGCTGATCGGCCCCAACAACTCGAATTGGCGCGCCTCAGTGTCGTGCTCCGGCCGCCTGGAACCGATAATTCCAGCGGGCGTTGGGGGCGCTGTCGCCGTTGAGGTCCAGTTCGGAAGCGCCGTCAAAGCCCTGGATATCGTCGGCCCAGTGGAAATCAAATGACGGCAGCCCGCCGCTTTGCCCCACCAAGGCGCGAGGCACCGAGAGCTCGAGGCCGTTCCCATTAACGCGGTAGCGCGCGCGGCCAATGATGTGCCAACTGCCCCCGCGCCAGGCCTGCACGGTTGTTTCGGTGTCGCTGAGTACCTTGAGGTTGATGACGTAGTCGTAGCCCAGCCAGCCGGTGCGGGCGTTGCGGTCGCTGTCCAGGAGCAGCAGCATCCAGTGCGGGTCGGTTCGCGGGGTGATCGGATTAAGGGTCTGCGCGAAGAAGTAGAGGTTGGTCTGGTCATAAGCCGCCTTAAGGATAACGAAATCATTGCGGCCGGTATTGTTGCGATAGACGAGGGCGCCGCAACCCTT
>JAJYHY010000297.1 GCA_021784555.1 bacterium
TCGACTCTCACAGATCTACCCACCCCGAATCAGCTCGGCCCGCGCCCCTCCCGCCATTCGACTCCTCTCGCGTGTCCCCTCAAAAAAAATCCCAAACTGCCCCTCTCGGACCTGCGGAATGTGGGTTGGATTGTTGGTTGTTGGATTGTTGGTTGTTGGATTGTTGGTTGTTGGATGTTGGTTGTTGGATGTTGGTTGTTGGATGTTGGTTGTTGGATGTTGGTTGTTGGATTGTTGGTTGTTGGATTGTTGGTTGTTGGATTGTTGGTTGTTGGATTGTTGGTTGTTGGATTGTTGGTTGTTGGATGTTCGTTGTTGGACCGATGGGGCGGCGGTGTCCACCTATACGCGTAGCGCCCGCGCCTCAATCCATTACTGCCTGGCGCCAATCTCCTTGCAAAGCTGTCCGAAGCATTCCGCCACCCGTCGGCGCTCGGTCAGCAGCACTTGCGGATCATGCGTATAAGTCAGGTCGCTCCGGCAGACGGAGTTGTCGATGGCCAGGAGTTTTTCCGCCTCCGAAACATCCACTCCCTTGCTCTTGGCCTGCGCCACGCGATCACGCAGAAGACCAAGCATCTCATAGTCCTCTATCCCATCGCGCAAATTCTCCAACCGAATGGAAGACAAGACACTGCCGTTTGGGCCGGGATAAAGCAGGTAACCGTCGCCATTATACTTGCCGAAAGTGTTGGCTTTCCAGTTGGTCTCGACCTTCGTGAGAAAGGGGTGCGCGCCAAGGTGTTTGAGGTCTTGGCCCCACGAGTCGGCCGACCAGTATTCGAACCCGCTCACCCCCATCTTCCAGCTCAACCAGCCGATGATGCGTGCGTCCATGGCCGGATAATCGATGAACAGATTCGGATGCGAGGAGGGGTAACAACACACCGCCCAGATGACATCGTCCCCCGCCGCGCGGCGCCTCGCGACGCCGGTCCGATAAAACTGGCCGATATAGACGTCCCACATATCGGCACAGCCGGCCAACGCCGCCACGCCCTTGGGTTCATTCAGGCATTGCAGCACCGGCACATCCGGTGCGACGGATTTGACCAACCGATAGTTTGCCTTGCACGCCGCCCATTGACGAGCCGGCGCTTCATCGATGTTGCTGACGTGCCCCAGCTTCAGCCACCCCTTCGCGCGCAGATGCCCGGCGTAGGCGGCCAGGAACTTCGCAAACCGCGCGGAGTAATCCGCGGAATACGATTTGGGAAACCCGTACTTCCCCAGCTTCGGAAAGCGGGCGATGGTAAAGATATTCATCCCCCGCGCCAGGCAATACTCCGCCACCTTGTCAGCGGCGGAAAAGTCCCAGTGGCCGGCCTTGAAACGCACCGGATTTTGCGGCCCATTCCAGCTCCAGCCAACCATCGCGTAAGCCGGACTGACCCGGTTGGCCAGCAAGCGGTCCAGAAACGCTTTCGAGCGCCCGCCATCGACCACCATCGCCCGAAACTTGCCGGGCGTCGGCAGGGTGAAGTCCCAGACGGTCACCAGCAGCTTCACCGTTGTGCTGGGGGCGTTTTCCACTCTCAGTTTGAGCGTGCCGCGGTACTCGCCCGGCGGCGTGCCTGTTGGCGCGTGAACTGTCACCCAGAGCGGTTGCACCCGGCCCGCCGGCACGTTCACGCTCGGCAATTCCAGAAGCGGGTCGGGCCAGAGGCCAACGTACGGGACTTTGTAATACTGGGGTTTAATCGTATGGACGTAACCCACCTGCCGCACCGTTATGTTCGTGCCTGAGAGCACCGCCTCGGCTGACCGGAGATCGGACGCCTCCACCCTGAGACCTACCAGATCATGCTTTACCCTGGCGACGATGAGTTGCCCCCCTTCGTACTCGTTGCGCGCCAATTCCAGATGAAGCGACCGCCCGAATTTACCGGTGAAGGGCACATCACGGCGGACCTTTTCCATAGAAGTGGCGATTCCAATCCGATAAGGCGCCTCTTTATCGCTCGCGCCGGAGACGCCATGAGCGGCGCTGGAAGACCAGCCGATGAGAGACATTAAAACGAACCAGTGCGCGAGGGCCCTGAGCCTCTCTGACCGTCCGATGGGCAATGGAGCTCGGTTCATGCGGATGAAGGATGATTCGGTTCGCTCCGGTTTTCAACGCTCGAATTGCGACGTGCCAACGCCACAAGAAAGTTTTCGGTTTTCCCTGTCTGCGGCAGTATTAAGGGTAGATGGTTGAGCCG
Organism: bacterium; assembly: GCA_021784555.1. Lineage (GTDB taxonomy): Bacteria > Verrucomicrobiota > Verrucomicrobiia > Limisphaerales > UBA8199 > JAJYHY01. The sequence continues at coordinate 2,205 of JAJYHY010000297.1, forward strand.
AAGACAGACCGCGAGCTGCTCCGCGATTACACGGAGCGCGGCTCGGAAAGCGCCTTCCAAGCCCTGGTGGAGCGGCACCTGGACCTGGTCTTTGCCACTGCCCATCGCGGTCTGAACGACACCGGCGCCGCCCAGGAGATCTCTCAGAATGTGTTCATTGCGCTGGCCCGCAAAGCCGCCTGGCTCCGAGGTGAAACCAACCTGGCTGGCTGGCTGCACAAAACCGCCCTCTTGGAGGTGCGCCGCTGGTGGCGCGGGGAATTGCGCCGGCAACGCCGCGAGCAAACCGCGGTCGAATTGGGCACCACTATGAAGAACGAGGATTCCCCGCTCAAAGCCCTGGCGGGCGAGCTCGACGAAGGATTGCTGGAACTGCGCGAAAAGGACCGGACGGCGCTCATGCTTCGTTATGTCGAGCGGCGCACCCACCGGGAGATCGGCCTTTTACTCGGCGCGCGCGAGGACGCGGTGCGAATGCGCATTCACAAGGCGCTGGAGCAGCTCACAGGCTTTTTCCAGCGCCGCGGTTACGCCGTGCCTGCCGCTGCCACGACGGCAACCCTCTTGACCTCGTCGGCCAAAGCGGCCCCGGCGGGGGCTGTGCTCCTGGTTACGCGCTTCGCCACGACTGCCGCAGGCGGCGGGGGCGCGACCGGTCTCAAACTTCTCATCGCCAAGCTTATGGGTCTCTCAAAAGCACAAACTGCCATTCTCTGCGTGACCCTCGCGGCCGCGCCCTTCGCCTGGGAATGGAACGTGAATCGGATAAGCCTGAACGAGGCGGCGATTGCGCAATCGAACCTTGAAGCCGTCCGCAGGCAGCAAGAGCAAGCCGGCGCGGACCTGGCTGGACTGCGCGCCGAGTCCACCCGTCTCGATTCGGCGCTGGTGGACGCGGCCAACGGCCAGGCCCGCTATGACGCCGCGTCTCGCAAGCTGGTGGCCTTAAAGGCCAGAACTCAAGCCTTGCTGACGAATGCGAACTATCAGTGGCCGGCGGACCTGCCGTACGTCCGCGTTTCGAAGTCGGTGGTCAAGTCGCTGGACTTGCTTGATAGATGGCCGGGAACGTTCACGCCCTCGGGCACACTCACGGATACGGCGCGGGAGTTACTCGGAATCACAGCCGAAGAAGAGCAACCTACCGAGCGGGCCTTGGCGGATTATTGGCATGGTGCGCTGGACATGATGACAACCAGCGCCTATGAGACGAACTCGCCAAGCACGGTGGCGGGGCACCTGACCAAGACGGTGATCGTCCCGCCCCTGGGCCAGCCATTGAAAGCCTTGGGCACGGCCACCCGCGATCAGTTAGTGGCCATTCTCGGCGCCGAACGGGAAAAGCTCCTTTTTGGCGATTGGGCCCAGGGCGGCATCCAGACCTTCTGGCCGGGCAACATCTGGAACATCTCCGAACATCCCCAGACTTTCACGGTTTGGGTCGATCCGGCCAAGACCAACCCTTCGGCCTGGTATGGCGAGGCCTGGGACGGACCATTAGGCGGTGAGTCATCTCAAGGCCCGCAGTCACGCCAAGGCCCGTACTCATTGGGGTTCTTCCCACGCGGCATTTTTACGTCCTTTTTTGCCCCTTGGCTCCAGCAGTTCGGGATTACCGCTTCGGCACAATTCTTTGACGAGTAACATGAAAAAGGTTCTTCTAATAATGGTGTCTGTCGGTTTTGGCGTGATTAGCTTCTCGTCCTTTCAGTCGGCGGCCAAGAGAACTCGCGCCGCCACCGTGATCGACAGGGAGCAGTTGGCTGTGGCCACAAACCGGCTGGCCCAAGTGCGGGCCAAGGTGTCGAGCGTGCGCGAGGCTCTCCGGGCAAAACAGAACCGGCTTGGGCAATTTGCGCGCCACCCGTACATCAGCCCGGAGTTAGTTCAACTCCTGAAGGGCAATTTCTCAAAGGCAACTCCCGCGGCCTGGGCAGAGTTGCGGCAGCAGTTGGGCATCGGTTGGGACGCCTCGCCCGATTACGTGCTGGTCAGCAAAAGCGTGCTTAAACAAGTGCAATACTCGCGGCTTACCAGCGGCAAGCATCTTACCGACACCGCCTGCCACATTCTGGGCATTTCTCCGGAACAAGAATCCGCCGTGGATTCCGTTTTCCGGCATGGCCGGGACGAATGGCCTGGTGTGAGCCTCAAGCGCACCCAACCGAGCGGCGACATCGTCGCGGAATACACCGCGGTCGCACCGGCGCCGGCCTTCGTTCAGAGCCTCAGCAACAGTGTCGCCGCAGGCATCGTCAAGGCCATTGGTCCTGAACGGGCGAATCTGCTCTTGCCCGATGCGTGGCGTGAGTTCAGGGGCACGCTGCTGCCGACCGCCACGGAAACGATGACCGTGCGGCGGACCGAGGTGGGGGGCCAACCCGACCTGGTTTTTGAGATGAGCCGGGACGGCAAGGTCTATTTCAGTTCCCCCGTGCGCTACGCGCATTTACCTTCAGGCTGGTTTCTGGCCCGCTTTCCAGGCGGTTGGGCAGAACTCGCCCGGACGGAAGGCTTCAACCTGCCGAAACGCTACCAGAATCAGAGAGCATCGCCCTGACGCTCAATGAACTAAAGGCCGAAATCCGGGCGCGGCGGGGGGCTTCTAATCGCAGCCTACCCGGAAAGCAACCGGCAGAGGGACTCTCTGACCTTGGCGGCGTTACGGAATGGGTCGAAAGCTCGGGTTCGGCCAGACATCCGTCAGCGCATCACGCAGGCGACTCTGGGTCAGCTTGGATTTTTCGCCGCGGATTTCGGAGTGCGCTCGGTTCGGCCCGCCTGGATCTGTCGATTCAAGCGGGACATGCACAACAGTTTGGTTGAGATCTCGACACGCACCGGCCGCAATGGAAGCGACGGGGCGAATCTCCTCGGGTTTTCTGTGCCTCGCCAGAGTCTCCTCGCGGGTTGCGTACTTCGACCAGTCCACCGACTGGTTAACTTTCCCGAAAACACTACGGGCGATCCGATTCTCCTTAACATTGAACTGACTCCAATGCACACGGCAAAACAGCAGGTCGGGATCGGGGATGAACTCCGGGGCTATGCTGTCGGCCATAGCTGCAGGTCGCCTCGGAACCAATCACAAAAATCTGTCATGCGGGTCGCTTGCGCATCTTCCACCGCTTCGAAATACCCTCTCGTGCCATCACGGCCGATGGTTGTGCCAACCACCGACCAACCACACGCTTCCGCCTCGATCTCCAGCGTGCGCCTTGGACTCGTCCAATCCAACCAGAGACCCCCGTCAAACGTTGGAGCGACGAAAGGCATGACGAGCTCCAGGCGGTCTCGGCGCAACCGTGCGAGCAAGGAGAGGACATTCGCAACCACGTTTAGGCGCACAGACTGGGCCGTTTCTCCATCCCATCCCGGTTCCAAGCTCAGGATCTCGCGCACCTTTTCCCCTAGTTCCGGGGATAGATGGTCTGCCAAGGTGGCGAGCTGGCCTGAGAGCCTTTCCGAAAGGCTGGGGAGGCCACTTCCGAGGGTGTTGACTCCGAGGGACTGTAGCGGCTGGCGCTCCCCCTCCCACCCGTGCCGAAACTCCCAGCTCAAACTTGTTATGCCGGCCCTAGGCTCTTCGAAAACCGAACTGCTGTACCAGGCGTCGCGGGGCGCGCAGATGTTCCACAGTCGTGAGCTGGAGAAGGGCCGGCAGGGTTCGTGCAATCCTGGCTCCGCCAACGTTGGCATGCGCGCAATGACCGTGGACAACTTCTCTGTCCCAGGTTGACAGGGCTCCCACGGAGAAGTTTGCGAATTCGGAAGCCGAGATTCACCGAGGCTGTCGCCCGAACGTGGCGTGCTGGCCGGTGGTGACAATGCTTCTGTTGCGTTCATACAACCCTGATAAACTATACAAACTCGATGCCGAGGCTTCCAGCGGTTGCCTTGAAGCGGGGCGCGAGAGCGGCCCAATAGTCCTCGGGGATGGCGCCTCGCGCACTAAATCGCCAAGCCATAAAAAGGCGGCCTTCCTTGAGTTCTGATGGGGCAACATCAAGCCGCAGCCTGTCGTCTGGGGCCAGCAACAGATCGTTCGCATCGTCCCCCAGCACACTAAGCGCGACGGCCTTTACTCCGGCTTTTACCACAACCAACTCCTGGAAAAGCTTCCCAAGCTCGTCTCCTTCCGTGAACTCGGCGTGGCAAAACGCCGTCATGCGGTGAGTAACCTTCTCCAGCTCAGGCAGACACCGGTGTGCCCTGGTCAGCAACTGCCTTATCAACTCGGCATCGCGTTCGTTTTGCCCGCCCGCGAGCGACCTCAGCAGTCCGTCCCTGCCTAACAGAAAAGCCGCATTGCCATTGAATAGAGACAAGGAGATCCCATAGTTGAAGAGCCGATCACCTTCGTTATTCACGAAAGAATTGGCCCCAACACCATAGCTGGCGAACTCCCGAATGGCCGTTGAAACAAAACCACGTACCGCATCCTCCGCGTATGGCTTGGGCGTCGCGAAATTCGACTGGCACCTCAGTCCGAAGTCTCTGGCCGTTACTTTGTGCATCTCGTTTTGAACATTAGTCAATTCCGGACTATGCGCAACGCTAAAGGTCAAATGCGAAACCCAGATCGATTCAAGAAGAAAAGCTCAACTCGCCCTTGATCTGGCCAGCACCTCCTCGAAATCGACGATCTCCTTGATTTGGGCGAGAAACCAGCGATCGATCTTGGTGAGCTGAAAGATCTCCTCCACCGTAAACCCGGCACGCAGGGCGTGGCGGATGAAAAAGACGCGCTCGGCGTTGGGCACGCTGAGCTTGCGGGAAATAATGTCACGTGGCAGGATGTCCCGGTCGGCATAGACCTTGTCGCCGATGCGCCAGGGCCTGCCGTCGCCGCCTAAGCCGAAGCGCCCGGTCTCCAGGGAGCGCAAGGCCTTTTGAAGCGATTCCTTGAACGTGCGTCCGATGGCCATGGCCTCACCGACGCTTTTCATTTGGGTGTTCAGCGTCGGATCGGCCTGGGGAAACTTCTCGAAGGCAAAGCGGGGGACTTTCGTAACGACGTAGTCGATGGTCGGTTCAAAGCTGGCCGGAGTCTCGCGCGTGATGTCGTTGGGGATTTCGTCCAGGCAATAACCGACGGCGAGTTTGGCGGCGATTTTGGCGATGGGAAAACCGGTGGCCTTCGAAGCCAGCGCGGAAGAGCGCGAGACCCGTGGGTTCATCTCGATAATGACCATCCGGCCATTATCCGGGTTGACCGCGAACTGGATGTTTGAACCTCCCGTTTCGACCCCAACCGCGCGGATGACGGCGAACGAGGCATCCCGCATGATCTGGTATTCCTTGTCCGTGAGGGTCTGGATGGGAGCGACGGTGATGGAATCTCCGGTGTGGACGCCCATCGGGTCGAAGTTTTCAATCGAGCAGATAATAACGCAGTTGTCCATGCGGTCGCGCATGACCTCCATCTCGAATTCCTTCCAGCCGAGCAAGGACTCCTCGATCAGGACTTCCGAGACCGGCGAGAGCTCCAGGCCCCGCTTGGCTATCTCGTCGAACTCGTCGCGGTTGTAGGCGATGCCGCCGCCGGTGCCGCCCAAGGTGAAGGCGGGACGGATGATGAGCGGAAAGCGCCCGATCTTTTCGGCAACCGCCCGGCACTCCTCCAGGCTGTGCGCGGTGCCGCTGACCGGGACATCCAGTCCAATGGACATCATGAGGTCTTTGAAGACCTGGCGGTCCTCGCCTCGCTCGATGGCCCTGGCGTTGGCGCCAATCATCTCAACGCCGTGCCGCTCCAGCGCGCCTCCACGGAACAAGGCCATGGCGGTGTTCAGGGCCGTCTGGCCGCCGAGCGTCGGCAGCAAGACGAGCTTGCCCTTGGCATCGAGCCGTTTCATCTCCTCCAGCTCGCGGACAATCACCTTCTCGAGACACTCAGGCGTGATCGGCTCGATGTACGTCCGATCGGCAAACTCCGGGTCGGTCATAATCGTCGCCGGGTTCGAGTTGACCAAGACAACCCGGTATCCTTCCTCCTTCAGCGCTTTGCAGGCCTGCGTGCCGGAATAGTCAAATTCGCAGGCCTGCCCAATGATGATGGGCCCGGCCCCAATGATGAGGACTGAATGTATGTCGGTGCGCTTGGGCATAGAGAGCCGAAACCTCGTGGGCAATAGATCTATCGTCGCCCCTCCTCCAGGAATTTCCGCACGCCGGCGAGGTTGTTCGCGTTCTTCATAAGCAATTCAGTGCCGGGAGATGAACCGCCGCAGGCGATTCATGGCTTCTTTGATGTTTTCCATGCTGGTGGCGTAAGCGCAACGGACAAATCCCTCGCCGCAAGCCCCAAAGGCCGTGCCGGGGACCACCGCGACCTTCTCCTCGCGCAACAGGGCCAGCGCCAATTCATGCGAGGCCATCCCCAGCCGCCCTATCGAGGGAAACGCGTAGAATGCGCCCAGTGGGCGATGGCATTCCAATCCCATGTCCGCGAGCGCGGCGGCGATGAAGTTCCGGCGCCGCCGGTATTCGTCGAGCATTTCGGTCACATCCGCGTTGGGCCGCGCCAGGGCCTCGATGGCCGCCTTCTGGCTCAGGGAGGAGGCGCAGAGCATCGTGTACTGGTGGATCTTCATCATCGCCTCGATAAGCTCCGCCGGCCCGCAGGCGTAACCGAGTCGGAAGCCGGTCATGGCCCAGGCCTTGGAAAAACCGTGGAAAAAGAGAGTCCGCTCGCGCAGGCCGGGCAGGCTCACGATGCTGGTGTGGGGCCCGTCGTAAGTCAGCTCCCCGTAAATCTCGTCCGTTATCACAATCAGGTCGCGCTCGCGAACGAACGCGGCGACCTCCTCCAAGTCGGCCCGGCTCATGACCGCCCCCGTCGGGTTGTTTGGGAAGTTGAGCATCAGCACCTTTGTGCGGGGCGTGGCCTTTGCCTCGAGCATCGAGCGGCTCAGCCGGAAACCGTTGCTGGCGTGCGTTTCCACGGTGAGCGGCACGCCCTGCGCGAAGAGGATCGCCGCGCGGTAAGAGACATAGCAAGGTTCATGGTAGAGCACCTCGTCCCCGGCGTTGACCAGGGCGCGCAGGGCCAGGTCCAGCGCCTCGCTAACGCCGACGGTCACCAGCACCTCCGTTTCGGGATTATACTCCGCGCCAAAGGTCTTGGCGACGTAGGCCGAGAGGGCGCGGCGCAACTCGATATAGCCCAGGTTGCTGGTGTAATGCGTTGTGCCCCGCTCCAAGGCGAAGACGGTTGATTCACGCACGTGCCAGGGGGTGTCGAAGTCCGGCTCCCCGATGCCCAGACTAATCACGTCCCGCATCGTGCTGACGATGTCGAAGAAATCGCGGATGCCCGAACGGGGGATGTCCCGGACGGTCCGGTTGAGCCGATTACGGAGAGACAGTGAGCCGTTCATCGGAGGTCTCCTGGCGCATCATCACACCCCAGCGTTTGTAGGTCTTGAGCATGAAATGGGTTGAGGTCGAAATCACCCCTTCCAATGGCGAGAGCCGCTCGCTCACAAACGCCGCCACCTCGCGCAACGTCGGCCCCTCCACAAAGAGCAGCAGGTCGTAGGCCCCGCTGACCAGATAGGCCGAGCGCACCTCGGGGAACCGGCTGATGCGCTGGGCGATGGTGTCGAAACCGCCCTCCCGCTGGGGAGTGATTCTTACCTCAATGACGGCGGTCACCTTGTTCTCCTCCAATTCATCTTCATTGAGGATGGCCTGGTAGCCGCGGATAATCCCCTTCTGTTCATAATCCGCAATCCGGCGCTCCACCTCCTGCTCCGTCAAGTTGAGCATCCGCGCGAGGTCCTGCCGGGATTCAAGCGCGTTTGCCCGGAGGATTCTCAATAGTTCGTCCATATCAGGTCGATCTCAATTAATAAAAGAACGCAACACTACCGGTTCGCTTAGGCCGGGTCGAGGGAAAATGACAAGAGTCACCCAAGCGGTGCGTATTTCACAATCTTTGGAGGGGGTGGCGTTTGTTGAGGCTTTGACATTTGGGCTGGCGCGGGGAACTGTGAAAAGCCAGTCCGGCAAGCCGCCACCCTTCCCTCCTTCTGGCCTTCACGCCACCGGGAGGTCTTTCAGCGTCGGACAGGTCGCCGCCAACCGATGCCAGCGTCGCAGACGCTCCAGATTCCGCTCCGCGTTGACCCGCTCCCGGACCCCCTCCGGCACCGACCCAAACCGCACCTCCAGCAGCTCCAGCACAGCCTGTTGGCCAGCTATCACTTGCCCCCTTTTAACCCCCTGTTGGAGGCCCTTCTCAATGCCTTGCCGAAGGCCCTTCTCGATGCCTTGTTGCAGGCCCTTCTCGATGCCTTGCCGAAGGCCCTTCTCAATGCCTTGTTGCAGGCCTTTCCGGATTCCAAACCGCTCCGCGCTCGTCACGTATGGCATACTTCTCTTCCTCTCAAATTCGCATAATTGCTCATGAAACCGGGCTTCCATATCGTCGGGCAACCGCAACAGCCAGTCCACCAGCCGGTATAATTCCTGAATGTCCGCCTTCCCCAACCCCATCTCATACAGCCCCCGCGTCAACTCCCACTTCAACACCCGCCGCCGCTCCGCGTCCT
>JAJYHY010000298.1 GCA_021784555.1 bacterium
TGGATTTGAGCGCGGGCGAGCAAGTCCAGTGGCAACTGCTGGGACGCTCGGACCTCCGTCTGCTCCGCCTACATCCTCCCGCCCCCAAACCAAATAGGAAATAATTGCCGACGGTTTTTCCAGCAGAATCATCTTCTATCTCATGACCCACTGACGCGCCCGCGCGTGCCGCGCTCATGCATCTGGCCGCTGGCAGTTATTCGCGCGCTGGGTTACCGTTTGCCGGCAGCCGGCTGCGCCTCCATCGGCCGGGACGAGCATCAGTGCAACGGCCGTGCGGTTTTCGGCGCCGAGGTGCTGGAGGCTTGCCGGTGAGAGAACCACGCGAGGAGTGTGCCAAGTGAGACAGGTGAATGTGCCAAGGGCGGCAAAAAGTGTGACAGAATGGCGCATAAAGAGGGGCGGGTCGATCGCGAAAACGGTGGCCGGAAATAGGCGTAAAGTGCTTATTTATAGGCAATTACGAGGCTTATGGGCCTTTTGGCATCACGCCTGCTTGGTTATTATCTGCGGATTGAAGCCGTGGGCAAGAGCTAGGTGTTATGGCAAAAGTAATTGGAATCGATTTAGGAACGACGAATTCATGCATGGCCGTGATGGAGGGTGGGGAACCGACGGTGCTGGAGAACTCGGAGGGGCGTCGCGTGACCCCCTCCGTGGTGGCCTTCACCAAGAGCGGCGAAAGACTGGTGGGGGACGCCGCCAAGCGCCAGGCTATCACCAACTCGAAGAATACCGTTTATTCCATCAAGCGGTTCATGGGACGGAAATATCCGGAGGTGGAGGAAGAGCGCAAGCGCGTGCCCTATAACGTTGTATCCGGGCCGAATGGGGATGCCTACGTGGAGGTCGAGGTAGAGGGGAAGGCCAAGCGGTTCAGCCCGCCGGAAATCTCGGCGATGATCCTGGGCAAGCTCAAGGCCGATGCCGAGATGAGGCTGGGTGAGAAAATCACTCAGGCGGTCATCACGGTGCCCGCTTACTTCAATGATTCGCAACGGCAGGCCACAAAAGACGCGGGTCGGATTGCGGGGCTGGAGGTGCTCCGAATCATCAATGAGCCGACGGCGGCTTCCTTGGCCTACGGCCTGGAGAAGAAAAAGGACGAGGAAATTGCCGTTTATGATCTGGGCGGCGGCACCTTCGATATTTCCGTCCTGGAAATTGGAGACGGCGTGTTCGAGGTCAAGGCGACCAACGGCGACACCCACCTGGGCGGAGACGACTGGGACGGGCGGATCATGGATTGGATTCTTGACGAGTTCAAGAAGGAGCAGGGCATGGACTTGCGCAAGCAGCCAGACGCCCTTCAGCGTATCAAGGAGGAGGCCGAAAAGGCCAAGATCGCGCTGTCGAGCTCCCAGGTCTATGAACTCAACCTGCCGTTCATCACCGCCGACGCCAGCGGACCCAAGCACATCAGCATGAAACTGACGCGGGCGAAAATGGAGCAGCTTTGCGACGATTTGTTTGAGCGGACCATCGCGCCGGTGAGGAACTGTCTGCGCGACGCCAATCTGCAGGCCGAAAAGGTCGATGAACTGGTCCTGGTCGGCGGAATGACCCGCATGCCCAAGGTGGTCGAGACGGCGCATTCGCTGGTCAACAAGCCGCCGCATCAAGGGGTCAACCCGGACGAAGTGGTGGCGGTGGGCGCGGCGATTCAGGCGGGCGTGCTGAAAGGCGAGGTCAAGGATGTCCTCCTGCTGGATGTCACCCCGCTTTCACTGGGCATCGAGACCCTTGGGGGGGTGTTCACTAAGCTCATTGAGCGCAACACGACCATCCCAACGCGCAAATCGGAGATCTTCTCCACGGCGTCGGACAACCAGCCTGGTGTCGAAATCCATGTGCTGCAAGGCGAACGCCAACTGGCGCGCGACAATAAGACCATCGGCAAGTTTCACCTCACGGACATCCCGCCCGCGCCGCGCGGCGTGCCCCAGATCGAGGTCACCTTCGACATCGATGCCAATGGCATCCTGCACGTCAGCGCCAAAGACCTTGGGACAGGCAAGGAGCAAAAGATCACCATCACCGCCAGCAGCGGCTTGAGCAAGGACGAGATCGAAAAGATGCGCCAAGACGCCGAATCCCACGCCGAGGACGACAAGAAGCACCGGGAGGAAATCGAGACGCGCAACGAAGCCGACAACGCCGTGTATCGCTCGGAGAAGTTTCTCAAGGACAACGCCGACAAAATCTCCGGCGCCGACAAGAGCAAAATGGAGTCGGCCATTAACGAAGTCAAAGAGGCCCTCAAAGGCAGCGACCCCTCGGCGATTCGCTCGGCCAGTGAGAAGCTCAACGAGGCCTGGAATGCGATTTCCTCCGAACTCTATAAGGCGGCGGGAGAAAAGGCCCGGGCGGGCAAGGCCGGCGCGCCGCCAAGTGGGGAGGCGCGCGGCGGCGAGGCAGGGGACAAAGGGAGTGGCAAGAAGGACGAAGGCCCGATCATCGACGCGGAAGTGGTCGATGAGAAGAAATAGGTGAAACGCACACCGAACAAACGAGGTTGCGTGGCGCGCGGCTATAAACTCGTGGGCAGCGACCCGAGGATGAATTGAAATATGGCCACGTTCACAGTCGGTTGCAAAATCGCCAACCACGAGGATCGGTCTCGGTCCAAGGTCGTGCTACGTGTTCTTGTGGACACCGGGAGCGGATATACCTGGATCGCCGGGAGCACTCTGCGCGAGATTGGAATCCAGCCTGAGAAGAAGATGAGGGCGGTGATGGCCAATGGCGCCATTTTGGAACGTGACATGGGATTCGCGTTGGTGTATGAACGCGCGCCTGCATGCGGGCCGAAAGAGGTTGGTCGCTGCCGGAGCGGCGGGTGCCGCGGCGGCAAACCCGAGCGGCCCTTTGGCTCCTTGACTTGGGGTGCCCAGGCGCACTGATTTTCCCGCGGCGGGTGCGGCGGGATTTTGATTCAGAGCATAATCAAAACAAACACAGAAAAACTGAAATATGGCAATGAACGTTAAACCGCTCGGCGATCGAATCCTTGTGGAACCGGTCGAAGAGAAGGAAGTCAAAAAAGGTGGCATTATCATCCCTGATACCGCCAAGGAAAAGCCGATGGAGAGCATCGTCGTCGCCCTCGGCACAGGCAAGACCGACGATAACGGCAAGAAGGTGCCCTTTGAAGTCAAGAAGGGCGACCGGATCCTCGCCAGCAAGTATGGCGGCACCGAAATCAAGCTCGACGGCAAGGAATACAAGATTCTTAGCTCGGACGACGTGCTGGCGGTGCTCGAGTAAGTGGATCGTGCAACTTTTAACCTCCAAAAAGACCAAGTAACAACGTATGGCAGCAAAACAACTCATCTTCGACGAGAACGCTCGTCAAACCCTGCTCAGGGGTGTCACTAAACTCGCCAAGGCCGTCACCGCGACGCTCGGCCCGAAAGGCCGGAACGTCGTACTCGACAAGAAATTCGGCTCACCCACCGTCACCAAGGACGGCGTGACCGTGGCCAAGGAAATCGAACTCGAAGACCCGTATGAGAATATGGGCGCGCAAATGGTCCGCGAAGTGGCCAGCAAGACCAGCGACGCCGCCGGCGATGGCACCACCACCGCCACGGTGCTCGCTGAATCCATCTTCCGCGAGGGCCTGAAGTATGTCACCTCCGGCGCCAACCCTATTGGCATCCAGCGCGGCGTCAACAAGGCCGTCGCCGCCGCCGTCGAACAGCTCGACAAAATCGCCAAGAAGGTCAAGGACAAGGAAGAAATCAAGCAGGTCGCCACGGTCTCGGCCAACTGGGACACCACCATTGGCGAGATCATCGCCGATGCCATGGACAAGGTCGGCAAGGACGGCACCATCACCGTCGAAGAAGCCAAATCCATCGAGACCTCGCTGGAAGTGGTCGAAGGCATGCAGTTTGACAAGGGCTATCTGTCGCCCTACTTCGTCACCAATGCCGAGGCCATGGAATGCCGGCTGGAAGACGCCTACGTCCTCATCTATGAGAAGAAGATCAGCAGCCTTAAAGACCTGCTCCCGATCCTGGAAAAGATCGCTAAAGTGGGCAAGCCGCTGTTGATTATCGCCGAGGAAGTCGAGGGCGAGGCCCTGGCGACACTCGTGGTCAACAAGCTGCGCGGCACGCTCAACGTCTGCGCCGTCAAAGCCCCTGGCTTTGGTGACCGCCGCAAGGCCATGTGCGAAGACATCGCCATCCTGGCCGGCGGCCGGTTCATCAGCGAGGACCTCGGCATCAAGCTCGAGAACCTTACCCTCGATGACCTTGGCCGCGCCAAGTCCATCGTTGTGGACAAGGAAAACACCACCATCGTCGAAGGCAGCGGCAAGAGCTCCGAAATCCAGGGCCGGGTCAACCAGATCCGACGCCAGATCGAGGAGACCACCTCCGATTACGACCGCGAGAAGCTCCAGGAACGCCTGGCCAAGCTCGCCGGCGGTGTCGCCGTCATCAATGTCGGCGCCGCGACCGAGACGGAAATGAAGGAGAAGAAAGCTCGCGTCGAAGACGCCTTGCACGCCACCCGCGCCGCGGTTGAAGAAGGCATCGTCCCTGGCGGCGGTGTCGCGCTGTTGCGCTGTTTGACCGCCATTGAAGGCGTTAAGGTCGAAGGCGATGATGAGCGGATCGGCGTGGACATCGTCAAACGCGCCGTCGAATATCCGACTCGCTCCCTGGCCGACAACGCCGGCGTCGAAGGCTCGGTGGTTGTCCAGGAAGTCAAACGCCGCAAGGGCAACGACGGTTACAACGTCTCCACCGGCGTCTATGAAGACCTGGTCAAGGCGGGCGTGGTCGATCCCAAGAAAGTCACCCGCACGGCCCTGCAGAACGCCGCCTCCATCGCGGCCCTGCTCCTGACCACCGAATGCCTCGTGACCGAAGTTCCGGAAAAGGAGAAGAAAGCTCCGATGCCGGGCGGCCATGGCGGCATGGGTGACATGGATTACTAGCCAGTTCAGCGGTGGCGCGCCAGCCCTGGCTTCACGAGGGCTTCCGGGGTGGCGCGGGCCGCTGGAGTCTCTGCCTAAAAGCAAGAATCATCAGGCGAGGCTGGGTCATACCAGCCTGGCTTTATGTACATGACGGGAAGCGCAGAAGGCCGTTGCCAGGACCTAGGCCCGGCTGAACAGGCGAGCGGCCTGGCGCTCCAAGTCCGGTCATGTTTCTTCCCCAGGAAATTGGGGATGCTCACGCCGCTAAGCAGGGGAACACTTCTCTCCCCCGAGGCGCCGATAGATAAAGCAAAGCGCCTCATGGAATCTCGCCCTCGGGAGAATCCAAAACCACGGACTCGGATTTATCGCTCACGCCCCTCAGGAGCACAAATTCGCTTCCGAATTGACGTTCTATACGGGCCGCCAGCGCGAACTCATCCTTATCCATATCGATGAGTTTGCCGTTCCGGAACGCGACAAACCAGCCCCTCCGCGATTGCAAGAGGCTCGGCAACTCTTCCTCAAATGCCGCCGCCTCACGCTCGAACGCCACCGAGAGCCGCTCAGCAACGTTACCGCCTCTTGGATCAACTCTGCGCCTCATAAGATTTTCGCGCTCTCCTAGCTGACTCAGCACCTCCTGGATGGCCAGGAGGATTTGATGGAAAACATGCGTATCCAGCCACCCCTCTGGCATCTCGGATCCCCCCGCTCGTTCCGCACTCATATAACCGATGACGGGCCAAACGGCAATAGTCCGATCGTCCGCCTGCCGCCCGACCATCTCGAGCAAATGTGGATTGCCTGACTCGCTCCGCTCCCGTAGTGGTTTTCTCATGTGCAGTGCCCGGACAAGCTGGCTCCGGTCACATCAACTGCCAGTGGCCATGGTACTGGCGGGACCTCTTCGCCAAAAGGGGCTACGCCTGTGTCGATGCGATTCGCCCGCTCATACTTTGGAATGAGAGGATCGCGTGGTACTACCAACAGAATATACTCTGCTTTCTGTCCAATGCGGTGCTCCCCAAGTACCCGGGCCTCCAGCCCTATCTGCGACGCGCTAACCAGAAGTGGTACCTTGTGCCGATTGCGGAGCGAATCCTGCGAGCTAGGGTTGAGAAGCTACAGAGCTATCCCGCGAGAGCGCTGCTTGTCGCTCTGGTCCGGAAGGCATTGAAGAGGGCTTCTCTCGGACGAAGATAGGGTCGCCCGGCTCATAAAAGGAGCAAATCTATGGCACGGACAGGGCAGAACCCGATGAAGTGGTTGGAAACCGCCACCAAGCCGCATGCCGTCACTGTCACCAGCATTGTTCATATTCCGGAGCTCAAGGATTTCTGGGCTGAGAGCCTCGACGTGCTGAAACTTTGCTTCCAAAGCCTGCACGAGAACACGAAGGAACCCTTTGATCTGCTGGTGGTGGATAACGGCAGTTGCTCCGAGGTACGTGAGTACCTGCTCGATACCCAGTCCACAGGAGGGATCCAGTTTCTATTCTTCTCCAACTATAATCTCAGAAAAATTGGAGCACTGCGGATGCTGCTAGGCGCAGCACCTGGAGAAATCATATCTTACGCGGACAGCGACGTATATTTCCTGCCCGGTTGGCTTGGGGCGACACTGAAAGTTCTTGCAACTTTCCCAGAAGCCGCCCAAGTGACCGCCTTGCCCACATCAGATAGGATTGGCCAATTCACCAACAGCACATTGAGGGGCATTACCCAGGATCACTCCCTCCACATCAAGCGGGGTTACGACCTCGTCCCTGAGCGCTTCAAGGAGGCGCACCGCCTGAGCATCGGTAAGACGAAGGAGCAGTACGCGGAAACCCTGACAGGGAAGGAGGAGGTGCTCATCACCCGGAACGGGGTGAGCGCTTACGCCTCCGCGCAGGATTTCCAGTTCACGACGACCCGGAAGGCCCTTGATGCGATTGGGCCGTTAGTGCTGAGGTCATCCGGCGAGTACTTCGACCCCGTCTATAGTCCCGCATTCGAGGCTCGCGCGGATGAGAGGGGCTTTTGGCGGCTGTCGACGAGCGATTACCTGGTTCACCACATTGGCAACCGCATGCCGAGCAAGGGGGATGGAGACGACTGGATCTTTCGGGGAGCGCCCCCACGGGCATCCGCACCGACCTCAGCAGCCAGAGGGACCGGATTCACGTCGCGACTGTTGAGGAGCCCCAGGGTGCGCGGGGTTCTCAAGCGTGTCAATGCCGTGTCGTACTCGCTTCTCTTTGAGCGTTGACAGAGCGACGTTCCCTCGCCTCCCGATGAAGGTGCTCTATGCGGCTCTTAAGCACAATCCCGAAAACCGTGATGGCGGGAGCGGCGCCGATTATGGTTTTCTCCGAGCGCTGCGGGACAACGGGTTCGAGGTGCGTGTCGAGGGCCCATGGGCGGGCGACTCAACTCTAGCCGAGCGCGCGGCCAAACGCCTTTACGAATCTTTTTCATCGAGGCCGTTTATCAAATTCCGGTTTTCGGACTGTTGGAGGAGCGCCCGATCTCTGGCGAAAGCCTGCGCGAGCTGGCGGCCGGATGTGGTCTTTACCATTTTCCCAGCCACACTGACCTTTTTCAGGCCGCCGGCTCCTTGCGTTGCAAGGTTGGACACCACGTTTTTAGGGCAACAGCGGCACTTTCCCATCTACGGAAGGCTTCCCTTGCGCGCCAGCGTCTGGCAGGAACGCAGGGCGTTCTCGAGGTGCAGCCGGTTGATCACCCAGAGCGAGTGGTGCAGGGAGAATCTGATTTCGGATTACGACATTCCGCCCGATCTGATCCGGGTGTTTCCGAACCCTTCGGCTCTCCCGGACGCAGTTGTTCCAAAGATGCTCCATGTAAGAGAATCGAAGAGGCTCCAAAGCCCGTTGCGCCTCCTGTTTGTCGGGCGTGACGCTGTTCGCAAGCGTCTTGACCTCGCACTTCAGGTTCCGGAAGAATTGAGCAGACTGGGGATCGCCTCAAGACTGGTTGTCTGTGGCCTTTCTGGGGCTTCGACCGAATGCGTCCGCTATATGGGTTTGTTGAAGAAGAGCGACGCGTCGCAGTTGAAGGCGTATGCCGCACTGTACCAAGACGCCCACTTGCTTATTCACCCAGCATCATTCGATCCGTCGCCAATCGTCACAAGCGAAGCAGCGGGCTTCGGGACTCCAAGTATCACGAACGATGCCGGAGGGATTAGGACCAGCGTCAAGGACGGTGTTTCAGGGGTTGTTCTGCCGAGAAACAGCTCAGCGGACAAATATGCGGCGGTAATAGCAGGTCTAGTTCAGGCTCCGGAGCGATATTACGCGTTGTGCCAGACGACCCGGGACCGCTACGCAAAGGAGTTGAACTGGGATGTCGCGGGCCGGTTGGTGGCTTCGTTCGTTAAAGAGGCTGCTGAAGTCGGAGGACGCCGCGACGTGCGGGGCGCGCTGTGACACGGCGGGCGGTGCGCCGCACCGCGACCTCCTCGGCAAGCGCCGCGGCCTGCTCCGCAAGGATTGGCTGGGCGAAACATCCTTGAAGCGGGCGTTGGAATATGCCATTAATGACTTCAAGCGGAACTATGATCGCTACGAACAAATCTGCCAGCAGAATTAGGGGCACGGCACTGGTGCCACGCTTGCCGTCGGCGCCCAGACGCGGGCGGTCCAATGAAGCCAAGCAGGTCGAGGATTACATCCGCTCCCTAGGGGGCAAGCCCATGACCCAGGCTACCAAACGACGGCTGGCCAAAGCCGGATGCCTTGCCTTTCCCGATGAATAACGCCTGGCAAGGGATGAGGGATGAAACTTGAGACCTGAAGGCACAGGCAAGGGGCAAGGGCTAAGGGCGGAGAGGAAAGGGCAAAGCGGTAAGAACCGCGGCGCCTCGCGCCTCGCCTTGTGCTCCCCGCTCTTCGCCCTTAGCTCTTACGCCTCGGCGCTTGGCCCCTTGCTCTCTGCGCCGGGTGTGGTTAGGTTATCGGGGTGAATGGGAATCTGGCGATTGACCCGGCGCGGATGAGCCAGCACGTGGACAACACGATCGCAGCGCCCAACGCCGACCCGGCGCTGTTGCGCCTGGTGACGCTGTTGCGCCGATACGAGCCGGAGCGCATCCTGCTCTTCGGTTCCCGCGCGCGCGGGCAGGCGGACCGGCAGAGCGACTATGATGTGGTCGTCATTAAACGCACGGGACGCCCATTTTTGGACCGTCTGCGCGACATGACGCCGTTCCTGGCGGAGTTCGACCGCCCGGCCGACGTCCTGGTTTATACACCCGAGGAGTTTGAGCGGATGTCCGAGACCGGCCTGGGATGGCTGGTCCGAAAAGAAGGAATCGTGCTCTATGAACGCACCCCAGGCTGAGGCTCGGCGCTGGTTTCGCCAAGCCCAGGCGGACGTCGAGGTCGTCCAAACGCTCCGTTCGGCCGGCCACTTTGCCGCGGCTTGCTTCCACGCCCAGCAGGCCGCCGAAAAGGCGCTCAAGGCCGTCCTTTACCACCAAGGCGCCCGCGTGGTGTTTGGGCATTCGGTGCGCGACCTGGCCCGAAGAGCCGAGGCCTCGGACCCGGCCTTTGCCGGGGTCGCCGGCCAGGCGGCACTCCTGGACCAATGGTACATTCCGACTCGCTACCCCAATGGCTTGCCGGCGCCCGCCGTGCCGAGCGAAGCCTACACCGCGGCCCAGGCCGAGGCCGCCGAGCAGGCCAGCGAGCGGGTGCTGGCCCTGGTGTCGGCGTTCCTGAGTTCGCGCGGTGCGGCCGCAGAGCCAGGGATGAGGGATGAAACCGGCCAGGGAGGGATGAGGGATGAAACTTGAAACCTGAAACCTGAAAGGGCAAAGAGCGAAGAGCCAAGGGGCAAGGGGGAAAGGGCAAGAGGCGAGACACAAGGGATGAGGGATGAGACCGCCCAGGGAGGGATGAGGGATGAAACTTGAAACCTGAAAGGGCAAAGAGCGAAGAGCCAAGGGACAAGGGGGAAGGGGCAAGAGGCGAGACACAAGGGATGAGGGATGAGACCGCCCAGGGAGGGATGAGACCTGAAACCTGAAGGCGCGAAGAGCAAAGGCTAAGAGGCAAGGGCGCCGATCCACTGGATGTGGTGGCCGGCACTGGGCGGATTGGCGGCGGGTGCCATTGGCTATTTCGCACCGCGCACACTCGGAGTCGGATACGACAATATCGCCGATATTCTGTCAAACCGGTTTTCCCTGCACCTGATATGACCGAAAAGATCGCTCGCCGCGGGCTGCGCATTCCCGAAGATTACGATGCGGACGTCTTCCTTCAGACGACCGTGAACGAAATCATGGACGAAAACGTGAAGGTTCTTTCGCCAAACACGCCGCTCTCCGAATTGGCGGACCGCATTGCTCGCCATGATCCGGACCTCTCGGTGCGGGATGCCTGGCCGCTGCTCGATGCCGAGGGATGCTTGGCCGGCATTATCACGCGCAACGACGTCCTTCGCGCGCTGGAAAAGCCTGGGGCCTCCGATATGAAACTGCTCGATGTCGGCAACTCGGCCCTGGTGACCGTCTTTCCAGACGAGACCGTTCACGAGGCCGTAGCCCGCATGCTCAACCACGGTATCGGAAGGCTGCTGGTCGTGAGCCGGAGCGATCGGAAGAAGCTTGTCGGCTATGTAAGCCGCACCCACTTGCTATCGACTCGGTTTCGCCACGCCCAAAGGCAAGAGGTCCGGGAGGACGGTTGGTTGCAACGGGCGCGGTTTAAGTGAACCAATGTCCCCTGGAGGATCTTCGAAGATCCAATCGCTCGCCTGCACGCCGTAAGCCACGCGGTGGGGAAGGTTCAGCAGATTCGCAGCACCGAGATCG
>JAJYHY010000299.1 GCA_021784555.1 bacterium
CAATGCCAATTCTTCGAGCGCCGTTTCGAAGGGCCCGCCCTGAAGACCTTCATGCGCCAGCCAGGCGTAATTCTCGGTCTTCTCTCCGATCAGCACGCCGGCACACGCGGGTTACGGCTCCCCTTCCTCGGGCACGACTGCTCCACTTCTCCCGCCCCGGCTATCTTCGCATTGCGCTATAACTGCGCCCTCTACACCGGCGTCTGCTATCGCGTCGGCCTCGGTCGATGGCGAATCGAAGCGGGCGCTGAAATCCCGACCTGCGACAACGGCCAGCCGCGGCCGACCCAGGCTATCATGCGGGACGTCAATCGCGCCTTTGAAGCCGCCGTGCGCCGCGACCCCGCCAACTGGTTTTGGGTCCACAACCGGTGGAAGCTCCAGCGCCAAGATGCCGAATTCCAGCCCGGCCTCTCGCCCAACCTGAGCGTGGCGCCGGTCAAAGACTCCCAACGAATGGGGGAACCCCGCGCAGATTCACTGTGAACACGCCCGTGCCCGAACCATTCCGGTTGCTCGTGCGCGGGGTCAACTGGCTGGGCGACGCCGTCATGACCACCCCAGCGCTCCAGCGGCTTCGGGAGCACTTCCCTCGCGCCCATATCACGCTTTTGACCCATCAGAAACTGGCCGAGGTTTGGCAGGCCCAGCCGAGCCTCGACGCGGTGATAACCTTCGCGCAAAGCGAATCACCCTGGTCTATCGCCCGCCGGCTGCGCCAGGAACGATTTCAAACCGCCCTGATCTTCCCTAATTCGCCACGCTCCGCCTTCGAGGCCTGGGCCGCCCGCATCCCGAGCCGAATTGGCTACGCCTGCCCGTGGCGTAGTTGGTCTCTCACTCTAGCCGTTCAGGACCGGCCGCAACGAATCGCGATGCGCAAACTCACGGGCCGGGAGGTCCGCCGGCTCTGCCGCGCGGGAGGGAAGCCGGGCGCTGGATCGCCGCCAAACCCGCCCGGCGCCATCCACCAAACCCGCGATTACCTGCACCTGGCCGCGGCGTTGGGCGCCAACCCGGAACCCCTGCCGCCGCGGCTGGCCCTTGCGCCGGAGGAAGTCCGGGCCGCCTCCATGAAGTTCGGACTCCATGCGGCGGGCCCGATGTTCGTCGGCCTCAACCCCGGGGCCGAATACGGGCCGGCCAAGCGGTGGCCAGTCCAGCGCTTCGCCGCCGTTGCGCGGGAAATTGGGCCTCTCCTTGGGTGCGCCTTCCTCATCTTCGGGGGCCGCTCCGATCTCACGATCGCGCAGGAACTTGAGGCGGGCCTCTCCATCGCTTCCGTGCCCGTGCTCAATCTCGCCGGTCGGACCTCCTTGCGCGAGTTGTGCGCCCTGCTCAAGCTTTGCCGCGTCCTGCTCACCAACGACACCGGCCCCATGCATGCCGCCGCCGCCCTGGGCACACCGGTCGTTGTTCCCTTCGGCAGCACCTCACCGGAGCTGACCGGACCCGGCACGCCCGGCGGCCAGCATCAGCGGCTCCTGAAATCCAGCGCGCCTTGCTCACCCTGCTTCCGCCGCACCTGCCCAATTGATCTCCGCTGCATGGACGGCATCGGCGTGAAGGAAGTTGCGGCGGCGGTCTTGGATTACGCGGCTGGGCGCGGAACAGGGAACACGTAGCTGAATAAGCCTTATCTCCAGGGCGGGTTCATCTGGGACTGGGTGGATCAGGGCCTGCGACAGAAACAGCGTGCGTTGCCCATGGCCCATTTCGAACCGGTCAAGCCGGGGGACAAGACTTTTTGGGCCTATGGCGGAGATTTCGGACCCGAAGCCACGCCCAGCGACAACAATTTCTGCGGAGAGGGCCTGGTCACACCCGACCGGCGTCCCCATCCTGGCCTCTACGAGGTCAAGCACGTCTATCAATACATCCATTGCCGTCCGGTGGACCTTGCCCGGCGCGTCGTCGAGGTAAAGAACTGGTATGATTTCACGAACCTCAAGAATGTGGCGCGCGGCTAGTGGCGGCTCATTGCCGACGGCAAGGAAATCCAGAGCGGCTCCCTTCCCGACCTCGATCTGACGCCACGGGCCTCGGAACAGTTGACCATCCCCGTCGCCCCCTTCACCCCGCGGCCTGGGGTCGAGTTGATCCACGCACCTCTGCGCCCGGATTTCTGGCGCGCGCAAATCGACAACGACCGCGGCCGGAACATGCTCCGCTCACAGGGGATTTGGCGGAATGCCCTGGCCGGAGCGGAGGTGGGCAGCATCTCCGCCGAGAGGCGCGCGCAATCAAGCTCGGTAATTGTAAAGATTACCACTTTCTTGCCGAAGGTCGGTGCGGCTTGGGAAACGGACTACGACGTCTATGGCAGCGGTGATATCGAGGTTCGGGCGCATTTCAAACCAAACAAAACCCGCCTTCCCGACCTGGTGCGCCTGGGCATGCAGATGGCCTTGCCCGCCGGATTTGAATGTATCACCTGGCTTGGCCTTGGTCCGCGGGAGACTTATGCAGACCGCAAGGACGCCAAGTTCGGTCTTTATACCAGCACGGTGAGCAAGCAGTTTTACGCCGGCTACACCCGTCCGGGCGAGACCGGGAACAAGGTGGACACACGGTGGGTTGCGCTAAGCAACGGCAAGGTTGGGCTGGTGGCGGTTGGAGAACCTCTGCTCAGCGTCAATGCCCTTCATTATGGCACCGAGGACCTCAATGCCGCCGGCCATGCGTTCGAGCTGCCTCGCAGGCCCTATATTACGCTGAATCTCGACCTCACACAGCAAGGCCTTGGCGGCGACAACAGTTGGGGCGCCTGGCCGCACAAGGCCTTCCTGATCCCCTGCCAGGATTACAGCTATAGTTTTCGGCTCCGCCCCTACGACGCGAACCAGGACCCCCAGAAGCTCGCAAGGGAGTGAGCTAGCTCTCCCAGCCGTCCCGGTTGTTCCGCCGGATGTAAGCCTCCGCTTCGGGGAAATTCGGGGACCGCATGTTCGCCCCATCCCATTCCATGCGCCGGCCCACGCCCAAGTGGAGGGCCACGCAGCCCAGCACCACGATCTCCGCCAGCGGACCGGCAATGTCGAAGTTGGAGTAGGAGGGTTGGCCGGTGCGCATCATGCGGAACCATTCCGCCATGTGGCACAGGTCATTGTCTGAGTAGCCGGAGAGCAGGGGCGGCTGTTTATGCGGCACGGCCCGGCAGGCGGCGTCTTCGCGGCCATCGATATATTCGTGCTTTTCGCCCTGGCCAGTCCGGCAGATGAAGAACTGGGTGCCAGTATCGCCCGGAGAGTAAATTTTACCCTTTTCGCCGACAATGATAGCGCCGCTGGTCTGCACGCTGCCAAAGCTCTCGACGACCTCGATGGTCGTGTTGCTATCGGGCCGCAACGCACGGAGCGGGTCGCTCGGGTTGCCGTCGTACCACCAGTACTTGAGGGGAGGCAGACCCTCGCGCGCCGGGAATTCATACCGGATGCGGGTGGTCTTGGGGTAGGTCTCCGGATACAGGCGCGAGGCCACTTCCAGCTCCACCATGGTGGGAGAGGTCATCTTGACGGCTCGGAACGGCATATTGAGGGTGTGGCAGGCCATGTCCCCCAACGCCCCGGTGCCGAAATCATACCAACCGCGCCAGACGAAGGGCTCGTAAACTCCATGGCCGATATAGGGCCGCATCAGGGCCGGCCCGATCCAGGCATCCCAGTTTAGTCCCGACGGAACAGGGTCGTGTCCCGGCGGACGGAAGAAGCCCTGCGGCCAGATTGGGCGGTTGGTCCAGACATGGACTTCGAGCGGGTTGCCAATGACGCCCGCGTGGACCACATCGACGGCGCGGCGCAGGCCGGGCGTGGCGCTGCCCTGGTTGCCCATCTGCGTGGCCAAATGCTTTTCGTCGGCCAGGCGCCGCAGCAAACGGCATTCATAGACGGTCTGGCACAGCGGCTTTTGGCAATAGACGTGCTTCCCTCTCTTCAAGGCCCATGAAGCGGCCACCCCGTGGTTATGGTCCGGTATGGAAACGGTGACCGCATCGATGCTCTCGCCCATGTCCTCGAACATCTTGCGGTAATCGCTGTACTTCTTGAGGCGAGGGAACCGGCTTTCAAATTGGCGGGTCTTGCGACGGATGTTTCCTTCAGCAACGTCGCAAATGGCGACCATATTCCCCCCGCAGGCGGCGGCGTGATCGCTGTCGCTGTCCCCTTTGCCATTGACGCCAATGCAGGCGACGTTGATGCGGTCATTGGCGCCCAGCACGCGTCCCACGTAAGGGAAGGACATGGAAATGGCGCCTGCGGCCAGTGCTGTCCGGCTCAGAAATTGACGACGTGTTAACGAATTCGAGATGGGGTTATGCAAGTTCATATCTTGTGAATTAGACTCCCAGGACGGACGGGAATTCATCGGGATTTTTCACCGTTCTCAGAGGGCCACTCCTGTAATCATCGCCTGCCAATCCACCATTTTCCTCAGGAAAATTGGTGCGCATAGCAGGGCTTTAACCTGCAAACTGGCCATTCTCTTCCTTGCTCATGGACGCACTTTACCCCGCTTGCCTGCTATTGTCAACTCGGCCAAAGGTCCTGTAAATAAAGGGTAATGTGTGCGTCGCTGCGCGTGCGCAGGTAGAAAAATGTTGGGGAATGTGGGGGAAACCTAATCCTATCAAGATGTTGGGGAATGTTGGGGGAACGTGATGAACGCCGCCTTGGCTGTCACCCTGGAAAAAGGGTATCAGGGCTGGATGCCCTTCGGGGCCGATAGGCTACGCGGGCTTCTTGGGAATCGGGCGCGCGCGAAAATGCGGGCGGGGGTGGGCGGGCGAACGCCGGCCCGCGCGGTTTAAATGCCATACCAACAGTCTCCGAACTTTCGCGTTGCCGCTCTGACAGCCTCCGATGGCTTCCGGCTTGTTTTAGGGCGCAAAGCGTGAGCCTGGCGGGGCAAAACTTGGGAGGGTGGGCTGTTGGAGCCGCGCCCGGCACTTCGATGTCGAGCGCGACTTGAGCCATGAAATAGCATCCAGGCGGCGTCAAGGCACCCCTGGAGCAGCGGCACAGGGACCGGCGAGCCAGACCCCTACTCCTGCGCCTAATCTCGGCAGCGAGATGGGCCGCGTGCCGGGGATGCCTGAGTCTTCGACTGCGCCCATGCAATCTCAGGCAGAACCGGGAGAATTATGGCCCCGGCGGGAAAAATGTCAAACCCGGCCGGCACGTGTCCTTGCCTCTAACTCGGCCCCCTTTGCGTCTAATCTGCCGGCCTCTCCTCAACTGGACCGCGGGTCTGGAGCGAGCAATCGCCATATTCCACGCTCTCATTTGTCCTGCCGGGCGACAACACCGGTATAGGCCTACCGGGAGCGGCTTCTAACACCGATCTGGTCAAGGGGGATCTTTTGGAAACCGAGTTTCCACGCGGGCGAGTCCTGCCTCAGGGCAAAATCTGTGGCCTTAGCCTGGCCGGATGGAAGGCGGACAAAGCTTGAAGCGGCATTGGTCAGGTTATTTTCAAGTTTGACCATTTGCGGGGTGGCGTGCCAATAGACGTGCAGCCATTTGCCCACACAGACATTTCGCGCCACGACGTTGCCCTCCGGCGGCACCCCCTTGAAGTCGGCGCCCTCAATGGCCGGCCCGCCCGGTGGCCCGTAATACTTGTCGAGGGTTTTCATGGCGGGATAATGCCGCCGGTAAAGCGCCAGGGGCGCCTCTGCCAACCGGCGCCGCATGGTCTGGTTGACCATCCCCCGCCAGACCGGCGACTTGTCCAGCCCGCGCCCGTCCAATTCCACCGCGTAATTGCAATCGACGAAAATGTTGTTCAGCACGCGGTGGTCGCGCCCGCCTCCGAGGAAAACCGCCCGCTGGACCTTGTAAAATACGTTGCCGTAGATTTCAGTGCCGCTGACGCAATCGTCCATATAGACGCCCATCGAGCCCATGCCCACGCCCCCGGTGTCGTGGATGTAGTTGTAGCGGATGACGTTGCCGCGGAAGGTGTAATCGCGCCCGGTGTAGATCGCGCCGACATCGCCGGTCTCAAGGGCGACGCGGTAGATTTCATTATACTCGATGACTTGGTTGTTTCCGCTGAACAGGATCGCGCAGTGCGGGTGGTCGTGAATCACATTGTGCGACACGAGCAACCCCACCCCGCTGAGCAGCACCGCCGGCACATAGCACTTTGACCAGCGCCCCTGCCGCGCGAAATGGCAATCCGCGACGAAGTGGCCGCCAGGGGTCAGCGTCTGCCGGTCGCCGCCGCGAAGGGAGACGCCTCCATCGCCCGTATCGAAGATGCCGCAGCCTCGGACGCCGCTGCCGGTGCCGCCCTCAATCTTGACGCCGTAATCGCCGATATTCCGGATCACGCAATCGGTTATCAGGTTCGTGGCGCCTCCATAAACCTCGACGGCATTGGCGCGAGTCGCCTCCATGGTCAACCCGCGGAAGGTCACGTGCGAAACATCCCTCAACCGCAAGAACGGTTGCGCCAGAAGCGAGAGCAACACCTCGTTTTGGCGCTCCTCTCGGCCCGTAGTGGAGGGAGAACGACCAACCGCCCCATCCTTCTCGGCAGCCGCTGACAGGTCAACGCCATCGGGCGGCCAGAAGTAGAGAATCCCGCTTTTGTGGTCGAGGTACCATTCCCCCGGTTGGTCCAGTTCCTCGAGCACATTCAAGAAATAGAACCGCTGTCCTTTCCGAAACCCGTAAATACCGTAGGGCGGCGCGGTCTTGATGAGCCGCCGCTTCAGGTCAATCGAGGCGACCCGCTCATAAGAGTTGGCCCAATCGTAGGCCCAATAGCCGTGAACCCAAATGTCCTCTGACGGCTGCCATCGCCGGGGACGGTCTCCGCTGTAATAAAACCCATTCTGGAGTTTGCCGAGTTGGCCTCCATGCTCATCGCCCCGCGCGTTTTCCTTGGGAAACCCGGCAATCCTCGCCCAATGCCCCGCGTTGGGCCAGCGGGCCAGCGTCATCGGCTTGCCGCCGCAAAACAGCTCGCAATGCGATGTCGTCGTTGGGCGGCCAAAACCGCGAGACTTCATCTGCCCAAAATCGCGAATGCCCAGGGCGCGCAGCTTCAGTTCAAGGACATGTCCCCGCGCCTTCGGCGAGAGTCTGTTCAGAATCGCTCTATCGGTCACGGGCCCGAATCCGGAGAGTTTCCGCCCGCCCAGCAGCCGAACCGCTTCATTTGGGTATGCCCGCCAGACGATGGGCGTTCGCTCCGTCCCGGAATCGGCCGCGCTCAACTCCAGGGCGTTCGTGCGGAAATAATCGCCGCCCCGCAGCCACACGGTAATGACTCCGGCAGGCGCATTCTCCCGTTGCTTGAGGTCACGAATTTGATCTCGAGCCCGTTCAAGCGTGGCGAACGGTTCTTCCAGCGTCCCCGGATTGGCGTCGCTCCCGGTTGGGGACACGTAAAGGTCGTAGGCGAGCGACGCCTGTTGGAGGAGCAATCCGAAACTCAAGACCAGGAGCCAGTGCAAACGGCCGGGGGTTCTTCTCGTCATGGCCTCAGGCTTTCAGGTCATTGACCGCAAGTCGAGAAGATTCTTCGGGGTGAAGTGGTGTTGGGCACATCTCGCCAGCCAGATAGGGCGCGGTCCGCCAGCACTCGATGAGGGTGGGCGTGTAGAAGAGGTCGTTGGGCCATTTCCGGGGGCTTTTCTGAGGCCAACAGCAGGCTCTTGGTGTTCTTGGGATTGCCGATGCCGTCGTTGAGCAGGTCCCAGTTCAAGCCGTCCGTGCGACCGTCCGGATGACAGGAGGCGCAGCTTTGCCACCTTTGGTGGCAGAGCGTGGTATCGTTGAACAACCGTTCGCCTTCATGCATCAGGTCGCGGTCGCCGCCCGCAGCCTGGCGGGAGCGCGAACCGCCTGCCCGAACCTGGCGCCAGCCTTTGGAGATGTTCGGGCTGCTCATGGAGCGGCGCCGCGCCGAGGAGGCAACGTCCGATTATGGGCGGGTACGGCGCGGCTGGTTTGTGGATTCGGAGCAGTTCCGGCAGGAGCTTCTGGCGGCGGCGTCGCAGCGCGTGGGCCTGAGCCATTACGGTGCGGAGCGGCAAGAGAGCGACATCCAAAGGGCCGGACGCATCGTCCGGGACGAAATCGGGCGCCTGGGGTGAGCCGAGCAGGACCTGCGCTCCCACCGCAAAGGGAACGAGCGAAAGGTCGGCGTTGCCAGACGCCTGAGGCAGGAGACAACCCTGAGCCTGAAGTGGAATGCGCAGCCGCTCCAGATGGGCAGTTGGACATTGAAAGGGTCAGTCCTATAAACTTTGCGCGGTTATCTCAGTCCGGCGCTTTCCTCTTCTCGAAGAGATCGGTCCTGCAAATTCCGGGTTTGTGCTAAGATTCTAGGACTGACCCATGTTATCTTTCAAGGACCATCATCACGGCTTCATCCTCACTTACGTTTGTGGAGCAGGAGTTTGTTGCCGTCGGGGTCGCACACGATGGCAAAACGGCAGACGGGGGTCTCGGTCACGTCCATGGCAACCGGCACGCCCCTGGACTTGAGCCGGGAAACTTCCGCGTCGAGGTCATCCACTTCGAACGCGGCGCAGGTGCCCTCGGTGGAAGGCTTCCAGACGTCCCCATAGCATCCGATCCCAAACGTGCCCGCCCCCACGTCGTATTCCACCCAATTGCCGCCGGCCGATTCCATCGTGGGCTTGAGTCCGAGCAAGCCCTCGTAGAAGCCGCGAGCGCGTTTGATGTCAGTAACCGGGGTGCCCGTAAATGCTATTTCAGTGATCATGTTTTCCTCTCTGGTCTTGGTTTTGGGCCTCGAGCGCCGCCCCGTACCGGGCCGCCGCTCAAGACCAATATCCTTCGCACAAACCGGACTAAGCCGCAACAACGCGTCCGCCCTAGCGGCACTTTGAACACCTCGCGCTTGACCTCCGACCTCCGACCTCTGACCTCTGATCTCCGCCTCCCGCCCGTGTGTTCCCCTCCCGTCCTGGCCTCCAAGCGCCACCCACCTGCCGCCCCAGGCCGCGGGTCCCGTTAGGCGGAGGCATCCAGCCTGCCGCGATAGGTCTCGAGGTCGAGGTCCGTCACCTCCTTGGGCGCGATCAGCTTGTGATGCTTCTCGGACGCGATGGTGACACCGTTCTCGCCCGCCTCGAACTCGAAGAGCGCGATTACCCCAGAACCACGGCCAGCCAGAGAAAGGTGGCGGTGCGGCGGCAAGCCGGGCGCAGGCCTTGGATGGCGCGCCACCAGGCCAGCCAGAGGAGATGAGAACGCTTGGGACAACTGGGAGCGTCAACAGAGTTGTGGTTCATTGCCCAACAGCATTATTATGCTTTCGGAATATGAAGACTACTCAAGCGATTGAAAAATGGGAAGCTCAAATGAACCACATTAAAACCCAACTCCAAAAGCATGGACCGATGCGCCCCGGCAGCCTCTCCCGTCAATACAATGTCTGCGGCACAGTCGGCTGCCGGTGCAAGGACTCCAAACATCCACGCCGACATGGCCCCTATTACCAGCTCAACTACGTCTATCGCGGGAAAAAGACCTCTCAGTTCATCCGTCGAGAAATCCTTGGTCAGGTGCGCACCGAACTGGCCAATTACAAACAATTCCGGCGGCTAACCGAAAGGTGGATTGGTCTAGCCCTCAAAGTCGCTCACGCCAGAGATAAACCGGTCCCCTGAACCGTTCTGAGAAGAGGAGAACGTTTCACCCTCCAGTTGATACTTTACCGCAAGTTGGTTATCTGTCAATTCCGCCGATACGCGAACGGCGCACGAGTAGGTCGTGTCTAATCGCCTGGGCCACAAGAAGTTACGATGATCCAGAAGTGAGGGTCGAACGGAGGACCACAGGCACCGGGGACCCAAAATGACCGAGTATGAAAGTTCGGCGGCGTCGTAGGTGCCTGGTTATCAACGACCCAACCGAGTTTTGCGATTATAGATTCTCCAGGATACTGATAGACCTTGGGGGTCTGCGCTCCGGGGTGCGGACTTTGTCAATGGCCGTGAGCGGAGGCAAAGCCCTGAAAACGTCCTGAAAATCCTGAACAGAAAGTCCTTGACTCCATCCCGCTGTCCTCCTAAACTGGCGACGATAGTTCGTATGAAACCCGAATCCGTGAAGACAGCGAAGGGGCCGTTGGCCCCCCCCAGCACAAGCTGTGCCTTGCCGGCTTGATTATTGTTCTTACATCCGCAACCGCAACCTTGGCCCAGACCCCTGCCCAAGCCGGTTACACTGCGCTGGCCCGTGGCCCCGATGACTGCCTCTGGGCCAAACTCACCTGGCAAACCAACAGCGCCAGCGTGGCCACCGCCACCACCAACTCCTTCACTGAGGTCCAAAACGGCCTCAATTACTGGCAGAACGGCCAGTATAACGAGGCCCAGGACCTAATCGAAATCACCGCGAACGGGGCGGCGGCGGTTCACGGCCAATGCCAGGCCTACTTCAACGGAAACCTGAACACGCCCGGCGCCGTTACCCTGGTGGACAGCAACATCGTCCTCAAGGCCGAGCCGATTGGCCTCTTCTATTTCGATCCCGCATCGGGCAAGACCGTTCCCCTGGCGGGCCTGCGGGACTGTTCCGCCGTCCTGCTGCCGCCAAACCAGGTCCTCTGGCAATCGGTGCTCGATTCCATCTCGGCGGATTATAGAATCACCTACACCAAGGGCGCGATTGAGGCGGACCTCATCCTGCTCCAGCGCCCAAAGCCTCCGGAGTACTACGGCCTCAACAGCGCCACCACGAGACTCGAATTCTGGACCGAGTGGCACGGGC
>JAJYHY010000300.1 GCA_021784555.1 bacterium
TGACGGAATCGCGCATTTGCCAGATACATTCGCAGGCTATCCTCTCCATTCGCGACTATTTGGAACGGTTCGAGAGCGGCGTGGCCCAGCCCTCATGATCATCTTCATCGGCATCGCAGTCGTCCTATGCTCGGTGTTCGGCGGCTTCGTAATCGGCGGTGGGCACCTCTTTTGGCTGTTGCACCTGAATGAACTGCTCATCATCGGCGGCGGCGGGCTGGGGGCGCTGATCATTATGTCGCCGCGCAAGGTGCTTCGGGATATGGCCAAAGGGATGTTCTTGAGCCTCAAGGGGATGCCGCACGGACGAGAGGCCTACGAGCAATTGCTGAAGGTGCTTTACGAGCTTTTCCTGCTGGGCCGGCGCAATGGCATGATTGCGCTGGAGGAGCATGTGCTCGAACCGGCGAACAGCCCAATTCTCAAGAAATATCCGACTTTTGCCGAGAACCGGGATGCGGTGGAGTTTCTGTGCAGCAGCCTCAGGCCGATCATTGACGGCAGGATCAAACCCGACCAGTTGCGATTGCTGTTGTGCGCGGAAATCGAACGGAAAGAGACGGAGCATTTTGCCCCGGTTAACGTGTTGACCAAGGTGGGTGATTCGATGCCGGGTTTCGGCATTGTGGCGGCGGTGCTGGGCATCGTGATTACGATGGCCTCGATAGACGGTCCCATTGAGAACATCGGCAAGCATGTGGCCGCCGCGCTGGTGGGCACGTTCCTGGGTATCCTGCTTGCCTACGGTTTTGTGAATCCGCTGGCGGTGAACCTGGATTTCATCGGCTCGGCCGACCTGGACTTTATCCGCTGCATTGCTGCCTGTGTGACCGGTTTTGCGGATGGCATGGCGCCCCTGACGGCAGTTGAACTGGGACGGCGCGGTCTGAGCAGCGAGTTGCGTCCGACAGCCGAGGGGTTGGAGGAAATGCTCAAACCCATCAAGCTTCCCGCGCAGAGTTGATTTCTATGAGCAGTGATCGCCACCAGCACCACGGCGGGGCCTGGAAGACCGCCTACGCGGATTTCGTAACGGCGATGATGGCGTTGTTCTTGCTGCTGTGGTTGACCGCCCAGGACAAAAGAATCAAGCAAGCCGTCGAACGCGCCTTCGCCAATCCCTTCTCCGCCGTCAACAAGGAATCGGTCGGCATCATCCCCTCGAAGGACGCCGCGGCATTGTACAAAGAAAAGGGCACCCACGACTCGGTCTCGGCCGTGGAAATGCAGATGCTTCGAAAAATCACCGAAGACCTGGCCAAGATGCTCGAACAAAGCCAGCAACTCGAGCAGGCCGTTCAAATCAGCCTTACCCCCGACGGTCTCCGCATCA
This sequence comes from bacterium, assembly GCA_021784555.1. Lineage (GTDB taxonomy): Bacteria > Verrucomicrobiota > Verrucomicrobiia > Limisphaerales > UBA8199 > JAJYHY01. The sequence goes on from JAJYHY010000300.1 coordinate 1,334, forward strand.
ATATCTTCGACCATGCCCAGAACCCGGTTTTTCATCAAGGCACCGACCGATTCACCGTTTATGGGGCTTGGGTCTTTTCCACGCTGGCGTGGGAGATCTCGCGTTATAAAACCTTCAGCATTGAACTGGAAGGCCACACCGATGCCCGCCCGCCTTCCAGCGCCAGAGACAACCTCAAATGGGACTTGTCCACCGAACGCGCCAATGCGGCGCGGCGGGAGTTGGTCCGCAACGGGGTGTTGCCGGATCAGGTGTATAAGGTCTCAGGCTTTGCGGACACGCAGCCGCTGCCCGGATTGGCGCCGAGCGCCGAGGCTAACAATCGCGTGACGGTTTTGGTGAAAGTGGACAAATCCTCCCGGCTTGAAGCCTCTTCCGGGTCCGGTTTGTCAACGCCCGTTGCGACTTCGCCATGAACGAGCCATTCATTCCTCTCAGCGCCGCCTTGCAATCGCGATCGAAGCGGGCGACTTTTCAAACCGCCGCGATGGCGCTGGCGGAGGCTCCCCAGCCGCTCTTTCAGGCGGAGGCGGGTTCCCCTGGTTCCGCCTCCCAGCCGGGCCACTGCGAGCCCCGCGTTCTGCTCCAACGCGATGGCGAGCGCGTCTCCGGCATTCGAATCCAATGTGCGTGCGGCCAAATCATCGAACTGGCGTGTGTCTATCCCGACACCTTGGCCAAGGTCTGAGGTAACCGTTCAGGTCAGGCCGCCTGACGCGCATGGGACCGGAGCGCGGACGCCCTCGTCCGCGTTTCCAAAGACCGCAGTCGCGGACGAGGGCGTTCGCGCTCCTGTTACCACCTGAGCAGTTACGGTCTGAGAATGGAGCGAGTAGGCAAATCCTGCACCTGCTGGCGGAAGGTTTTACCTCTGGCCGGGTCCGGAAACCGGCGCGATAAGCCGAATTCGGGCATATTTCTGGCTGGCACAATCGTTGCTACACGGAGAGGTGCATGAACGTGAGCCTGTATCAAGCCGCCGCCGCCATGAACGCACAAATGCTCTGGCAGGATATGATCGCCCACAATCTTGCGTCGGCGTCGGTGCCCGGCTTTTGCAAGCAGGACGTTTCCTTTGACGACGTTCAGGCCGGTTCGCCTTTCCTGGTTTCGGGCGCCGCGCCGGCGCGCTTTTTCATTCCAACGGCCCGGGCCGTGCCCAGCTTTCAACAGGGCGAGTTTCGGCCTACGGGCGGTTCGTTGGACTTCGCCTTGGATGGCCCTGGATTCTTCGAAGTCGAGCTGCCCAACGGCCAGCGTGCTTATACACGCAACGGCCAGTTCCAGCTCAACGCGGCGTCCCAGCTCATCAACGGGCAGGGCAACCCCGTGCTGGCCGGCAACCGGCCCATCCAGTTTGACCCGAACAACAGCGGGAAGATCGTCGTTTCGGCAACCGGCCAGATCAGCCAAGGCGGCCAGGCCAAGGGCCGGTTAAGCGTCGTGGAGTTTTCGGACCCGCGCGGGCTCGTGGCCACTACGGGCGGACTGCTGATAGCCAGCCAACCGGGCATGAAGCCGGCACCCGCGGGGAAGGGAACCACCATTCGGCAAGGGTACTTGGAGGAGGCCAACAGCTCGCCTACGGTCGAAATGAGCCAGCTCATCACGGCCATGCGGATGTTTGAGGCCAATCAGAAGGTGCTTCAGATGCAAGACAGCCGCATGGGCAAGATCATCTCTGATTTGGGAGGGGCCTAGGATGATGATTGGCAAATCACTCTGATTCTATGCTGCGCGCTCTTTACTCCTCCGCGGCGGGGATGGATTCCGAGCAGTTAAACTTGGATGTCATCGCCAACAACCTGGCCAACGTCAATACCACCGGATTCAAACGGAGCAAGGTCGAGTTCCAGGAGTTGCTCTACCAGACTACCCGCGCGCCCGGCGCCGACCAAGGTTCGGGGAGCCAACTGCCCACGGGCGTGCAGATTGGCGAAGGCTCGCGGCCCGTGGCGACTGCGCGCGTTTTCACGAATGGCGACCTTTCCCAAACCGGCGAGCCATTGGACGTGGCCATCCAGGGAGATGGGTTCTTTGAAGTGCAAATGCCGGACGGTTCCACGGCTTACACGCGCGACGGCGCCTTCAAGGCATCGGCCGACGGGAGCATCGTAACCAGCGACGGCTACCCGGTGCTTGGCGGTTTCCAGCCCGTGCCGCCGGGGACGACGAATATCACCATCGGGTCGGCCGGCAACGTGACCTATACGGGTGCTAACGGCTCTACGACCTTCCAGGTGCAGTTGGCGCGCTTCAATAATCCGCAAGGTCTGCAAAGCCTGGGCAGCAACCTCTTTAAGGAGACCACCGCTTCCGGCACCGCCGAGTTGGGCAATCCCAGCGAGAACGGCTTCGGCACGCTCAACCAAGGCTATCTGGAACTTTCCAACGTCAGCGTCGTCGAGGAAATGGTCAACCTGATCCAGGCGCAGCGCGCTTACGAGGTCAATTCCAAGGCGGTGCAGGCGGCCGACCAAATGATGCAGGAAGCCAACAACATGCCGCACACATGAAATACTCCCGTTCTCTTTTTGGTTTATTAATTGCAGCCTCCCTCGGCGGAGGGTTCCCCCCAGTGCTTTCGGGGGCTGAACCCTCCGCCGCTCCACTCCACAGTGGCGCGCCGGCGACCAACGCCGCCCCCCGTGAGCGGCTGTTGGGCCAGGCCGAACTGAACATGTTGCTGACGGCCGCCCTTCAGCGGCAATACGTGTCGGGAGGCGGCCAGCTTGAGTTGCGATTCATGCGCTCCTGGACGGCCTGCAAAGTTCCTGAGGGACCACTTGCCTTGAACCTCCTCGATATGCCCAACGACGGCATCCGGGCTTATTTCCTGGCCGGTTTCGAGCTTCGGGCTGACGGGCGCCGGCTCGGCACGTGGCAAATGCCGGTTCAGGCCCATTTGTGGCGCAAAATTTGGGTCGCCCGCTCGAATCTGAGAATCGGCGCGCCTCTGAGCGGCGCGGACCTCGTGCTGGAGCGGCGCGACGTGTTGACGCTGTATAGTCCGCTGGCTGAGTTCAGTCCGGGGGACCATTCACTGGAGTTGGCCGAGTCGGTACGCGCCGGTTCGCCGCTGCTGGCCCGCTCGGTGAGACTGCGCCCGGTCATCGAGCGTGGCCAGATGGCGGATGCTCTGGTTCAAGAAGGCGCCTTGAGCGTGAGGATGAGGGTCCAGGCGTTGGAAAGCGGCGCGCCTGGCCAGATCATCCACGTTCGCAATCCCGAATCGGGCCGGCGCTTTGCCGGGAAAGTTCTGAACCATGAAACCATCGTTGTGCCCCTGTGAAATGAAACCGACTATACCTTCGATACAGAAAGAACGCAACGCGCGGACCCAAGGCCGGGTGCGATTAAAAGCGTCGGTCAGGCGCGGGGGATGGTGGCCATCCGCGGTCTTGGCGGCTTTAGTCGTCGCGCTGATGCCGGCGGCGGGATTCTCGCAATCGCTCTGGCAGAAGACGGCCCTGCAGAACATGTATGCCGACAAACACGCCACCGGTATCGGTGACATCATTACCATCCTCGTCGAAGAGAACACCACGGCGGACAAGAACAACGAAACCAAGACCGAGAAGCAGTCCAGCCTGAGCGCGGCCATCACCTCGTTCCTTTTCCCGGGTTTCCTGGCGCATAAAGCCGCGATGCCGGCGATGAACTACAACTCAGATCACAAGCACGACGGCGCCGGCAGCATCACTGATTCGCAGGCGGTCGTGGCTAAGATCGCGGTGCGGGTCGTGGATGTGCTGCCCAACGGAAACTTTGTCGTGGAAGGCAGACGCGAGACCTCCTTCAGCGGCGAGCGCCAGACCATCGTGCTGCACGGGGTGGTGCGGGAGGATGACGTGCTGCCCGACAATACGGTGTATAGCTACAACGTTGCCGACGCCAGCATCCGGATTATCGGCAAGGGCACCGTGACCGAGAGCCAGCGGAAGGGCTGGTTCACGCGGTTGTGGGATATTATATCACCGTTCTAGAGCCCCTGAAAGCGGAAAACAACATTCAACATCCAACATCCAACATCGAACATCCAATGCCCTCCGGTAGGGGCTTTGATTGCACTCCTGGCGGATTGAAGGCGTGAACGGACAAGTGGAAAACATTCAACATCCAACAACCAACATCGAACATCCAATGCCCTCCGCTTGGGGCGATAATTGGATGTTGGGGGTTGGAGGTTGGTTGTTCGATGTTCGGCTGCTTTTGATGCTGGCGTGCTGTCTGGCCGGCGCCTTATCCGCAAGCGCCACCGGGGTGAAGGTACGGGATCTGACGACCATCCTGGGCGCCCGCGATAACCAGCTTGTGGGCTACGGGCTGGTGGCGGGCCTGCCCAATGAGGGCGACCGCGATCCGATTTACACCAAGCAGACGGTGGCGAACATGCTCCGGCGCTTTGGAATCAATGTGGCGCCGACCACGCTCTCAGCCAAAAACGTAGCTGTGGTCATGGTCACCGCGGACATCCCGGCGTTTGTGCAGCCCGGTCAGCGGCTCGACGTGGAGGTCGCCTCGATGGGCGATGCGCGGTCGCTCCAAGGCGGGGTGCTGCTGCAAACGCCGTTGATGGCCGCCGATAACAAGGTCTATGCGGTCGCGCAAGGCGCTCTGACCGTTGGCGGATTCACCGCCGGGCCCGGTGGCGGTGGGGGGGCGTCGGTGACGAAAAACATTCCCACCACGGCGCAGATCATCGGCGGGGCGCTGGTGGAGCAGACTATTCCCACCACCATCGTTCATGACAACGCCATCGAGCTGCTCCTGCGCAATCCGGATTTCATCTCGGCGGCGCGGGTGGCGGCTGCCGTCAATGGTGTGTTCACCAATAGTGCGCTCGCGCTGGACTCGACCAGCGTGCGGGTGCAACTGCCGAAGAACTACGGTCCGTCGCCGGTGGACTTTATCGCCCGGTTGCAGGATATTCCGGTCTCGCCGGACGTGCCCGCGCGCGTCATCATCAACGAACGCACGGGCACCATCGTGGCCACTTCGGAGATTCAGATTTCCAGTTGCGCCATTTCACAGGGCAACATCACCATCAGCGTGGCCTCCACCCTGAACGTGTCCCAGCCTCCCCCCTTCAGCAACGGCGGCCAGCCGGTCGTGACGCCCAGCACCACGACCCAGGTCGCGGAGAACCAATCCACCGTGGTCGCTTTGCCGGAATTGCCTACGGTTGAGAAGGTCGCCGCCGCCCTCAACCGGCTAGGCGCGACCCCGCGCGATATCATGGCCATTTTCGAGGCCATGAAGCAGGCAGGCGCATTGCAGGCCGAATTAATCATTCGATGATATGGACTTGAGCGCGATCCAGAGCCATGCGGCGAGCGCGGACGTTCCGCTCCGGGAACTGGCGCACGACCACGCTTTGACGAAAGCGCAGAAAATAGCCGAAGTGTCTCAGAAATTCGAGGCGGTATTGCTGGAGCAGATCCTGCAAGAAACGCAGAAGCCCGTGTTCATCTCCGAGTTCACTGACACCTCCGCTGCGGCGAGCATTTATCGCGGGCTGATCACGCAACAGCTCGCCGAGGCCATTTCAAAGTCAGGCGGTTTCGGCCTCGCCACCGTGCTCGACCACCAGCTCGGGGTCACATCTCAACATTTGACAATCGTCTCGCCCCGCGACGATTACGCATCGGCACAACGTCAAATGTTGAGATGTGACCCCACTCATTTTAACGCCCTCGCGCATGAAAGACCATTTGCAAAATCTCGTTGAAGCGCTCCGCGAAGAACTGAAGGAATACAGCCTGCTGCTGGCTCTCCTTGGCCAGCAGCAGGAGATGGTAATCCACCGGCAAACCCAGGACCTAATACAATGCGTCTCCAGGCTCAGCTCGCAGGTCGAAGTGCTGGCCGGAACGCGCCTGGAACGTGAACAGCGCCAGCGCGAGGTTGCGCGGGCCCTGAGTTTGCCCGAAAACGCATCCTTTGCCGCGCTCATTCCGCAACTGCCCGGCGAATACCAGCCACTGGTCGAGGCGCTGGTGGGGGAAACCAATGATTTGCTGCAGCGCATTCAACGCCGCGCGCGTCAGAACCATATTCTGCTGACGCGTGTGACCGATTTAATGCAAAGGCTGCTCGATCCGTTTTTCCCTGGCAGCCAATCGCGGACCTATAACGACGAGGGCCTGGTCCTGGGCGCCGGCTTTCCGCAACGTTCGCTTTACGACGCGGTCTCCTGATTCCCATGCTTGGATTATTCAACACCTTGAATCTAGGAACGCGCGCCCTCCAGGCGAATCAGATCGGCCTGGAGGTGACGGGGCAAAACCTTTCCAACGTCAACAACCCCGATTATGCCCGCCAACGCGTTGATCTCCAGGCCGGCACCCCTTTGTCCACGGCCATTGGACAGGAAGGCACCGGTGTCGATGTCACCGCCATCCAGCAGGTTCGCGACGCCCTCTTGGACGGGCAGATTCGCGATGAAGCCAGCGTGGGAGGCTATTGGAATGCACAACAAAGCGCCCTCACTGATGCTCAGACGCAACTGGGCGAGTTCCTTAGCCTCAACACCTCCGCCACCGGCAATGCCAGCGGCACGGCGGCCGGGTCGGGCCTGTCGGACCGGTTGAACAATCTGTTTAACGCCTTCCAGAGTGTGGCTACGAGCCCCACCGGCATAAGTCAGCGCCAGTCGCTCATAAGCCAGGCGCAATCGCTGGCGTCCAGCCTGAACCAGGCCGCGAAGAATCTCAGTTCGCTCAATGACGGTCTCAATGCCTCGGTGAGCAAGGGCGTTGACTCCGCCAACCAGTTGCTATCCGACATCGCGCAACTCAACGTCCAGATTGCCCGCGCCACGGCCAGCGGCGGCAACGCCAACGACCTGACCGACCTGCGCGAGAAGGATTTGGAACAACTGGCCGGACTGACGAACATCCAAACGGCCGCAAACAACGATGGCACTGTCAGTATCAGCATCGGCGGGGTCGAGCTTGTTTCCGGGCAGCAGGTGACCGACACGCTCCAGGCTTATGACCCGGGCAACGGACAGTTGCAGGTGCGGACAGCGACCTCGGGCACACCGCTGACGCTAAGCGGCGGCTCTATTGAGGGCGCGATTGACGCCCGGGATGGCGGGGTGCAAACGTTGCGCAACAACCTGGACGCGCTCGCTTCGACCCTCATCACCCAGGTCAACGACGTCTATAGCGCGGGCTATGATCTGAAGGGGAATACGGGCGCGGTCTTTTTCACCGGCACGGACGCCTCGACGATTGGCGTCAACAGCGCGCTTCAAAACGATCCTTCGGCGCTGCAGGCGGCGGGCGCCGCCAACGCGCCGGGCGACAATTCGGTGGCCCTGGCCCTGGCTCAACTCGGCCAGCAACCCATCAGCGCCCTGGACAACCAAACCTTTAGCGCCACTTTTGCTCAGGACGCTGGCAACTTCGGTTTCGCCCTCTCGAACGCAAATAATCAGGCCGCCGATCACACCGCGGTCGATACCATGCTGCGGAATCAGCGCGGCTCGGTCAGCGGCGTTTCCATTGAGGAAGAAATGTCCAACCTGCTTACTTATCAAGAGGCCTACCAGGCTTCGGCGAAGATCATCACCAGCGTGGATCAAATGCTCCAGACGGTGATCAACATGAAGACCCCCTGAACGTGATTAACCTCTGACCCTACCTACGACATGCGCATCGCCGGCCCCACTTTCACCGATTCCATGGTGAGCCAGTTGCAAACGCTGGCCGCACAGCAATACCAGCTTCAAAACCAGGCGGCCACCGGCCAGCGTATCCAGGCGCCCGCCGACGACCCCGGCGGGATGGAAACCGCGCTGAATTTGCAGACGGCGTACCGCAACACCGGACAATACGCGCAAAACATCTCGTCCCTGCAAACCCGCGCGACGACCTCCGGCAACGCGCTGCAACAGCTTCAGACCATTGTGGAGCGGGCGGGCAACATTGCCATCTCGTCCGACGGGGCCACTTCGCCAAAGGCGCTGCAGGCCAACGCCAACGAGGTGACTCAGCTTATCCAGCAGGCGGCGCAAGTCTTGAACGCCAAGGACGGCAATCAATACCTCTTCGGCGGCACGGCCGCGTCGCAGCCTCCTTTCAGCGTGACGACCGACGCCAACGGCAAGGTCACCGCCGTGAACTATCAAGGCAATGCGAACGTCAACACGGACCAGATCGGGAGCGACAGCACCATCGCCGTGGATGCGCCGGGCCAGAATAACACCGGCTCCGGCACACCCGGGGTGGCCAGTGACAGCCGCACCGGCGCCGATCTGTTCAATCATCTGATCACGCTGCAAAACGATCTGCTGGCCGGCAATACCAGCTCCATCTCCTCGTCTGACGCGCCCGCCCTCACCAAGGATCAGGACAATGTCACGACCCAGATGGCCAGCAACGGCGCCGTCCAGGCTCGGCTGGAGTTGGCTGCTTCCGCCGCCAGCACCGATCAGACCTCGTTGCAGCAATCGCTAAACGGCGTGGCGGGCGCCGACCTCACCCAGACTTTGACCAAGCTTACCCAGACGCAGAACGCCTATCAGGCCGCGCTGCAAACCACCTCCAGCATCCTGCAACTCAAGCAGTACCTGCTTTCTTACCTGCCCTGATCGGTTGCGTTGCGAAGGGGGCACAGGATGCTCAAGCTGTACTCCCCTGGAGCCGTAACGTCGTTACAAACCGCATAAACATTGGGTGATCTCGATGTCCAGGTCGTTACAAAAGCCGTTACAAGGCGTCACGCCGGGCGTTACAAACCGTTTTTCCCGCGTGTGGAGTTGCAATCTCAGCTTTCCAGGCGGAAAGATTCGAGCATCGTGGGAACCGCCCTCATCGGCCTGCGCCGGCCCTCTCGGGGCACGGGGATAATTGACACCACTCGCCTGGCGGCCACCGCGTCGGCTGCGGCCCAAAACACCGCCGGTAGCGAGCCGGCCCGCATCTCGGCCTGCAGGTTTGCGCCCAAATGGGCATCAAGGGGATACTGCCTGTCGCCGCGAAACTCGCCGCTGGCGAGGGCGGCATCCCATTGCGCGTTTCCGCCGTGGCCGCGATCGGAGCGCTGGGCGGCGTTGCTGCTTTGCCGGTCAGGTTGTGCTTGCGCTCTTTGATGAATGTCTCGGTCATCGCCGTGACGCAGAGAATCATCTTGCCGGCCTTTGCCGGCGCCAGCGCAATGGGCTTGTGCATATCGTTTGGGCAGGCGACATCGATCCGATGTTCAGTGGTTTCATTCTGGCGTTAGCAAACCCTCCCGCCCGCGCTCAGGCAAGTCTAAAGCTCGCTGGTGGTCTGGAGAGCGTGCGTCTCGATTGGACCACCATTTATGCCCATCGGCGGGCATAGAGCCCTCAAGCTCCGCTGGGAGCGCCGAAGATCCCGGACGGAAATTGGCATCGCGATGGCAATAGATAGCTAATACACCCG
>JAJYHY010000301.1 GCA_021784555.1 bacterium
GCTCCGGCAGGCGTGCTGCAGCTTGTGGATGGCGAGCGGGTTGAAGAGGTCTATCTTGGGAGAAAGAGGTGGGAAAGATGCTAACCTTGTCCAACATTTCGGTTTCCTATGAAGGCTCGCGGATTCTTCGGGGCGTGAACCTCCTCGTGCCCGAATATAGCCTGGTCTGCCTCATGGGACGCAACGGGGTCGGCAAGACCACGACCCTCAAGACGATTGTCGGCCTGGTGAAACCGGACGCTGGTTCGGTCAAGCTCGGTGAAACGGAGCTAATCGGGCTCAAACCTGACCGGCGTGCTCGCCTGGGGATCGGCTACGCGCCGCAAGGCCGCGACATCTTCCCGCATCTGACAGTTTGGGAAAATCTCAAGGTCGGACTCGTCGTCCACGGCGCCAAAGCCAATGGCCAGGTGGAGCACGTCCTGGATCTATTCCCGGTTCTCAAGGAGATGCTCCAGCGCAAGGGAGGAGTGTTGAGCGGCGGCCAGCAACAACAGCTTGCCATCGCCCGCGCGCTCTTGACCGATCCGAAAGTGCTCATCCTCGATGAACCGACCGAAGGCATCCAGCCCAATATCATTGACCTCATCGGGGACACCCTCCTCAGAATCAAGAAAGAGGCGAGACTCAGCATCTTGCTCGTCGAACAATACCTCGACTTTTGTGTGAACGTTGGCGACAGTTTTTACATTATGGATCGAGGCGCGATTGTGGCCGAGGGCCCGATCTCGCACCTGAACGACGAAATCGTGAAAGAACATCTGACGGTCTAAACGTGATCGCACCGGCAAAGATCAGTGCGGCCAAGCCAAAGGCCAGGGTGACCGCCCAGGCCCGGCAGTCCTACGCACAGGACACGAACGCCCGCGACCCCGTTCCGGATTCCGGCTCCTCGGAGACGCCGACGAGGGTCTCCGCGCACCTATCGGCTCCTGGGCCGTTGGGGGGAGCGGTCCTGGAAGTGGAGAGGGTGTTCGATGAAAGCTGCATCACCTCCGCCTTGGCTCGCAATCCGCTCAAGCTGCTCATGCCGCGCGCGCGGGGGCGCAGCGTTTGGGTCTGCACCAGCAACCTGGGCGGCGGCATGGTGGCCGGCGATCAGACCCGCCTTGATGTTCACCTTGGCCCCGGAGCGCGTTGTTTTCTCGGGACGCAGGCCTCGACAAAGATCTACCGCAATCCCCGCCACCTTCCCTGCGGGCACCTCACGACGGCGGCTTTGGAGGAAGACTCGCTCCTCGTTCTCATGCCCGATCCAATACAGGCCTTCGCTGACTCCAGCTACACCCAGCGCCAGGAGTTTCACCTTGCAGCCGGCGCCGGCTTGGTGCTCTTAGACTGGTTCACCTCGGGCCGGGCCGCGCGCGGTGAGCGGTGGGAGTTCCGCCGCTTTAAGAGCCGCAACGATGTCTTTTCCGGCAAGGAGCGCATCTTTCTCGATTCCATCCTGCTGGATTCCTCAGATGGCGTCCTGACTTCTCCCATGCGGGCAGGGCGCTTCAATTGTTTCGCAATGCTGTTGCTGGCGGGCTATTCGGTGAGCGTCGCCGCGTTTCAGTTGCTCGAGAGTATTTCCGCTTTGCCCGTGGCTCGGAGAGGAGAAGTTGCCGTCGCCGCGAGTGCGGTTGGCCGCGGCGCGGTGGTCCGCGTGGGAGGGGAACACGTCGAAGTCGTGGGGCGGGAGATTGGTCGATGGTTAGGCTTCCTTCCTGAATTGCTCGGTGACAATCCCTGGAACCGAAAGTGGTAATCTATGCACCTGTCACCTCGTGAAATTGATAAACTGCTCCTGCACAACGCGGGGTTTCTCGCGCAGCAGCGCCTGGCGCGCGGCATCCGACTGAACCATCCGGAGACCGTGGCCCTGGTTGCCACGGTAATCCTGGAGCTGATTCGTGAAGGCAAAAGCGTTGCCGAGTTGATGAATCTCGGACGCCAATTGCTCGGGCGCAATCAAGTCATGGCTGGCGTGGCCGAGATGGTTGAGAACGTGCAGGTGGAAGGGACTTTTCCCGACGGCTCGAAGTTGGTCACGGTTCATCATCCGATCGCCCGGGAGAATGGCGATTTGAAGCTGGCGCTGCACGGCAGCTTTCTGCCGGTGCCTGATGTTTCCGTGTTCAAACCGGCGGGCGATGAGGTGGTGCCGGGTGCCGCGGAAATCGTGGATGGAGAAATTGAACTCAACAGCGGGCGCGCTGCGAGCGCACTGGTTGTCACGAATCTCGGAGACCGTCCAATTCAGGTGGGGAGTCATTACCACTTCGTCGAAACTAACGCGGCGCTGCAGTTTGACCGCGGCGCGGCCTACGGCAAGCGCCTGGATATCCCCGCGGGAACCGCCATACGGTTCGAACCCGGCGAAAGCAAAACGGTCCAGCTCGTGGACATCGCCGGAAAGCGGGTCATTCGCGGCGGAAACAACCTTGCGAGTGGGAAGGTTGGCCTTGCCGGCAAACGAGCCGCCATCAACCAAGTGAAGCAAAGGAAGTTTTCAAGTCTTTAGAATTCCTATGCCGCACACCATGAAACGAGCGCATTACGCCGACATGTTCGGCCCGACGACTGGCGACAAGCTCCACCTGGGCGACACATGCTTGGTGCTCCAAGTCGAAAAGGACTTCACCGTTTATGGCGACGAGTGCAAATTCGGGGGAGGCAAGGTCATCCGCGATGGCATGGGCCAAGCCGCGGGCGTTGGAGCCGCCAATGCCCTCGACTGTGTTATCACTAACGCGCTGGTGGTGGATTGGACGGGCATTTACAAAGCGGACATCGGCATCAAGCACGGCCTGATCTCCGGCATTGGCAAGGCCGGCAATCCCGACGTGATGGCGGGCGTCAGCAAGGGCATGATTGTTGGCGTCACCACCGAGGTCATCGCCGGCGAGGGTCTGATCCTCACCGCCGGCGGACTCGACACGCATGTTCATTTCATCTGCCCGCAACTGGCGTTCGAAGCCATTGCCGCCGGGCTGACCACCATGGTCGGCGGCGGCACCGGTCCCGCCGTGGGCACTTGCGCAACGACCTGCACCCCCGGCCCGTTTCATTTGAAAATGATGCTCCGCGCCACGGACGATTTGCCGCTCAACTTCGGCTTCACGGGGAAGGGCAACTCCGCGTTGCCAGCCGGGCTGCCGGAACAAATCAAGGCCGGGGCAATCGGACTGAAGCTTCACGAGGATTGGGGCACCACGCCGGCCGCGATTGATTGTTGCCTGAGTGTCGCCGAAGATTTTGACGTCCAGGTGACCATCCACACCGACACCTTGAATGAATCCACGTTTGTCGAGGGCACAATCGCCGCGTTCAAAGGCCGCACGATTCACGCCTACCATAGCGAAGGCGCGGGCGGCGGACACGCGCCGGACATCATTCGCATCTGCGGCGAGCCGAACGTGCTGCCAAGCTCCACCAACCCAACCCGGCCTTACACGGTTAACACACTCGATGAGCACCTGGATATGCTCATGGTTTGTCATCACCTGGACCCGAATTTGCCGGAGGACGTCGCTTTCGCCGAAAGCCGCATCCGAGGCGAAACCATTGCCGCGGAAGATATTTTGCACGACCTCGGCGCCATCAGCATCATGAGCTCCGACTCGCAGGCAATGGGCCGCATTGGGGAAGTCATCACCCGCACCTGGCAGACCGCGGACAAGATGAAGCGGCAACGCGGGGTCCTGACGGAGGAGAACGGCGACAACGACAACGTCCGCATCAAGCGTTACATTTCCAAATACACGATCAATCCGGCGCTGGCGCATGGCATGGCCCACGTCGTAGGCTCGGTTGAAGTGGGCAAGCTGGCGGACCTCGTCCTGTGGAAACCGGCGAATTTCGGCGCCAAGCCGGAGATGGTCATCAAAGGGGGAATCATCGCGTGGGCGCAAATGGGCGACGCAAACGCGAGCATCCCCACGCCGCAACCGGTGTTGATGCGTCCGATGTTCGGCAGCTTTGGCAGAGCCGCGGCGGCCGGCTCCATCGCCTTCGTCAGCCAGATTTGCAAAGAAGAAGGCTGCGCCGCACCTTACGGACTGGCCAAGCGGATCGAAGCCGTGAAAGGCTGCCGAAAGCTCGGCAAACAGCACCTGAAATGGAATAATGCGCTGCCGAAAATCACCGTGGACCCGGAAACGTACGAGGTCCACGCAGACGGCCATTTATTGAGCTGCGAACCGGCGAAAAGTTTGCCACTGGCCCAGCGTTACTTTTTGTTTTGAGCAAGGCGCCCCCAGCAATTCTGGAAATCCGCCCGCTTTCACGCGCTTGGTCCGGCAAACCCCTTGCCGGGCCTCCCGCCGACAAGGCACGGCGTGATGTGCCGGCGGCGACCTCTCCACCCACTGGCAATGATTGGTTGGTTTGGCAACTGGTGGATTCAGGCTTTCCGATTGGCGGCTTCGCCCACTCGTCCGGCCTGGAGGCCGCCTGGCAAGCCGCCGAAGTGCGCCATCGGGAAGAGTTGGTCCCGTTCCTGACCGCGAGCCTGGAGCAACAGGGGCACGCGGCGCTCCCATTTGTGGCCGCCTCGTTTGATTCGCCGGAACAACTTCCAGAACTTAACAAGCTCAGCGAGGCGTTCATAAACAATCATGTGGCAAACCGCGCCAGCCGCACTCAGGGCAGGGCGCTTCTGACGGCGGTTGAACGAACCTTTAAGCTGAAATTCATGAGCGGGGACTCGCGGATTGAGTTTGTTCACTTGGCTCCGGTTTTCGGCGCGTCTATGCGCCGGTTGCAAGTTTCGCGCGACACGGCTCTTCGGATGTTCTTGTTCAACCATTTGCGCGGCGTGCTGGCAGCGGCGGTGCGCCTGAATGTCGTGGGACCGATGGAGGCGCAATCGTTGCAGCACAGGCTGGCGCGGAAAGCCGAACTCGTTTTGCATGAATGTGGGTCATTGTCGCTCGATGACATCGCGCAAACCGCGCCGCTGTTGGATTTGTGGTTTGGAATGCACGACCGGCTTTATTCGCGGCTGTTCCAGAGCTGATTCCTCCTATGAACCTGCGTCTGCACTCCCATTCCTCTGGCGGCAACGGCTACACCCACAACGACACCGGCGGGGCCGGCCATTATCACACGCGCGAGCTGGCAATGGACCGCGATTTCAGCAAGCGCGCGTTCACGGTCGGTGTCGGCGGGCCGGTGGGTAGTGGCAAGACGGCGCTGATGCTGCAACTGTGCAAACGGCTGCGCGCGAAGATGAACATCGCTGTCGTCACCAATGATATTTTTACCAAAGAGGACTGCGAATTCCTGACCCGGCATGACGCGCTCGAACCAGAGCGCATCCGCGCTGTGGAAACCGGTGGGTGCCCCCACACCGCTATACGCGAGGACATTTCCGCTAACCTGCTCGCCCTTGAGGAACTGCACCGGACGTTTGAGCCGCAGATACTGTTCATTGAATCGGGCGGCGACAACCTTGCCGCCTGTTTCAGCCGCGAATTGGCCGATTACACGGTGCAGGTGGTGGACGTAGCGGGCGGCGACAAGATTCCGCGCAAAGGCGGGCCGGGCATCACCCAAAGCGATTTACTCGTCATCAACAAGACGGACCTGGCCCCTGCCGTCGGGGCGGATTTGAAGATCATGGAGCGCGATGCCAAAAAAATGCGCGGCGATGGGCCGGTTGTTTTCGCTCAGGTCAAACACGGCGTCGGTGTGGAGGAGATTATCGCATACATTATGCATGCATGGCGGCAGGCCTCTGAGTTTTCCGGCTAAGGGATTGCCAGCCTGCGTCTAAGCCGGCGCTTCTTGGCTCCAAATTAGAATTTTGGAGGCAGGGGCGGAACATGGATTACTGAGATGGCTCTGGTGATATGATGGCCTGCGAGAACCGATCCCTACGTGCGTCAGATCCACATCTCCCGGTCCAACGAGCGGTACTGTACGGCTTCTGAGACATGATCGCCACAGATGCAATCGGCCCCAGCCAAGTCGGCAATGGTGCGGGCGACTTTCAAGATTCGGTCGTACGCGCGCGCGCTCAGCTTAAGGTCGTTCATGGCGAATTTGAGCATCTCCATTGTGGGTTCATCAAGCCGACAGTATTGTCTCAATTCGCGGATTCCCATGCGGGCGTTGCACGTAATCTTGGGCCGGTCGCGAAAGCGTTCGTGTTGTCGGCTGCGGGCGGTGACGACTCTGGCGCGGATTTGCGCCGATGTCTCGCCGGTTTGACTGGCCGCAATCTCGCGGAATTCCACCGACGGCACCTCGACGTGGAGGTCAATGCGGTCCAAAAGTGGACCGGAAATACGGCCGAGGTACTTTTGGATTTCACGTGGAGTACTACTGGATTGGGAGGGCGATTTCCCGTCTGGAGACGGATTCATCGCGGCCACCAACATAAATTCGGACGGAAAGGTCATTGTACCGGCAGCCCTGGAGATCGTGACATGGCCTTCTTCAAGTGGCTGTCGCATCGTCTCCAGGACACCTCGCTTGAACTCAGGCAATTCATCAAGAAACAGAACCCCGTGGTGTGCCAGGGAGATCTCGCCAGGAGTGGGGTTGATGTTTCCACCCAGAAGTCCCGCGTCACTGGCAGTATGGTGGGGCGCTCGGAACGGACGGCGGGTCACCAGGGCTTGGCCGGGCCGCAGCAGACCGACGATGCTATGAATCTTGGTGGTCTCCAGGGATTCCTCCAAAGTAAGCGGGGGCAGGATGGTCGCAAGTCGTTTTGCCAACATCGACTTGCCAGTGCCCGGAGGGCCAATCAGGAGGATATTGTGACCGCCGGCGGCGGCGATCTCGAGCGCGCGCTTGACTGACTCCTGGCCCTTTACCTCGGCGAAATCAATAGCATCCTCATGGTCTTCGACAAAAATCCGGGTGACATCAACCTTTGTCGGGGAAAGCTTGGTTTCTCCCTCCAGGAAGCCGACCGCCTCCCTTAGATTCCGGACGGGAATCACCTCGAGACCCCCAACAACGGCCGCCTCCGCGGCGTTTTCTGGAGGCACCAGCATTCCGACCTTCTTTTCTTCACGCGCCCGGAGGGCGACTGGCAAAACTCCTTTTACCGGCCGCACGGCGCCATTGAGCGCTAATTCCCCGATCATCACAAAGTTTTCCAGTTGATCGGTCTCCATTTGCTCACTTGCGGCGATCATTCCGATGGCAATGGGCAAGTCAAAGCTCGGCCCCTCCTTCTTTACGTCTGCCGGCGCCAGATTGATCGTCGTCCGGCCGAAGGTGAAGGCGAACCCGGAATTGATGAGAGCGGTCATCACCCGGTCACGGGATTCCTTGACCGCGGCATCCGGCAAGCCGACGATGACGATGATGGTGTCTCCATAGCCGGCATTGACCTCGACTTCGACCGTGTAGGCCTCGATGCCGCTCACCGCTGCTGAATGAACCCTGGCCAACATGGATACCCTTATGGCGAAAGGGCGGCAGGAAAGCAAATGCTTTTCGAACGAAGGCCACTGAAGGGGACTCAGAAAGCATGCATCTCCGGGCCGCTGCTGGATCGGATTGACCTGCACGTGGAGGTGCCCCAGGTGCAGTTCCGCGAGATCAGCGCCGAGCACACCGGGGAGACTTCCACCCAGATCCGGGCGCGGGTGGTGGGCGCCAGGAGACGGCAGCAGGAACGTTATAGAGACCGTCCGAATATTTCCCAGCGCCGCAATGCCGCAAGATGCTGCGGATCGTGCGCGCGGCGGCGCGCAGGGGACTGCGCGCCCTACCCACAGACTGTTGCCGTTTTGTTCGCGGCATGAAGTATTCGCGTTAGATTCCGTTCTCTTGACCTCCATCAAGGCTTCGGCTGTAGCCTCGCGCTATAGTCCGGCTGTGAATCGCTTGCGTTGAATTGACGATGCAGGAAATCGCAAATCTAAAATCTAAAATCTGTAGAGTATGAATCAGTGTATTGAATTGATGATGCGAGAGCACGAGTTGATCGTTGAAGTGCTGGCCTCGCTTCAGGCCATGGCGGAAAAACTAGCGGCCGGAAGCCAGATGCCCCGGCAGGATGTAGCAGACTTTGGCCGCTTCTTCCGCGATTTTGCGGACAAATGCCACCACGGCAAAGAGGAAGACCGGCTGTTTGTCAAGATGCGGCAGTTTGGTTTTCCCCAAGACAGCGGACCCGTTGCCGTCATGCTGGCCGAGCACGATGCTGGGCGCCAGGAAGTGCGGGGATTGCTCGGCATTGGCGCCGGAGCCGGTCCGTTGAATGAGGCCGAGAGGGAGCGAGTGATTGAGTGTGCCAGCCAGCTTGTCCCCTTGCTCTACGGGCATATTCAGAAAGAGAACAATATTCTTTACCCCATGGCTCAAAGCGCTATTCCGTCCGCGGAGATGGAACGGCTGGATGAGTCCTGCGAAGCGTTCGACGAGCAAATCCGGGGGCAGCTTGATGTCGCCGGGCTGAAGAAGCTGGCTGCGGAGTTGATGCGCCGCTATCCAACCGACCCCGCCCAACTGGCGGTTTATGGGGGCTGTGGGGCCTGCCACTCGGCCGCGTAGCTTACAGCAGGTAGCAGAACATGGCATCACGGAGCTTGGGTTCGAACCAGGTGCTTTTGGGAGGCATGATGGCGTTGGCGTCGGCCATAGTCATGAGGTCCTCGATGCTGGTGGGGAAGAGAGAAAAGGCGCAGGCGAATTCGTTGGAATTGACGAGTTTCTCGAGTTCGGCGGCGCCACGAATGCCGCCAACAAAATGAATGCGTTGGCTGGTGCGCGGGTCGCCGATGCCAAGAATGGGTCCGAGCACGTGGGTCTGCAGCACGGTCACATCCAACTGGTCCACGGGAGCGGCGGCTGAGGCCAGGGGCGGGCGGAGGCTTAACGCGCGCCATTGGCCGCCAAGATAGAGCCCGAAGTTATGTTTTTTGGCGGGGAGGGCGCCGCCACCGGCTTGCACCGCGAAAATCGATTCAAGCTTTCGGAGAAACTCATGAGTTGGCCAGCTATTGAGATCTTTCACAACGCGGTTGTAGGGGAGGATCTGGACCTGGTCGTGAGGGAAAATAACGCTGAGGAAAAAGGCGCTGTTGTCACTCGCCGCTGCTGAAGCGCCGCTTTGCTTCGCGGCCTGGTAGATCCGGACGGCCGCGGCGCTGCGATGGTGGCCGTCGGCGATGTAAAGCGCCGGGATGTGCTCGAACTCGGCTTGGATCGAGCCAATGACGTTGGAATCGGCAATGACCCAGGCGGTGTGCCGCACCTCGTCGGGAGCTACGAAATCAATGTCTGGCCTTTCCGCCGTCTTGCGAGCCACAAGTTCATTAATGGCCTGGCGGGAGCGATAGACCAGGAAAGCCGGGCCGGTTTGGGCGCGGAGGGTCTGGATGTGGCGGACACGGTCGTCCTCCTTATCGGGCCGAGTCAGTTCATGCTTCTTGATACGACCGGACAGGTAGTCCTCACAGCTCGCGCCGGCGACCAGGCCGACCTGGTTGTGCGGGCCTCTGACCTGGCGGTAGAGGTAAAAGCAAGGCTGCGGGTCTTGCCGCAAGGCGCCTTGGGTGATGAGCCGCTGAAAGTTCTCCTGGCCCCGAGCATAAACTCCGATGGCATGGACATCCGTGGAAGGAGGCAGGTCGATTTCGGGCTTGCTGACGCGCAGAAAACTGAGCGGATTGCCGGAAGCAATTGCGCGCGCCTCCTCCGAGGACATCACATCGTAAGGAAGCTCGCAGATGCGCTCCGCCAAATCGGGTCTAGGCCGTAAAGCGGCAAAAGGTCTGATAGTCGCCATGGTGGGGCTTAAGATAGGGTCGGAGAGCAGGCTTGTCATTCGGTATTGCGTTGGGAGTCGGCCAGCCCTGATGGCTGCTTGCGCCTGCCTGCGGCGGCCGCCTCATTCATGCCGCGCCAGTTGCGAATCCTATGTCCCGGCGCGCGCTACGAGGTCATAAGCCGGGGCGATGGGGAGGCAACCTTCCAATGATGCCGCGCAGCCCAGACCGCCAATCTGACGCCGCATGGGCAATATCGAGGCTTGACGCTTGACCCCTTCGACGGAAATTGCTTGCAATGCGGCCGAGGGCGGCTATTTTGACGAACTCTTAAATGAGATTGGAACGAGTATGGCACGAATTTGCGAATTGACAGGCAAACGACCAATGAAAGGGCGCATTATATGGCGCAGCGGCAAAGCCAAGAAGAGCGGGGGCATCGGAACGCATATAACGGCCAAGACCAAGCGCCGGTTCATGCCGAATTTGCAGCGGGTCAAGGCGGTGGTGGACGGCGAGGTGCGCTATGTGCGCGTCGCGGCCAGCGCCATTAAGAAGGGCTTGGTCATCCGGCCTCCCAAACGGACGTGGAAGAAAGGCGAGGCCGCCGCTTCGTAGGGGTATGGGAGGGTGCGATTAAAAGCGTCGGTCGGGCGCGGGGTCAGTCCTCACTTTTTCCGGGGTGAAGGAAGGGAAGTGGCGGAAAAAGGTGCAGGACTGACCCCGCCGCCTTCCGTGTCCGACACATTTAATCGCACCCGGTGTGGAATTTGCGATTTTAGATTTGCGATTCAGCGTTGCGGCAGTAAACATTCGGTAAACCCCGCCTGGGGAGAAGGTCAGGGCGTAGCGCACAGGATCTGCCGGAAACCGGGGTGCAAGCCATAAATCCAGATGTCTTTAGGCGGGAGGACTGACTGGTGCTTTTTCTCCAGCTTGCCTCGCCCTTGAGTTGTTCCGACCCGTATCCAATTGGCGGCGCGGTAGGAG